>NZ_JABGDE010000003.1:0-484752 GCF_041028325.1 Modestobacter sp. I12A-02662 | reverse complement strand
GAGGGCGGCAGCAGCGCCCCGGGTGAGCTGGGTGGGCTGCCGATCACCGCCGCCCACCTGCGCGACCTGCTCGCCCGGGTCGGCGCGCTGGGCCTGGCCGCACCGGAGGGCGGCACGCTGCGCTACGCGGTCACCGGCCCGGACGGGCAGCTGCTGGCCACCCTCACTCCCGCCGAGCTCACCCGGCTGGCCCGCCGCGGCTGCCGGGCACACCCCGACGGCGAGTGCGGCTGCCGCGTGGCCGGCCCGCCTCCGCCGACCGAGGCCTACACCCCCCCGAGCGGCAGCGGGCGTTCGTGACCACCCGGGACCGGCGCTGCCGCTTCTCCAACTGCGGGCAGCGGGTCGGCTGGGCCGACCTCGACCACGTCACCGCCCACCGGCCCCCGTGCAGGGTCCCGCCGCGAGCTCGCGAGTGATGGGGGGCACGGGGGTCCTTCGACTTCGCCCCAGGCTGGCGCTTCCGGATGGACCCCGACGGCACCCTGCACGTCACCACCCCCTCCGGCGTCACCCGCACCACCCGACCACCAGGCCAGCGCCCCCGGCCCCACGGATCACCGGCCGGACCCGAACCACCACCGGCCCCGCCCGCGGACGACGTTCCGCCCTTCTGACTCGCGCTATCCGCAGTCGTCGACGTGTCCCCATTCGGAAGGACCAGTGGCCCGGCGGCGTTACCTTGGACAGTCCCGGCGCCTCGTCTGCGCCGGAGTCCCCGAACCGAAGGATGCATGCGCGTGAGCGACGGCCCCCTCATCGTCCAGTCGGACAAGACCCTGCTGCTCGAGGTCGACCACCCGCTGGCCAAGGAGTGCCGGGCGGCGATCGCCCCGTTCGCCGAGCTGGAGCGCTCCCCCGAGCACGTGCACACCTACCGGGTGACGCCGCTCGCGCTGTGGAACGCCCGCGCCGCCGGGCACGACGCCGAGCAGGTGGTCGACGCGCTGGTCCGCTACTCGCGCTACCCGGTGCCGCACGCGCTGCTGGTCGACGTCGCCGACACGATGGACCGCTACGGCCGGCTGACCCTGGCCAACCACCCGGTGCACGGGCTGGTGCTCACGAGCAGCGACCGCGCGGTGCTGGAGGAGGTCGTCCGCAGCAAGCGGGTGACACCGATGCTGGGCGCGCGGATCGACGGGGACTCGGTCGTCGTGCACCCGTCCGAGCGCGGCCGGCTCAAGCAGGCTCTGCTGAAGGTCGGCTGGCCGGCCGAGGACCTCGCCGGGTACGTCGACGGCCAGGCGCACCCGATCGCCCTGGAGCAGGACAGCTGGCACCTACGGGACTACCAGCAGCAGGCGGTCGAGGGCTTCTGGGCCGGCGGCTCGGGCGTCGTCGTCCTCCCCTGCGGCGCGGGCAAGACGCTGGTCGGCGCGGCCGCGATGGCCGAGGCCAAGGCCACCACGCTGATCCTGGTCACCAACACCGTGTCCGGGCGGCAGTGGAAGCGCGAGCTCATCGCCCGCACCACGCTGACCGAGGACGAGATCGGCGAGTACTCCGGCGAGCGCAAGGAGATCCGCCCGGTCACCATCGCCACCTACCAGGTGATCACCACCCGCCGGAAGGGCGAGTACCGGCACCTGGACCTGTTCGACGCCCAGGACTGGGGCCTGATCGTCTACGACGAGGTCCACCTGCTCCCCGCGCCGATCTTCCGGCTCACCGCCGACCTGCAGTCCCGCCGCCGGCTGGGCCTGACGGCCACGCTGGTGCGCGAGGACGGCCGGGAGGACGACGTCTTCTCCCTCATCGGGCCCAAGCGGTACGACGCCCCGTGGCGCGACATCGAGGCGCAGGGCCACATCGCCCCGGCCGAGTGCGTCGAGGTGCGGGTCGCGCTGGACGACGAGGAGCGGATGACCTACGCGGTCGCCGAGCCCGAGGAGCGGTACCGGATCGCGGCCACCGCGGCGTCCAAGCTGCCGGTGATCCGCCGGGTGCTGGACCGCCACCCCGACGAGCAGAAGCTGGTGATCGGCGCGTACCTCGACCAGCTCGACGAGCTCGGCCGGGCGCTGGACGCGCCGGTGATCCAGGGGTCGACCACCAACAAGGAGCGGGAGAAGCTGTTCGACGCGTTCCGCGCCGGCGAGGTCAAGACCCTCGTCGTCTCCAAGGTCGCCAACTTCTCCATCGACCTGCCCGAGGCCGCCGTCGCCGTCCAGGTGTCGGGCACCTTCGGGTCACGGCAGGAGGAGGCCCAGCGGCTCGGCCGGGTGCTGCGGCCCAAGGCCGACGGCCGGCAGGCGCACTTCTACACCGTGGTCAGCCGCGACACCCTCGACGCCGAGTACGCCGCCCACCGGCAGCGCTTCCTCGCCGAGCAGGGCTACGCGTACACGATCGTCGACGCCGCGGACCTGGCCGGCCCCGGCGAGGTCAACGGCCCCGGCTGGGTGGACGAGCCCGCCGATTGATGGCGCGCGGGGGGCCATGTCAGCCGACCTGGCCCCCCGACGGCTCAGTCGCGCAGCACGCGGGCGAGCCGGGCCAGGCCGTCGCCGATCCGCTCGGGCGTGTGCGTGGTGAACGACAGCCGCAGCGTCGACCGGTCCGGCGTGCCCGCGTAGAAGGCGGCACCGGGCACGAACGCGACGTCCGCGCTCAGCGCCCGGCGCAGCAGCTCCGCCGTGTCGGGGTTCCCGGGCAGCCGCGCCCAGACGAACATCCCGCCGTCCGGGTCGGTCCAGCTGCTCCCCGGCGGCAGCACCTCCGGCAGCGCCCGCACCATCGCGTCCCGCCGCTGCCGGTAAGCCGAGCACAGCCGCAGCACGTGCGCCTCGACGTCGGTCTCGGCGAGCCAGGCCGCGGCGGCGGCCTGGTCGATCGTGGAGGTGTGCAGGTCCGCGGCCTGCTTGGCGACGGTGAGCGCCGGCAGCACCGAGGACGGCGCCCGCAGCCAGCCCAGCCGCAGCCCCGGCGCGGCGATCTTGGAGAAGCTGCCCAGGTGCAGCACGTGCACGTCGGCGCCCGGGTGCGCGGCCAGCGGGGCGACCGGGGCGCCGCGGTAGCGCAGCTCGCCGTACGGGTCGTCCTCCACGACCCACACCCCGTGCCGGGCGGTGACCTCCACCAGCTCGGCCCGCCGCTGCTCGGGCATCGTGCGCCCGGTCGGGTTGGCGAAGGTGGGCACCAGGTAGACCAGCGCCGGCCGCTCCCGGCGCAGCGCGTCGGCGAGCGCCGCCGGGTCCATCCCCTCCTCGTCGGTGGGCACGGGGACGACCCGGGCACCGGCGAGCTGGAAGCACTGCAGCGCGGCCAGGTACGTCGGGTCCTCGACCAGGACGACCGCGCCCGGGTCGAGCAGCGCGGTGGCGACGAGGGTGAGCGCCTGCTGCGAGCCGGAGGTGACCAGCAGGTCGTCGACGGTGGTGAGCACACCGCGGGCGGTCAGCCGCGCGGCGACCCGCGCCCGCAGGTCGCGGTCGCCCTCGGTCGGGGCGTACTGCAGCGCGCGGCGCGCGTGCGGCCCCCACAGCACCCGGTCGTAGGCGGCGCGCACCCCGTCGAGGTCGAACAGCTCGGGGGCGGGCAGCCCGCCGGCGAAGGAGATGACCCCGGGGCGGTCGAGCAGCGCGAGCAGCTCACGGACCGGGGAGCTGGCCACGCCGCTGAGCCGCTGGGCGAGGGCAGGAACGGGCTGGGACAGGACGGCGGAGGACACGGGAGCTCCAGGAGGCTGGACGAGCTGAGGGAGGGACGGCGCGGAGCGCGGGGGGTGTCCCGCTGGCCGCCGGGCCGGACTGGCCTCCTGGTCGAGGAGCCGCGCCCAGCCTACGACGAGATCCGGCCGCCGGCAGTTCGGCGCCCGGCAGGCGCGCCGGGCCCGCGGGCAGCCCGCGGGACGACCGGGTGGACCACAGGGCAGGTGGGCAGGAGAAGATCAGCGTGATCGATCCCCCAGTGAGGAGTTCCCGTGCGCACCAGAAGCCCGATCCGCCGCGTGGCCGTCGCCGCGGTGGCCCTGACGAGCACCGCGCTCGCGGTCACCGGTTGCGGCGGCGGCACCTCCGACACCGGCGGCAGCGCGGCCGAGGACACCGGCGCGAGCGCCGCCGCCTCGTCGCTGCCCGGCGTCGAGGTCGACCAGGCGCTGGCCGACCGGGTGCCCGCGGACATCTCGTCCGACGGCGTCATCACCGTGGGCACCGACTCGACCTACGCGCCGAGCGAGTTCCTGGCCGAGGACGGCTCCACGATCGTCGGCTTCGACGTCGACCTGTTCAGCCTCGTCGCCGCGAAGCTCGGGCTGGAAGCGGAGTTCCAGACGGCCCCGTTCGACTCGATCATCGCCGGCGTCGGCTCGGGCCGGTACGAGGTCGGCGTCTCCTCCTTCACCATCAACCCCGACCGGCTGGCGCAGGCCACCATGATCAGCTACTTCAACGCCGGCACGCAGTGGGCGACGAAGGCCGGCAACCCCGAGGGCGTGGACCCGGACGACGCCTGTGGCCTGTCGATCGCGGTGCAGAGGGGCACCGTGCAGGTCGACGACATCACCGCCCGGTCCGAGGCCTGCGAGGCCGCCGGCGACCCGGCGATCACCATCGACCAGTACGAGGGCCAGGACCAGGCCACCGCCGCGGTCGTGTCCGGCAAGGACGTCGCGGTGCTCGCCGACTCCCCGGTGATGGCCTACGCGGTCCAGCAGACCAACGGCCAGCTCGAGCTGCTCGGCGACGTGTACGACGCGGCGCCCTACGGCTACGTCGTCCCCCAGGACCAGACCGACTTCGCCCAGGCGCTCGCCGACGCCGTCACCGCGCTGGTCGAGGACGGCAGCTACCAGCAGGTGCTGGAAAACTGGGGGGTCGAGGGCGGCGCCATCGACGCCCCGGCGGTGAACCCCACCGTCGGCTGATGGCCACCGACGCGCCGACACGACCGGCACCACCCGAGCAGATCCGGGCGGTGCCGGTCCGGCACCCCGGCCGGTGGGTCGCCGCCGCGGTGATCACGGTGCTGGTCGCCATGTTCGTGCACATGCTGGCGACCAACCCGGTCTTCCAGTGGCAGTTCATGGTCGACAACATGTTCAGCCCGCCGGTGCTGCGCGGCGCCCGGACGACGCTGCTCATGACCGTGCTGGCCATGGTGCTCGGCGTCCTGCTCGGCGTCGTCCTGGCCGTGATGCGGCTGTCGCCGAACCCGGTGGTCTCCGGCGCGGCCTGGGTCTACGTCTGGTTCTTCCGCGCCATCCCGCGCATCGTGCTGCTGTTCTTCGTGGCCAACCTCGGCGCGCTCTACGCCACCTACGAGCTCGGCTTCCCCTTCGACCGGCAGCTGATGGACCTGTTCGGGTTCAGCGGCGATCTGCGCTTCCTCGGGCTGAACGGCAACCAGATCTTCACCGGCTTCACCGCCGGGCTGCTCGGGCTGGCACTGTCCGAGGGCGCCTACATGGCCGAGATCGTGCGGGCCGGCATCCAGTCGGTCGACCCGGGGCAGGCCGAGGCGGCCAGCGCGCTCGGGATGAACCGCAGCACCACGCTGCGCCGCATCGTGCTGCCCCAGGCGATGCGCGTGATCATCCCGCCGACCGGCAACGAGACGATCGCGATGCTCAAGGACACCTCGCTGCTCATCGCGGTGCCGGTGACCACCGAGCTCAACTTCCAGCTGCGCGCCATCGGCAGCCGCACCTTCCAGATCATCCCGATGGCCGTGGCCTCGATCCTCTGGTACGCGGCGCTGGCCAGCGTGCTGATGCTGGGCCAGTACTTCCTGGAGAAGCGGTTCAGCCGCGGCTTCGGCGTGCGGGAGACCCGCGCGCAGCGGGCCGCGCGCCGGGCCCGAGAGGTCGGGGGCAGCCAGTGAGCACCGACGCGGCCGGCGGCGCCGGCCGGGCGATGGTCAGGGCCGAGGCGGTGCACAAGCGCTTCGGGCACGTCGAGGTGCTCAAGGGCATCGACCTGGAGGTCGCCCCCCGCGAGGTCATGTGCGTCATCGGGCCCTCCGGGTCGGGGAAGTCGACCTTCCTGCGGTGCATCAACCACCTGGAGAAGATCGACGCCGGCCGGCTCTGGGTCGACGGCAACCTGGTCGGCTACCGCGAGCAGGGCGGCAAGCTGCACGAGCTGCCCGAGCGGGCGGTCGCCGCGCAGCGCCGGGACATCGGCATGGTGTTCCAGCGCTTCCACCTCTTCCCGCACATGACGGCGCTGGAGAACGTCGTCGAGGCGCCGATGCGGGTGAAGGGCCTGGCCAAGGACGCCGCCCGGGCCCGGGGCGCCGAGCTGCTCGAGCGGGTCGGGCTCGGCGACCGGGTGCACAACTACCCGAACCAGCTCTCCGGCGGCCAGCAGCAGCGGGTGGCGATCGCCCGTGCGCTGGCGATGGAGCCCAAGCTGATGCTGTTCGACGAGCCCACCTCGGCGCTGGACCCGGAGCTCGTCGGCGAGGTCCTCGACGTGATGCGCGGCCTGGCGGCCGACGGCATGACGATGGTCGTGGTCACGCACGAGATGGGCTTCGCCCGGGAGGTGGGCGACACGCTCGTCTTCATGGACGACGGCGTCGTGGTGGAGGCCGGCGACCCCCGGCAGGTGCTCAGCGACCCGCAGCACGAGCGGACCCGGGGGTTCCTGTCCAAGGTGCTGTGAACCCGAGGTGCTGTGAGCGCTCCGGGACGACTGGGGACGGCGGGACCCGGGTGACGTGACGGGGCGGTCCTCCCCCGAGCATGACGAGGACCACACCCGGCTGTCGCTCGAACGAACCCGCAGGTCAGCGCGTCGCTCCAGTGCCCTATACGCCGTCCTGGGCGGGGCGCGCGGCAGGTGGCCGGTTGGGCGTGTTGTCCTCCCGCCGTCCAGAATGAGCCCCGACATGGCGACTGCAGCACGCGCGGAGGCACCGGCCCCGCAGACATCCAGCCGTCCACTCCGAGCCTGGCAGCAGGCCGCGTTGGAGCAGTACGAGGAGACCTCCCCGAAGGACTTCCTCGTCACCGCGACCCCCGGCGCCGGCAAGACGACGTTCGCGCTGACCCTGGCTGCGCGGCTGCTGTCCCGGCGCGAGGTGGCGCGGGTGGTCGTCGTCTGCCCGACCGACCACCTGCGGCTGCAGTGGGCCGACGCGGCCGACCGGGTGGGGATCGTGCTCGACCCCGGGCTCACCAACGCCGTCGGCCCGGTGCGCGCCGGCACCCAGGGCTACGTGACCACCTACGCGCAGGTGGCCGGCAAGCCGATGCTGCACGCCGCCCGTGCCACGGCCGTCAAGACGCTGGTCATCCTGGACGAGGTGCACCACGCCGGCGACGGCCTTTCCTGGGGCGAGGCGGTCGGGGAGGCCTACGGCCGCGCGGCCCGCCGGCTGTGCCTGACCGGGACGCCGTTCCGCACCAAGGCCGACGAGCGCATCCCGTTCGTGAAGTACGTCGAGGACGGGTTCGAGGGCAGTGACAACCAGGGCCTGGCCGGGCTGATGAGCGTCGCCGACTTCACCTACGGCTACAAGGAGGCGCTGGCCGACAGCGTCGTCCGCCCGGTCGTCTTCGCCGCCTACACCGGCACGTCCCGCTGGCGGAACTCCGCCGGTGAGGTGGTCGCCGCCTCGCTGTCGGAGGCCGGCACCCGCTCGGTGGAGATGCAGGCCTGGCGCACCGCGCTGGACCCCAAGGGCCAGTGGGTGCCGCACGTCATCGCGGCGATGGACGACCGGATCACGCACCTGCGCGAGGAGGGCGGCATGCCCGACGCCGCCGGCCTGGTGCTGGCCAGCGACCAGGACGACGCCCGCGAGTACGCCAAGATCGTCCGCCGGGTCACCGGGAAGGCGCCGGAGCTGATCCTCTCCGACGACCCGAAGGCCTCGAAGAAGATCGAGAAGTTCAACGTCGGCGGCGCCCGGATCGCGGTCTGCGTGCGCATGGTCTCCGAGGGCGTCGACGTCCCCCGGGCCGCCGTCCTGGCCTGGATGACCTCCTACCGCACGCCGCTGTTCTTCGCGCAGGCCGTCGGCCGCGTGGTGCGCGCCCGCGCGGCGCACGAGACGGCGACGGTGTTCCTCCCCGCGGTGCGGCCGCTGCTCACGCTGGCCGCCTCGATGGAGGAGCAGCGCAACCACGTCCTGCCCCCGCCGAAGAGCCAGCCCGACGAGGAGCTGGAGGCGCTGGACCTTCCGCCACGGGAGCCCCGCGAGGGGGCGGCCAAGGAGTGGGAGGCGCTGGAGGCCGACGCGCGGTTCGCCCACGTCCTGCACGGCGGGACGGCGCACACCGGCGAGGGGCGCCCGGCCGCCGTGTCGCTGGGGATCGAGGAGGAGGAGTTCCTCGGGATCCCGGGCCTGCTCACCCCCGAGCAGACCGCCTCGCTGCTCGCCAAGCGCGACGACGAGCTGCGCCTGCGGGTCGAGGCCGCCCGGCGGATGCCGGACGAGGACGACGGCCTGATGCTCGTGCAGGACCACCCGGACGAGGACGACGCCGGCCGCTCGTGGCGCGACGCCGCGGAGCTGCGCCGGGAGGTCAACCGGCTGGTCAACCGGGTCTCGGCGAAGACGTCGACGCCGCAGGCGGTGGTGCACACCCAGCTGCGGAAGTCGGTGCCCGGCCCGCCGTCGGCGTCCGCGTCGGTGGACGTGCTGCGCGCCCGCCGCGAGCGCCTCCGCACCATGCTCTGAGGGCCGGGCCCGCGCTCGGCGGCCGACTGAGCAGTTGCGGTCGTCCCGCGCGGCGTGTCCGGGAACGTCGGCGACATCAAGTGCTCACTCGGCGGGACGCCGGCCACGGTGGCGGTCCAGGCACAGACGGATGACAGTTCCGCGCCACGGCGTCCCCAGCACCGCGTCCCTCCACAGGTCGGTCGATGCGCCCGCCGCGTCGCCTCGCCGCAGCCAGGGTCGGGGCCGTGGACGCGTACATCGAACTGATCGCAGCCCTGCCGAGACGTGAGCGCTACCTGGCCGTGCTCCCGCCGGAACTGCTGACCCGCCGTGAGCTCCGCACGGTCATCCGGGTGCAGCACGAGCTGCTCGTGCACCTCGAGCGGTGGGAGGCGCTGCTGCTGGAGGAAAGGCGGGCTCGGGGCCTCGCGTCATGGAGATCGGCCGGGCAGCGCCGGACGCCGGGGCGGTCAGGTGAGCAGGCCGCGGGCGGCGGCGATGGCGACCGCCTCGGTGCGGGAGCCGGCCGCGAGCTTCGCCAGGATGTTGCTGACGTGCACGCTGGCCGTCTTCTCGCTGATGAACAGCTCCGCGCCGATCTGCCGGTTGGTGCGGCCCTGCGCCACCAGCCGCAGCACCTCCCGCTCCCGCGGGGTGAACACGGCGGAGGGGTCGGCCGGCCGTACGCCGGGCAGCCCCGCGTCGAGCCGCCCGCGCCGGGCCAGCGCCTCCAGCCGGGTGCGCAGCGGCGCAGCACCCAGCCGCACCGCCACCTCGTGCGCCGCCTTCAGCTCGGCGGCGGCGGCCTCGCGGTCGTCGGTGGCCAGCAGCGCCTCGGCGAGCCGAGCTCGTGAGCGGGCCTGCTCGTACACGTGGCCGTAGCCGAACGCGTCGACGGCGGCGCGCCACAGCTCCGGCGCGGCGCAGCCGCCCAGCCGCGCCTCCTCGGCGTCCAGCCGGGCGACCCAGGCCCGGCCCTCCACGCCCATCTCCCCCACCGCGCGCCGGTACAGCTCGGCCGCCTCGCGGGCGGACCCGATCAGCGGCCCGGCCCGGCGCACCCACTCCTCGGCCGTGGCGGTGTCCCCCACCAGCCGGGCGGCCGCGGCGGCGTCGGCGACCGCGGACAGCGCCGACGCGACCAGCCGGACGGTGGCCAGCCGGTCGTCGTCCCAGATGGCCGCGATCCGCCGGACGGCCTCGTCGGTGACCGCCAGCGCGGTCTCCGGGTCGCCGTCGTCGGCGGCCAGGTCGACCGCCGCGGCGGCGGTGGCCAGCAGCAGGAGCCCGTGCGAGTCCAGCCGGGCGGCCAGCCCCTGCGCCCAGGCGAGCCGGTCCCGGGCGCTCGGGTCGCCGCGCCCGACCAGCACCATCAGCCCGTCGGCGCGCACGTGCGCGGCCATCTCCGGCACCCGGGCCAGCTGGTCGGCGACCTCGAGGCTGCCGTCCCAGTCGCCGGCCACGTAGCGGGCGACGACGTCGAGGTGGCGCAGCTCGGCGGCGTAGAAGGACCACTCGATGCCCAGCCCGCGGGCCCGCTCCAGCCCTTGCGACGTCCAGGCGAGCGTGCCGGCGACGTCGCCGTCCTCGTAGACGACGTTGCCCAGGTTGAACAGCACCCGCATCTCCACGTCGGGGTCCCCTGAGCGCTGGGCGCGCACCAGGGCCTCGTCGAGCCGGGCCCGCACCTTCCCGAGGTCGTCGGCGTCGCGCATCCAGGCCAGCGAGACGGCGGTGTCCGACCACGCGCTGTCCAGGCCGAGGGCGTCGGCCGCGGCCAGGGCCTCCTCCGCCGCCGCGTCCGCCTCGGCCCGCCGGCCGGTGTCGTAGCTCTTGCGCGCGTGAACGGTGGCCGCCCAGGTGCGCACCGGGGACGGTGGATCAGCCGGCACCAGCGCCATCGCGGCGCTGCTCTCCCGGTAGGCGGCCGCCTGGTCCTCGATCCGGGTGAGCGCCTGGGCGAGCGTGTAGTGCACCCGGGCCCGGGCCACCGGGTCGCCGTCCGGGCCGAGCAGGTCCTGCGCCGCCCGCAGCAGCGCGACCGCGCGGTGGTGCTCACCGACCGCCCGGGCCGCCGCCGCGGTGTCGAGCAGCAGGGCCCACTGCGCCCGGCCGGCCCGCTCGGCCGCGTCGGGCACGACCGGCCAGAGGGCGAGCGCGGCCTCGAGGTGCTGCAGCCGCTCCGCCGGGGCGCCGACCCGGTGCGCCTCCGCGGCCGCCTCCAGCGACGCGCTCAGCGCCCCGGGGAGGTCGTTGCTCTCCCGGGCGTGGTGGGCCCGCTCGGCGGCGGTGCCGGCGGCCGGGTGCCCGGCGAGGTAGGCGAGGACCGCGCCGTGCAGCCGCACCCGCTCGCCGGGGAGCAGGTCGGCGAGGACCGCCTCGCGCAGCAGCGCGTGCCGGAAGCGGTAGCGCCCGTCACCGGAGACGACGAGCAGGTGGTGGTGCACCGCCTCGGCGAGCGCCTGCTCCAGCTCCGCCGGGGACTGGCCGCCGACCGCCGCCACCAGGTCGTGCCGCACCGAGCGCCCGGCCACGGCCGCCACCCGCAGCACCTGCTGGGCCGCGGGGGCGAGCTGCTCGACGCGGGACAGGAGCACGTCGGTGAGGACCAGCGGCAGGGCGTCGCCCTCCAGCCGGGCGGTCAGCAGCTCCTCGGCGTAGAACGCGTTGCCCTCGGCGCGGGCGACGACGTCCTCGACGGTGCGGTCGGGCACGCCCCCGAGCGCCGCGGCGCGGTGGCGGACCAGCTCGTCGACCTTGGCGTCGGGCAGCGGGCCCAGCGCGAGCCGCTCGACGCCGGGCAGCCGCACCAGCTCGGCCAGCAGCGGCCGCAGCGGGTGCCGCCGGTGCAGGTCGTCCGCGCGGTAGGAGCCGACGACGGCGACGCGCTCGTCGACCAGCCGGGCCAGCAGGTAGCGCAGCAGGTCGCGGCTGGACCGGTCGGCCCAGTGCAGGTCCTCCAGCACGACGAGCACCGGCCGGGACTGCGCCAGCTCGCCGAGCACGGCCGCGACCGACTCGAACAGCTGGAGGCGGCCGTCGTCGACCGGGCGGCCGGCGGCGGCCCGGTTCAGCAGCGGCCGCCCGAGGTCGGCGGGCTCACCGGTCTGCACGACCGACACGTCGGGACGCCCGGCGAGCAGACCGGCCAGCAGCGGGTGCCGCTCGAGGGCCTCCTCGGCGTCGGCGGTGAGCGGGCGCAGCAGGTCGACGAACGGCAGGTAGGGAAGCCCGACCTCGCCGAGGTCGACGCAGTGCCCGACGAGGACGCGGACCCCGTCGTCGGTGGCCCGGCGGGCCAGCTCGTCGAGCAGCCGCGTCTTGCCCACGCCGGCGTCACCGGCGAGCAGCGCCGCCGACGGTCGTCCCACCGCCGCGCGCCGGACGTGCGCCACCAGCCGGGCGAGCTCGTCGTCCCGGCCCACCAGCGGGCAGTCGTCCCAGCGTGGCACGGGCCGATCGTGGCACGGGCAGCCGACGGAACCGGCCACCACCGTGCGCGGAGCCGGCGCCGTCAGCTCTGCTGCGCGTTCCGGCGCCGGGACCGCCACGAGCCGCGGCGGCTGCCCTGGCGGAAGGACTCGGCGATCCGCTCCTGCCGGTAGGCGAGCTCCGCCTCGAGCGCGGGGTTCGGGTAACGAATGGCCATGACCGTCTCCTGTCGTCTGTCTCGGACAGGGACGACGGTCGTGCTGAGGTGGTGCGCCCGGCATCGGTCGACCGGGCAGTCCTGCGGCCCGGCCGGACCTGGGAGGGGTCTGAGGGGACCTCAGACCCTCAGCGGAGCTCCGTGCCCTTCGTCTCGCGCAGCGAGAGGGTGGCTATGAAGGCGATGACCGCACCCCCCGCGACGTACCAGAAGAACCAGAGCGGGTGCCCGGCCTCCGACAGCGCGGTGATCACCAGCGGGGCGGTACCGCCGAACACGGCGACCGTGACGTTGTACCAGGCGCCGATGCCGGTCGCCCGCAGCTCGGTGGGGAACAGCTCGCTCATCACCGCGGGCACGATCGAGGCCAGGAGCGCGTAGAGGCCCAGCCCCACGCAGAAGACCACGATCAGCGACAGCAGGTCGTCGCGCACCAGGAACGACAGCGGGACGACGAGCAGCGCCAGCCCGCCGGACCACACCAGCATCTGCGGCTTGCGGCCGAACCGGTCCGACAGCGCCCCGAACGGGTAGCAGAGCGCCACGAACAGCGCCGTCCCGATGGAGAGGGCGAGGAAGACGTCGTTGTCGTCGGCGCCCCGGAAGTTGATCGCGAACGGCGTCAGCGCGCTGAAGAACGTGTAGTAGCTCAGCGTGTTCAGCACGGTGACCCCGCACAGCTGCAGCACCGCTCGCGGGTGGTCGCGGATCGTCAGCCACAGCGGGTTCTTCGTCGCCCGCGCCTTGGCCGAGTTCTCCTCGAACTGGTCGGTCTCGGTCAGCGAGCGACGCAGCCACAGGCCGACGATGCCCAGCAGCCCGCCGATGGCGAAGGCGATCCGCCAGCCGTAGGAGCGCAGCTGGTCGTCGTCGAGCACGCTGGTCAGCAGCACGCCGAGCAGCGACGCAGCCAGCAGCGACGTGCCGGTGGAGACGTAGAAGAACGCGGCGTAGCGGCCGCGCCGCTCGGGCGGGGCGATCTCGGCCAGGTACGACGAGGCGCTCGACACCTCCCCGCCCAGGGACATGCCCTGGGCGATCCGGGCGAGCAGCAGCAGGATCGGCGCCAGCCAGCCGACCGCCTCGTACGTGGGCAGGACGGCGATCACCAGCGAGCCGCCGGCCATCAGCAGGATGGTCAGCAGCATCCCGGCCTTGCGCCCGCGCAGGTCGGCGAAGCGACCGAGCAGCCACCCGCCGAGCGGCCGGAAGAAGAAGGCCAGCGCGTACGTCGACGTCGTCCCGATCAGCGCCAGCGCCTCGTTCTCCTTGGGGAAGAACTGCGTGGAGAAGTAGACGAGGAACGTGGCGTAGACCGTCCAGTCGAACCACTCGACCGCGTTGCCGATGCTGGCCGACACCAGCGTGCGCACCGGCAGGCGGTGTTCCTCCTGCGGGCGGTCTGCTCGCGTGGTCCCGGCCATGGGTCCCTCCGTCGAGATCGTGGTCGGCCCACGCTAATGAGCGGGGTCGGCGGCGGCACCTCGGGGCAGCGGCCGCCCGGGCGCTCGCGGTGGCGGCCCCGCATGCGGGACACTGGGAGCGGGAACACGGCCGCGCCGCTGCGGGGTTCCTGCTGACCGGAACTGGTGCACCCCACGTCGGAGGCCACGGCGAGCTGCAGAGCACCGGGCCACATCTCGAGAGGACTGCCCCGTGCCCGAGACCGGGACGACAGACGACCTGCACCCCACCGTCTTCGTGCTCTTCGGCGCGACCGGCGACCTCGCGCGCCGGATGGTGCTGCCCGCCTTCTTCCAGCTGGCCCAGCACGGCCTGCTGCCCGAGGACTGGCGGCTGATCGGCAGCGGCCGCGGCGAGCGGACCGACGAGTGGTTCGTGGACCACGTGCGGGAGTCCCTCGAGACGTTCGGCCCCTCGCCGGACGAGGGGCCGTGGGAGGAGTTCCGCGACCGCCTGCGGTTCGCCGGCGGCGGGTTCACCGCCGAGGACCCGGGCGAGCTGCTCGACGCCGTGACCACCGCCCGCAAGGAGCTCGGCGAGGACGTCCAGCTGGTGCACTACCTCTCCCTGCCGCCGAAGGCGTTCACCGGCTACACCCGCGCGCTGGGTGCCCACGGGCTCGCCGAGGGCGCGCGGGTCGTCTACGAGAAGCCGTTCGGCGCCTCCCCGGAGGGCTTCCGCGAGCTCGACGACCTGGTGCACTCGGTGATGGACGAGGGGCAGGTCTTCCGCATCGACCACTTCCTGGGCAAGGAGGGCACCCAGGACCTGCACGTGGCACGGTTCGCCAACGGCCTGTTCGAGCACATCTGGAGCCGCGAGCACGTGGCCCAGGTGCAGATCGACGTCCCCGAGGACCTCGACGTCGCCGACCGCGCCGACTTCTACGACGCCACGGGCGCGACCCTGGACATGCTGGTCACCCACCTGTTCCAGGTGGCCGCCGAGGTCGCCATGGAGCCGCCGGTCAGCTTCTCGGCCGACGACATCCTCCACGCCCGCGAGTCGGTGCTCTCCCACTTCCGCCCGCTGGCGCCGGAGGACGTCGTCCTCGGTCAGTACGAGGGCTACCGCGACCTGGACGACGTGCCCGACGACAGCCAGACCGACACCTTCGTGGCCGCCCGGCTGTACATCGACTCCGGCCGGTGGCGCGGCGTGCCGTTCCTGCTGCGCACCGGCAAGCGCATGGCGGACAAGCAGCAGCGGGTGAGCCTCGTGCTGCACCGCCCCAAGGGCCCGGTGCACGACGTCCCGGCCAACGGGAACGTGATCTCCCTGTCCCTGGCCGGGGCCGGCGCCCTCGACGTCGACATCATGGCCAAGCGGCCGGGCCCCGACCTCGCGATGGCCCCGGCCCGGGTGTCCCTGGACCTGTCCCAGGTGCCCGGCGGCGAGCCGCTGGCCCCCTACGTCTCGCTCATCCACGACGTGCTGGTCGGCGACCGATCCCTGTTCACCACGAGCAAGGGCCTGGCCGAGACCTGGCGGGCACTGCAGCCGGTCCTGGACCACCGCCCGGAGGTGCACCCGTACACCCCGGGGTCGTGGGGTCCCGCGGCGGCCAACGCCCTCACCGGCGAGCACGGCTGGCTCCTCGGGCAGACCGAGGACTGAGGAGCCCCCTGTGCGGGGCACGGGGGCCTGAGGGTCCGGACCGGGCGCTGGTCGCCTCGCGGCGGGTTGCGCATCCGCAGCTCCAGCCCCCGACCGAGGTCAGGGCGGTGTTCCGCGGCGGCAATTATCAAGTGGAGCCCGGGGACACAGGTCGCCCGGCCCGGACGTCCTCCACCCTACCCCTGGTGACGTGCTGGAGCGGCCCCGGCGCAGGGCCCCGCCGTGAGCCTGCGAACGGCGGGGGGCGGCGGGGTCCTTCTTTCAGTTGAAGCCGCGCTCGTCCTGCTTCAGGGCGGTGTCGACGGTCAGGGCGCTGGCGAGCACCAGGCTGGCCAGCGGCTCCTCCAGCCGCTGGTGCACCTGGACGACGTAGTTGTCGGCCGTGGTGAACATCGTCCGGGCCAGCCCCTCCCAGGTCTTGGTGATCCGGGCGACCTCCCGGCCCGAGCCGTCGCTGATCGAGAAGTCCCAGGCACGCCAGTTCTCCGCCTGGATGGCGCCGACCGGCTGCCCGCCGACCACCAGGTCGAAGCGGATCCTGCCGAAGACGTTGGCCTGGACGATCTCGCCGAGCGGCTGCCCGTCGGGCCGGGACACCTGCACGCGGGACTTCACCACCTTGGCCGGGCGGGTGAGCAGCAGGACCGGGCCGGTGGCGTCGCGCACCTCCAGCCGGTGGGTGAGGAACTGGTCGAACTCGGAGACGAACCGGAACGCCTTCCGCAGGGTGCTCTGCCCGACCTGGACGACGGCGCCCAGCTGCTGCCCGTTGCTGTCGAAGACGCCGTACTCGTTGGTGAGCTCGATGAGCTTGGCCTTCTGCTGGACGACGAGCACCGGCTGCTCGAGCAGGACCGACCGGGCCCACTGCCGGCCGTGCTGCGGACCTGCGGGGTGCGGGGGCGGCTGCTGCGGCTGCGGGTGCTGCGGCGGCGCGGGCGGCTGCTGCACGTGCTCAGTCCAGCCCCGGCCGTCCCACCAGCGCGTGCCGGGCCCACCGGCGGGGTCGGGGTACCAGCCCGGCGGGGGCGTCGGAGAAGCCATGATCGAAACGGTAGCCGCGCGGGCCGGGAGTCCCGGAGTGCCTCCCCCGTGGGGAGGAGGCGACCGGCGCGCGTGCCAGACTCCGCGGGTGACCGGCGTGGGGTTCGAGGACTGGGCGCGGCTGGCCGGCGACTCCCCCACCTCGCGCACCGAGTGGGCCGCCGTCGTCGGCTCCTGGACCGAACCGCACCGCCGCTACCACGACCTGGCGCACCTCGCCGCCGTCCTCGGGGTCGTCGACCGGCTGGCCGGGCACGCGGCCGACCCCGCCGCCGTCCGCCTCGCCGCCTGGTACCACGACGTCGCCTACGACCCGCAACGCGACGACAACGAGCAGGTCAGCGCCGCCCGCGCGGGGATCGGCCTGCTGGGGCTGGTCGAGCCGGCGACGGTGGCCGAGGTCGAGCGGCTGGTGCTGCTCACCGCCGGCCACGACCCCGCGGACGGCGACGCGAACGGCGCCGTCCTGTGCGACGCCGACCTCGCCGTGCTGGCCGCCCCGCCGGAGGCGTACGCCGGCTACGCCTCCGCCGTCCGGGAGGAGTACGGCCACCTGTCGGACGCCGACTTCACCAGCGGCCGCATCGCCGTCCTCGAGCACCTGCTGGCGCTGCCCACGCTGTACCGGACCCCCGAGGTCGCCGCGGCCTGGACGCCGCGGGCCCGCGCCAACCTGACCGCCGAGCTCACCTTGCTGCGGGGTCGCGCCTCTTCTTGACCCGCAACCCGGCGGCCATCAGCCGGCGGAGCAGCTCCCGGGCGCCCACCGGCTCGGCGCCCGCGCCGACCGCGACGTCGTAGAGCTCCTCCGGCACGTCGTAGTGGTCGCCCTGGAACGCGCGCCGCGGGATCCCGAGGTGCGCGGCGACGAACGCGTGCAGCTCCGCGTAGTCGGTGTCGCTCACCAGGTGCGACCACCGCCGGCCGCGCCACGGCCAGACGGGGGTGTCGATCAGGACGGCCACGGGGCGCAGTCTGCCCCGCCCGCTACGGTTCGACGCGTGACCGAGGAGATCCGCTGGGGCGTCGTCGGGCCGGGCCGCATCGCCGAGAAGGTGGTGCAGGACTTCCGGCACGTCGAGGGCGCACGGGCGGTCGCCGTCGCCTCCCGCTCGCTGGACCGCGCGCGCGACTTCGCCGACCGGCACGGCCTGGAGCGGGCCCACGGCTCCTACGCCGGCATCCTGGCCGACCCGGAGGTCGACGTCCTCTACGTCGCGACCCCGCACCCGCAGCACTGCGAGATCGCGCTCGGCGCGGTGGAGGCGGGCAAGGCGCTGCTGGTCGAGAAGGCCTTCACCGCGACCGTGGCCGGCGCGCAGGAGGTCGTCGACGCGGCCCGGGAGACCGGCGTCTTCGTCATGGAGGCGATGTGGACCCGGTTCCAGCCGGCCGTCGTCCGGCTGCGGGAGCTGATCGCCGAGGGGGCGATCGGGGAGGTCCGCTCGGTGCAGGCCGACCTCGGCGTGCAGCGGGAGTTCGACCCCACCGACCGGCTGTTCTCCCGCGAGCTCGGTGGGGGCGCGCTGCTGGACCTCGGCGTCTACGTCGTCTCCTTCGCGCAGATGGTGCTCGGCGACCCGGACACCGTGGCCGCGGCCGGGTCGGTGTTCGAGACCGGCGTCGACGCCGAGGCGTCCCTGCTGCTCAGCTACGCCGACGGCCGGACGGCGACGCTGACCGCCTCGCTGCGGAACGCCTTGCCCGGGCAGGCCCGGGTCTTCGGGACGGCGGGCTGGATCGACGTGCTGCCCCGCTTCCACCACCCGCAGACCATCGTGCTGCACCGGGCCGACGCCGACCCCCAGCCGATCACCCTCGCCCAGCGCGGCGGCGGGTACTCCCACGAGCTCGCCGAGGTGACCGGGTGCGTGCGGGCCGGCCGCGGCGAGAGCGCGGTCATGCCGCTGGCCGACACGCTCGCCGTCCAGCGGGTCCTCGAGGACGCCGCCGGTCAGCTGGGCGTCACCTTCGCCGAGGACCGCGCCGTCCTCTGACCGCTCGCCTTCCTACTGGGGCGCTTCGGCTCGGGCGGCGGCCAGGCGGCGCCGCTGGCCTGGTCGTGCGTGGGCACCCGGGTGTGCCGGCCGCCGGTGGCCCGGACGGCGTCGGCGAAGGTCACCGCGTCGACGGTGGCCGCGCCGCCGGGGTCGTTGTTGAAGTACACGAGGACGTCGTCGTCCCCGTAGGTCGCCGCGAGCCGCTCCGCCCACAGCTGCAGCGTCTCCGGCCGGTAGCCCCACCCGTCCGCACCCGGACCCTGGATGCCACGGTGCAGCCGCAGGTAGCCCCACTCGGCGGTGCGCCACAGCGGCGCGATCGGCTGCTCGGTGCGGTCGGCCCAGCACAGCGCCGCCTGGTACCGCTCCAGCAGGGCGCGGACCTCGTCGGTCCACCAGCTCTCGTGGCGCGGCTCGACCGCGATCCGGGTGCCGGCCGGGAACTGCCCGAGGCACGTGCTGAGCAGGTCGAGGTCGGCCTTGAGCGTGGGCGGCAGCTGCAGCAGGACGGCGTCCAGCCGGTCGCCCAGCCCGGCGACCCGTTCCATCAGCCGGGCCACCGGCTCCTCCGGGTCGCGCAGCCGCTTGATGTGCGTGAGGTAGCGGGAGGCCTTCACCGCCCACCGGAAGTCGTCGGGGGTGCGCGCCCGCCAGGCCTCGAAGGTCGTCTTCTCCGGCAGCCGGTAGAAGGCGTTGTTGCTCTCGACGGTGGCGAAGTGTGCGGCGTGGTGCTCCAGCCACAGCCGCTGCGGGAGCCTCGGCGGGTAGAAGCGGCCGCGCCAGTCGCGGTACTGCCACCCCGAGGTCCCGATGATCACCGTCACCCGCGCGCCCTACCCTGCCCGACCATGAGCGACTCCCCCGCCCGCTTCAAGGACCTCTGCCTCGACGCCGTCGACCACCAGCCGCTGGCCGACTGGAGAAGCACCCCCTGCCCCCCGCCACTCGCAGGCTCGTGACGGGACCCTGCAGGGGGCCGGCCCCGTGCCGATCGCCGACCCGACCGGCGCCGGGCCGACGATCTGGGTGAACCCGGTCGCGGAGCCGAAGGTGGTCGAGAACCGCATGCACCACGACGTCGACGGCGACACCGAGGTGCTCCTCGCGCTGGGCGCGACGCTGGTGCGGCGGCGGGACGAGCACATCGGCTGGACGTGCTCGCCGACCCCGAGGGCAACGAGTTCTGCGTCTTCGCCCCCCAAGCCGGGTGATCGCCCGACTCCAGCGGATCGACCCGACCCGATCCGACGAGAACGACCCGGCAACGCCGACAGGGGCGGCCCCGCGCGATGCGGAACCGCCCCTGCCGGGCAGTGCTGGTGTTACGCGAGGGACCTGGAACGGCCCCTCTGCAGGCCCCCGCCGTGAGCTTGCGAACGGTGGGGGGCAGAGGGGTCCTCTCTCAGAAGTCCATGCCGCCCATGCCGCCGTCGCCGCCGGGCATGGCCGGGGCGTTCTTCTCCGGCTTGTCGGCGATGACGGCCTCGGTGGTGAGGAAGAGCGCCGCGATGGAGGCGGCGTTCTGCAGCGCCGAGCGGGTGACCTTGGCCGGGTCGATGATGCCGGCCGCGACCAGGTCCACGTACTCGCCGCTGGCGGCGTTGAGGCCCCAGCCGGTCTCCGAGTTGCGCACCTTCTCCGCGACGACGCCGCCCTCGAGGCCGGCGTTGATCGCGATCTGCTTCAGCGGCGCCTCGAGCGCGACGCGCACGATGTTGGCACCGGTCGCCTCGTCGCCCTCGAGCTCGAGCTTGTCGAACGCCACGGTGGTGGCCTGCGCCAGGGCGACGCCACCACCGGCGACGATGCCCTCCTCGACGGCGGCCTTGGCGTTGCGCACCGCGTCCTCGATGCGGTGCTTGCGCTCCTTGAGCTCGACCTCGGTCGCGGCGCCGGCCTTGATGACGGCGACGCCACCGGCCAGCTTGGCCAGGCGCTCCTGCAGCTTCTCGCGGTCGTAGTCGGAGTCCGACTTCTCGATCTCGGCGCGGATCTGGTTGACGCGACCCTGGATCTGGTCGGCGTCACCGGCGCCCTCGATGATGGTCGTCTCGTCCTTGGTGGTGACGAACTTGCGCGCCCGGCCCAGCAGGGACAGGTCGGCGTTCTCCAGCTTGAGGCCGACCTCCTCGCTGATGACCTGACCACCGGTGAGGATGGCGATGTCCTGCAGCATGGCCTTGCGGCGGTCACCGAAGCCGGGGGCCTTGACGGCGACCGACTTGAAGGTGCCGCGGATCTTGTTGACCACCAGGGTCGCCAGGGCCTCGCCCTCGACGTCCTCGGCGATGATCGCCAGCGGCTTGCCGGACTGCATGACCTTCTCCAGCAGCGGGAGCAGGTCCTTCACCGAGGAGATCTTGCTGTTGACGACCAGGATGTACGGGTCGTCGAGCACGGTCTCCATGCGGTCGGTGTCGGTCACGAAGTAGGCCGACAGGTGTCCCTTGTCGAAGCGCATGCCCTCGGTGAGCTCGAGCTCGAGACCGAAGGTGTTGCTCTCCTCGACGGTGATGACACCTTCCTTGCCGACCTTGTCCATCGCCTCGGCGATGAGCTCACCGATGGCGGGGTCGGCGGCGGAGATCGAGGCGGTGGCCGCGATCTGCTCCTTGGTCTCGACGTCCTTGGCGGTGGCCAGGAGGTAGTCCGAGACCGAGGCGACTGCCTTCTCGATGCCCTTCTTCAGGGCCATCGGGTTCGCGCCGGCGGCGACGTTGCGCAGACCCTCGCGGACGAGCGCCTGGGCGAGCACGGTGGCGGTGGTGGTGCCGTCACCGGCGACGTCGTCGGTCTTCTTCGCGACCTCCTTGACCAGCTCGGCCCCGATCTTCTCCCACGGGTCCTCGAGCTCGATCTCCTTGGCGATGCTCACACCGTCGTTGGTGATCGTGGGAGCGCCCCACTTCTTCTCCAGCACGACGTTGCGGCCCTTGGGGCCGAGGGTCACCTTGACGGCGTCGGCGAGGGTGTTCATGCCCCGCTCGAGGCCGCGGCGCGCCTCTTCCTCGAAGGCGATCATCTTGGCCATGTGGTGGTGTCCTCCATGCTTGATCGCTGCACGGTCAGGCCCGGCGCCCGCGACGGACGACACCAGCGACGCGGACGCTCCTGCGGTCCGCGGACCGGTGCCTCACCGTTCCGACCTGGTTGGCACTCGGCAGCTCCGAGTGCCAACCGAAGTTTGGCACTCGACCTCGGCGAGTGCAAGGAGGGGGTCCCCCGACCGGGGCCGGCCCGGGCCCTGACGTGCGACGAGGCCCGGTCCCCGTGGGGGACCGGGCCTCGTGACCCGAGTGGATCAGGCGCCGCGGACGGCGTCCGCCTGCGGACCCTTCTCGCCCTGGACGACCTCGAAGGTGACCCGCTGGCCCTCGTCGAGGCTCTTGTAGCCGTCCATCTGGATGGCCGAGTAGTGGACGAAGACGTCCTGGCCGCCGTCGACGGCGATGAAGCCGAAGCCCTTCTCGGCGTTGAACCACTTCACGGTGCCCTGTGCCACGTGTGCTCCCACGTTCGTGCGTGCGGTCAACCCCTCAGCTCCGAGGGGTCGGGTCTCGCTCTTCCGCCCGTGGACACGAACGTGGAACTCGAACCGCGCGGAACGGTACAGCACGGATCGCCGCTGGTCACGGCTCCAAACCGCTCTCCATCACCCGGTGTGGTAACGATTGCGGCTCGGTCGATCGACCGGCTGACCGCGCCGCGGCGCGGCCGTCGTCAGCCGATCAGGCCGGCTTCCCGCACCGACCGCAGCGTCGGCTGGACCCGGTGGGTGGGGCCGACGACCGGGGTGATCGGGTCGAGGGTCTTCAGCCCCTCGCCGGTGTTGAGGACGACGGTCTCCTTGGCCGGGTCGAGCCGGCCGTCCCCGATCAGCTGCCGCAGCACGGCGATGGTGACGCCGCCCGCGGTCTCGGCGAAGACGCCGGTGGTGCGCGCGAGGTCCCGGATGCCCTGCACGATCTCGGCGTCGCCGACCCGGCCGACCGCACCCCCGGTGCGCCGGATCGCGTCCAGGGCGTAGGGGCCGTCGGCAGGGTTGCCGATGTTCAGCGACTTGGCGATCCCGGTCGGCTTCACCGGCTTGACGACGTCCCAGCCGTTGTCGAAGGCGGTGGCGATCGGGTCGCACCCGGCCGACTGCGCACCGAAGACGGTCCACCCGGTGTCCTCGACGATCCCGGCGGCGACGAGCTCCCGCCAGGCCTTGTCCACCTTGGTGAGCAGCGAGCCGGACGCCATCGGGATGACCACCTGCGCCGGGATCCGCCAACCCAGCTGCTCGGCGAGCTCGTAGCCCATCGTCTTGGAGCCCTCGGCGTAGTACGGCCGGACGTTCTGGTTGACGAAGGCGGCGTCCTCGAACTCGTCGGTCTCGGCGAGCTCGCTGGTGAGCCGGTTGACGTCGTCGTAGGAACCGTCCACGGCGATCAGCGCCTGCCCGTAGACCCCGGACTGGACGATCTTGCCCGGCTCCAGGTCGCTGGGCACGAAGACGAAGCTCGGCAGGCCGTTGCGCGCGGCGTGCGCGGCGACGGAGTTGGCCAGGTTGCCGGTGGAGGCGCAGGCGATCTTGGTGTAGCCGAAGCCCTTGGCGGCGGTCGCGGCGAGGCTGACCACGCGGTCCTTGAACGAGTGGGTCGGGTTGGCCGAGTCGTCCTTCACCCACAGCCCACCCGTGATGCCGAGCTCGGCGGCGAGCCGGTCGGCGCGGATGAGCGGGGTCAGGCCCGGGTCGAGGGTGACCCGGGACGCGGGGTCCTGCCCGACGGGCAGCAGCGCGACGTACCGCCAGATGTTCTGCGGTCCGGCCTGGATCTGCTCCCGGGTCACCGCCTGGAGCAGGTCCTTGTCGTAGTCGACCTCGAGCGGTCCGAAGCACTCGGCGCAGGCGTGCTCGGCGATGAGGCCGAACGTGGCGCCGCAGTTGCGACAGATCAGGCCCTTGGCCGGGCTGGGGACGACCTGGCCTCCGGCCGTGGAGTCGGCCTGGAGAGAACCGGGAGCAGTCAGGGTCATTCGACGACAACCTCCTCATCTTCCCCGCGTCGGGCCGTCGAGCCGCGCGGGACGGAATTGGCACCTCCCGTCCGCGGATGTGCGGACGGCGGTTGCCGGGGCTTCATCGGGCCGTGTCCCTCTGCCCCTCTGGATGAGTGGAACGTGGGCGACTGTACCCGGCGCATCCGACGGGTCCGGGGACGGCCAGGACGGCCGGCGGCGGACCGGCAAGATGGGGGTGTGCCCGCCCGCATCGTCTACACCGACCTCGACGGCACGATGGTGGGCCCGCGCGGCTCCTTCTGGCACCGGGCGGACCGGGAGCTGACGGCCACCCCGGCCACCGCGCTGCTGGAGCTGCACCGCGCCGGGGTGCCCCTGGTGCTGGTCTCCGGCCGCACCCCGGACCAGCTCCTGGAGGCGCAGCGGATCTTCGCCGCGGACGGCGCGATCGCCGAGCTGGGGTCGGTCGTCAGCTGGGACGGCGGACGGCGGACCCACCTGCTCCCCGGCGACGTGCCCGCGGAGTACGCCGGCCGGACGCCGATGTCGGTGATGGCCGAGCTGGGCGTGGTGGAGCAGCTGATCGCCGCGCACCCCGGGCGGATCGAGTGGCACGCGCCCTGGCACGCCACCCACGCGACCGACGCCCTGCTGCGCGGCCGGGTCGACCCTGCGGCGGTGGACGGCTGGCTCGCCGAGCGCGGGTGGCCCTGGCTGACGATCAACGACAACGGCGCGGTGCCGGCGACCTCGCGGATGACGCTCGCCCCGGAGGCGCTGCCGCCGCACGTCTACCACCTGATGCCGCGCGGGATCTCCAAGGGCGCGGCGATCCGCTGGGACCTCGCCCGGCGCGGGCTGAACGCCGCCGACGCGGTGGCGGTCGGCGACAGCGTGAGCGACCTGGAGATGGCGCCCGCGGTCGGCCGGCTCTGGATCACCGCCAACGGGGCCGCGGTCGACGGCATGGCGGCCCGGTTGTCCGCCGTCCCGAACGCCGCGGTGACCCGGGCGCCCATGGGCGAGGGCTGGGCCGAGGCGGTGCTCGCCTCCCTCTAGGGCCCCGGTCGGTTGACGTCCTGACCGTCGGTGACGCCTGGGACCCCGAGTCCACCCCATCGGACGACCCCGTCCGCGCAGCGGCCGCGCCGGTCAGCGGGTTCACTGGACGTGAAGACCTGGTGACGCATGGTGGGGAGGCGTGGTGAGCGAATCCACCCCGGCCGCGCCCCGGGCCGCCCGGTTGCCCCGGTACCTCGGCCGCGTCCTCGTGCTCGCCGGCCTGGCCACCGTCCTGTGGCTGCTCGGCTCGGCCACCGCCCCGGCGGATGCGCGGCCGCTGACCGGGGGCCTGCTGGCGGGGGTCGCCACGGGGGTCGGGGAGCCGGCCGCGGCGCTCGTCGCGCCGGTCGTGACCACGACCGTGGGGGAGGTCGCGGCACCCGTGACCGAGCCGGTGCTGCAGGCCGCCGCCCCGGTCCTCGCCCTCCCGGTGCAGGCCGTGGTCGAGCCGGTGCTGCAGGACGCCCCGCCGGTGCTCGCCGCGGTGGCGCGGGCCGCCGCACCCATGGTCGAGCCGGTGCTGCAGGACGCCCCGCCGGTGCTCACCGCGGTGACGCGGGCCGCCGCACCCATGGTCGAGCCGGTGCTGCAGGACGCCTCGCCGGTGCTCGCCGCGGCCGCCGCCGGCGCTCCGGCCGACGCCACGCCCACCCCGGTGGTCCCCGTCGAGCCGCTCGTCGTCCCGCCGCTCGGCGTCGCGCACCTCCCGGCTCCTGGCCAGCCCGACCTGTCGCAGGACGCGCCGCCGGCTCCCGCCCCCGCTACGCCGGCCCCGGGCGTCCCGGCCGCACTGCCCACGTCCACCGCCGGCGCCGGCTCGTCCACCGACCAGCCTCCGGCCGACCTCACCTCCCGAGCCGCCGCCGTGGCTGCCCCGGCCCTGCAGACCACCGCGGACGGCGCTGGGGCTGCCCCCGGCGACGCCGCGTCCGACCCCGCCTTCTCCCCGGACTGAGACCGCCGCCGTCAGCCGTCCGACTGACCCGGCGCCACCCGGTCGCGCGCTCCGCGACCGGCTCCCAGTCCGAGCACCATCTCGAGGAGGACATCTCCCATGAACGTGTGGATCACGCGCGCCCTGCAGACAGGGCTGCTGGCCGGCGGCCTGCTCGCCGTCGGAACCGGCGTCGCCGCCGCCGACGACCGCCTCCTGGACGTGACCGTCCCGGTCACCGTCACGGACAACGCACTCGCCGTCCTCGGCACGGCTCCCGGCGGGACCCCGGCCGAACTCCCGCTGCCCGACGTCAGCGGCGCGGTGGCGGTCGACCTCGGCGTCGTCACGGCAGCCGTGCCGGTCACCGTCGCCGGGAACGCCGCGGACGCCGCTGGGCTGGACGTCGCCCAGCCGGCCGCACCCGCCGCAACCGGCGCCGGCGCCGGCGCCGGCGCCGAGGCAGGCTCCGGGACGACCACGACCGGGTCCGACCGCACCGGGTCGATCGTGCTCGCCGACGCCCCGCTGCGGGTGTGCGGGAACGGCCTGGCGGTCCTCGGCGGGTCCACGGCCGGCTGCTCGGCGCCCGAGGGGGCGACCGTCGCGGCGCCCGGCGGGCCGAACGGCGGGATCCGGGTCGCGGGCGGGAGGGACGACGCGACCGCCAGCGGCGGCACCGGCGGGCCGACCGGCGGGATGCCGGCCACCCGGTCCCTGTCGTCGGGTGACCTGCCCGGTGGCTCCGGATCGCCGTTCGCCGCACCCGCCGGCACGGGCGGCAGCCCGACAGACGGCAGCCCGACGAACAGCAGCCCGACGAACAGCAACCCGACGGACGGCAGCCCGGCGGACGGCACCGCGCTGGCCTACACCGGCAGCCCGGTGCTCGGGCCGCTGCTGGCGGTGCTGCTCCTGCTCACCACCGGCCTCGGCCTGACGGCGGCCGCACGCCGCCGTCGGCTGACCTGAGCGCGGCGGGCCCGGCCGCTTCGGGGCGGCCGGGCCCGTCGCCCGGTCAGGAGGTGACGTCCTTGCGGGCGAAGTGCCTGAAGGCCAGCGCGGTGAGCACGGCGGAGTAGGCCAGGCCCTGCACCACGCCGCGGAAGAGGTCGCCGGAGTCGACCGGGGTCTGCAGCAGGTCGGTCCACGCGTAGTTGTGCGCGGTCGGGAACCAGTCGCGGACGCTGCCCAGCTGCTCGACCTGCTCCAGCACCGCGAACACGATGGTGGTGAAGACGGCCCCGCCGACGGCCGCGAGCGGCGCGTCGGTGACGGTCGACAGCCAGAACGCCAGCGACCCGACGATCAGCAGGTGGACGACGAGGTAGCCCACCATCCCGGCCAGCCGGACCATCCCGGTGCCCTGGTCCAGCGCGATCCCCACCGGCGTCCGGAGGTCACCGAAGCCGAAGGCGATCCCGCCCGCCACCAGGGCGACCCCGACCAGCAGCACCATGGCGCCGACCGAGAGCACCAGCGCGGCCAGCCACTTCTGCCTCAGCAGCCGGGCCCGCGGCACCGGGGTGGCCAGCGCGTAGCGCAGCGACCCCCACGACGCCTCGCTGGCCACCGTGTCGCCGAAGAACAGCGCGAAGACGACGACCAGGAAGAACCCGGTGGTCGCGAACAGCACGAACAGGGTCAGGTTCAGCCCGCTCGCGGTGGCGACGTCGACCAGGTTGACCCGGCTGTTCTCCTCCGCCTCCTCCGTGCCGCCCAGCTGCAGCGCGCCGATCAGGATCAGCGGCAGCGCCACCATCAGCCCGAACACCCCGAGGGTGCGGTGGCGCTTGAACTGCCGGCGCAGCTCCACGCCGAGCCGCAGGGTGCGCTCGGGCCGGTAGCCGGGCGCCGCGCCCGTCGCCGTTGCGTTCGAGGTCATCAGCTCTCCCCCACCAGGGACAGGAACGCGTCCTCCAGCCGGCGGCGCGGGAGGATCCGGTCGACACCGACGCCGGACGACACCAGCGCGGCCACCGCCGCCGCCCGGCTCGTGGGCCCGAGGTCGACGACCAGGCCCTCGTCCGTGCGGTCGACGGGACCGGCCCCGGGCAGGGCGGCGAGGACGGCGGCGGCCCGGTCGGTGTCGGCGTCGTCGGCCAGGCCGACCAGCACCGCCCCGCCGGTGCCGACGATCTCGTCGACCGTGCCCTGCGCGATCTTGCGCCCCTTGGCCATGACCACGACGTGGGTGCAGGTCTGCTCGATCTCGGCCAGCAGGTGGCTGGAGACGATGACCGTGCGCCCGGTCTCGGCGTAGGAGCGCAGCACCTGCCGCATGGCGTGGATCTGCGGCGGGTCCAGCCCGTTGGTCGGCTCGTCGAGGACCAGCAGGTCGGGCAGGCCGAGCATCGCCTGGGCGATCGCCACCCGCTGCCGCATGCCCTGGCTGTAGCTGCGCACCCGCTTGTCGATCGCGGCGCCGAGGCCGGCGACCTCGATCGCCTCCTCCATGTGCGCGTCGGCGAGCGGCCGGCCGGTGGCGGCCCAGTACAGCGTGAGGTTGTCCCGGCCGGAGAGGTGCGGCTGCAGGCCGGTGCCCTCGACGAAGGAGCCCAGCCGGGAGAGCACCGGGGCCCCGGCGCCGGCCGCGTGGCCGAACACCTCGATCCGCCCCTCGGTCGGCCGGATGAGCCCCATGAGCATCCGCAGGGACGTCGTCTTGCCCGCACCGTTCGGTCCGAGCAGCCCCAGCACCTGGCCGCGGCGGACCTCGAAGGACAGGTCGCGGACGGCGACGAACCCGTCCGCGTAGGCCTTGGTGACGCCGGTGAACCGCAGCGGCACGTCCTCGCCGTCCGGCGCGGCCACGGAGAGCTGCCGGCGGTGCCGCCGTCCCCACAGCCGGGCGGCCAGCCAGGCGAGCAGGGCGAGGCCGGCCAGGACCCCGAGCAGCACCCACCAGCGCGTGCTGCCGGCGGCGGCCTCGACCGCCCCGGCCACCTGCGGCGCGGCCAGGGACGCTCCCCCGGCGAGCCCCACCGTGTAGACGGTCGACGCGGCCGGCAGGGCGTAGGCCTGGTCCGTGGTCGAGACGACGACGCGCATCGTGTGCCCCACCTCGAAGCGGTGCACGATGCCCGGCAGGGTCACCGTGACCTCCGTCGGCGCCGCCGGGTCCGCCGACAGGCCGGTCAGCGCGAGCGGCGCCACCAGGCTGCCCGGCAGGCTCATGGTGCCGTCGGGCGCGACGTCGTAGAGCTTGGCGAACAGCGTGGCGCTGCCGGTGGGCGAGGCGACGCTGATGTCGACGGTGGAGGCGCCCACGACGTCGACGGCGTCGGTCAGCTCGGCCGAGTCGAAGGCGGCCGCCTGGCCGGGGATCTCAAGCGTGCTGCCGCCCAGCGCGCTGGTCACCGCGCCGAGCCCGGGGACGGTGGTGAGGGTGGCGGGACTCCCGCCGGCCGGGGCGACGACCGGCTGGACGGTCCCGGACAGCTCGATAGCCGTGCGCCGCACCGGGTCGGTGCCGGCCAGCCCCGGGTAGGTGGACGCCTCGGCGGTCTGCGTGCCGCCCTGGACGCTGCCCACGCTGCTCAGCCCGGTCGGCGCCGGGTAGCTGAAGCCGCCGCCCGGCCCGCCACCGGCGCCCCGGAGGTGGGTCTCGAACCAGCCGGCGACCTCCTCGCGCAGCTCGGCGGCGACCCGGTCGGAGCTGCCGGTGTCGTGGCCGCCGGCGTACCAGACGACGCGCACCGGGGTGCCGTTCGAGGCGATGCCGCGCGCGTTGGCGTCGGCCTCCCCGAGCCCGAACAGCGAGTCCTGCGTGCCCTGCACGAGCAGCGTGGGCGCGGTGATCCGGTCCAGCACGCCCGCCGGGCTGCTGCGCTCCAGCACGGCCGCGATCTGCGGGGTCAGCGCGCCGGTGGGCGCCGCCGACTGGTAGGCCGCGCAGATCTCGGCGCTGAACCGCCCGCAGGTCAGCGCCTGGGCCACGGCGGCCGGGTCGGCGCCGTCGACGGGCCCGCCGCCCGCGGTCGGGACGCCGTCCCCCGGCGGAGCGCCGGTGGCGTCGCCGTTCATGGGCAGACCGGCCGCGCCCATGCCGAAGAAGATGCCGGCCCAGGTCCGCTTGAAGACGCCGGCGTCGGTGCTGACCGGTGTGGCCGCCGGGGTGCCCTCGCCGGAGCCGGCGCCGGCCTGCTCGGGGAAGAGCGCGGTGGTCAGGGAGTTCCAGGTGATCTGCGGCGCGATGGCGTCCACGCGGGGCTCGTAGGCGGCGGCCAGCAGCGCCAGCGCCCCGCCGTAGGACCCGCCGGCGACGCCGACCCGCGGGTCGCCCGGGCCGTCGAGGAGGACGTCGTCCCGGTCGGCGAGCAGGTCGAGCAGGGTGCCGACGTCGGCGACCTCGTACCGCGGGTCGTTCAGGCCGATCTGCCCGGTGCTGGCCCCGAACCCGCGCGCCGACCAGGCCAGGACGACGTACCCGCGGTCGGCCAGGTCCTCGGCGTCCGCGGCGACGGAGTCCTTGCTCCCGCCGAAGCCGTGGGCCAGCAGCACCGCCGGCGCCGGATCCGCCGCGGTGGCCGTGGGTGGGACGTAGAGCGTGGTGTCCAGCTCGACGGCGGCGGCGCCGGTGCCCGAGGGCAGCCGGGTCTCGGTGGTGGCGACGTCCTCGGCGGCGCGGGCCGACGGCGCGCGACCGACGGCCGTGACGGCGAGCGCCAGGACGAGCAGGGTGGTGAGCAGGGCGGCGACGGCGGACCGCGCGGCAGGGCGCGGCGAGCGGAGCGCCGCCCCGGGAGCGGAGCGCACGTGGGCGGGAACGGACGGGGAGGCGGGCTGGTTCCGCGACACGCCCGACGACCCGGTCAGGGCCGCCAGTTCCCCGTCGCGACGACGACCAGCCCGGGGTCCACGACCCCGGGCACGTCGAAGAACCGGGTCGCGGGACCGATCAGGTCGGGGAACTGCTCGATGAGCTGGGCCGCCGCCTGCTGCTGCTGGACGTCGCCCTCGGTGACGTAGACGGTGGTGACCGCGACGTCCGAGCCGGTATAGGCGGCGGTGCCGCGGACCTCCCAGCCGGCGGCGCTGAACTGGTCCCCGACGTCGCCCGCGAGCCCGTTGATGGTGGTGCTGTTGAGCACGGTGATCGGAGCCCGGACCGGACCCACCGGGGCGGGCACCTCCTCGACCGGGGGCACCGCGGCCTCCGGAGCCGCCGCCTCGGGGGCGGCCGAGGTCGCCGGTGCGCTGCTCGTGGCCTGGGACTGCGCCGGGGTCCGTACCGACGTCTCCTCGGTCACCGGCGCGGAGAAGGACCACACGCCGAGGACGACCAGCGCGACGACGACGACGCCGAGCAGCCCCTGGACCGCCCGGCGGGGCGCACCCGGGCGCTGGTCCCCGGCCGGCTCGGGACCGCGGCCGGCGGCCGTCGACCCCTGCGCACCGGACGGCGTCCGCTTGCCCGACTTCCTGCGCGCGGCCTCCGCCGCCTGACGCTCGGCCCGGACGGCGGCGCGCCCACCCACGGGGCCGCCGACCGGTCCGCTGGCCGGTCCACCGACCGCCTCGGGCCCACGGCCGACCGGCGGACCTGCCGGCCGTTCCGGCGCCGCTGCCGCCCGGGCCTCGGGCGGCTCGGGGCGGGCGGGCGTGCGCGGACCGCGCACGGGCTGGGGGCCGGACGCCGGCGGGCGCACGGCCGATCCTGTGCGGCCGGAGTCGGCAGGCGCGGCAGACACCCGCTGGGTGGCGTCCGTCGGCGGCGGCGCAGCCGGCCGGAGGGGGGCGACCACCCGGGGCGACGCGGCGGTGGGGGCGGGTGCGGGGGCCACCACCCGGGGCGACGCGGCGGTGAGGGCGGGGGCGACCACCCGGGGCGACGCGGCGGTGGGGGCGGGGGTGTTCGGCCGCGCTGGCACCTGCTGCTCGACGTGGACCTGCGGGGCCACGCTGCGCTGCGGTGGGGCCGGCGGCACGATCGGCCGGCCGGCCGGCCGGTCGACGGAGGTCCCGGGGCCCACCGACGGACCCATCGGTCCGGTGCTGTCCAGGACGTCCGTCCGGCGCAGCGGCGGGGTCGCCGGCCGGTCGGTGCGGCGACGGCCACCCTCCGGGGGCACGCCCGTGCGGCGCGCCTCGGGTGAGTGGCGGGACATCGGGTCCTCAGCGTCAGGCAGCAACCCGCCACGGCGGCGGTCGGCCCGGCCGGCGCGCGGCGCGGCCGTCCCGGTCGGGCTCGCGGACCCGGGCAGGCCGGCACCCCGGGAGGCGGGCCGGTCGTCGGCGCAGAACGCCGGGGGGTCGGTCACCACGGTGGCCGGCCGCCGGATGTCGGTGGCGGTTTCACCTGCCGGTGGGGCGGCGATCCGGGGAGCGCGCTCGTCGGCCCGACGGCGCCCCGTCCCCGGCGCGACCTCCGGCTGGATGCCCTCACTCGCTGATGCCGCATGCCTCCCCACGGTGACAGAGGTTAGCCGGGTCTGCGGTCGCTGCGCAGGACCTGGCCGGAACGGTGTCGCTGCCGCGTCGCGCGCATGCGCCGGAGCCGGCGGACCAGCAGGGGGTCGGCGGCCAGCGCCTCCGGCCGGTCGACCAGGGCGTTCAGCACCTGGTAGTAGCGGGTGGCGGACAGTCCGAAGCGCTCGCGGATCGCCGCCTCCTTGGCCCCCGCGTACCGCCACCACTGGCGCTCGAAGGCCAGCATCTCGCGCTCGCGGGCGGGCAGGTCCACGGTCCCGGCGACCTCGACCGCCTCATCCGCACCACCGGCACCGCCCTCGGGCAGCTGCCCGACCGGCTCGGTCCCGGGGTCGGCGAACGCGGTGTCGGTGCTCATCAGAAGTGCCTCTCGCCTCGTCGGGCCCGCCGCGGCGGCGCTCCCAGGTGGGTCGTCGTCGACGGTAGACGGGGCCTCTGACAGTCCGCGGCCGCCGCGCGCGCCGGCTGCTCAGACGACGGCCGGCACCTGGTCCGCCGGAGCCCGCCGGGCGGTGCGGGCCGCCCGGAGGCTGTCGACGGTGAACACCGCCAGGGCCAGCCAGACGATCGCGAAGCCGACCAGGCGGGCCGGGGGCATCGGCTCGGAGTAGACGAAGACACCGATGCCCAGCTGCATCAGCGGGGTCAGGTACTGCATCAGCCCGATCGTCGACAGCGGCACCCGGCTCGCGGCGGCCGCGAACAGCAGCAGCGGGATGGCGGTGGCGATCCCGGAGCCCACCAGCAGCAGCGCGTGACCGACTCCCGCGTGCCCGAAGGCGGCGTCCCCCTTCCCCGCCAGGACGCCGATGACGACCAGCGCCGGGACGACGACGACCGCCGTCTCCAGGAACAGCCCGGGTGCCGCCGACACGCGCACCAGCTTCTTCAGCAGGCCGTAGAGGCCGAAGGTGACGGCCAGGGTCAGCGCGATCCACGGCGGCTGGCCGTAGTCGACGGTCAGCACGACGACCGCCACGACGGCGATCCCCACGGCCACCCACTGCAGCCGCCGCAGCCGCTCGCGGAAGACGAACACCCCGAGGACGACGCTGACCAGCGGGTTGATGAAGTAGCCCAGGGACGCCTCGACCACGTGCCCCGAGTTGACCGCGTAGACGTAGACCAGCCAGTTCACCGAGATGAGCGCGGCCGCGGCGGCCAGCACCAGCATCGACCGGGGGTGCCGGACGGCGGCGCGGACCTGGTCCCAGTTGCGGCGGACGGTGAGCAGCAGCCCCACGAACACCAGCGACCACGCCACCCGGTGCGCCACGATCTCCAGCCCGCCGGCCGGCTCCAGCAGCGGGAAGTAGAGCGGGAAGAGCCCCCACAGGGCGTAGGCGCCGAGTCCGGCCCCCACCCCTGCGCGCCGTTCGTCCACCGCCGCACCGTACCCGCCGGATTGTGAGCGCGGCTCACGACCTGGTCAGCGGCGGGACGGGACGTGCGCCGCCTCGTCCTGCCCGCCGGACGCGGACCGCCGACGATGGACCGGCGCCGCCGCGTTCCGGCGGCCCGGGAGGGGGGACGGTGGACGGCGCGGAACTCCTGCTGTTGGCGTTGGGGGCGGTGGCGGTGACGGCGGTCGCCCGCCGCCTGGGCTGGCAGGCCCCGCTGGTGCTGGTGGTCGTCGGCTTCGCCGTCAGCTTCCTGCCGGGCGTGCCCGAGGTCGAGATCGACGGCGAGCTGCTGCTGGCCGTCGTCCTCCCGCCACTCCTCTACTCCTCGGCGCTGGGGGTCTCCTACGTCGGCTTCCGCGCGCTGCTGCACCCGATCGTGCAGCTGGGCGTCGTGCTGGTCCTGGTCACCGCCGTCACCGTCGCGCTCGTCGCCCGGGTGGTCGTGCCCGGGCTGCCCACGCCGGTGGCGCTCGTGCTCGGCGCGATCGTGGCCCCGCCGGACGCGGTCTCCGCCGCCTCGATCGGCCGCCAGCTCGGGCTCCCCCGGCGGCTGATGACCGTGCTGTCCGGCGAGAGCCTGATCAACGACGCCGCGGCGCTGACCTTCTACAAGGTCGCGCTGGCCGCGGTGCTCGGCGCCGGCGGCGGGGTGCTCGGCCTGGACTGGGGCTCGGCGGCGGGCACGTTCGGCCTCGCCGTCGTGGCCGGGGTCGGGGTGGGCCTGCTGCTGGGGGTCGTGGTGCACGCCGTCCGGATGCGGCTGGACGACCCGGTGGTCGAGTCGGTGCTGAGCCTGATCGTGCCGTTCGCCGCGTACCTGCTGGCCGAGGAGCTGCACGGCTCGGGCGTCCTCGGGGTCGTGGCGGCGGGCATCTACCTGGGGCACCGCTCGCCGGAGGCCGGGTTCGCCACCCGGCTGCAGGAGCAGCCGCTGTGGTCGGCGATGGACTGCCTCCTCGAGGCGGTCGTGTTCGCGTTGATCGGGCTCGACCTGCGGTACGTGCTGCGGGCGATCGAGGAGTCCGACCGGTCCGGGACCTCGCTGCTCGGCGCCGCCGTGGCCGTGCTGGTCACGGTCATCGTCGTCCGGGTGGTCTTCGTCTTCGGCCTCGAGGCGCTGCGCCGGACTCCCCGGCCGGGTCCGGAGGGTTGGCGGCCGCCGGAACGGCCGCCATGGACGCACCAGGTGGTCATCTCCTGGACGGGGATGCGCGGGGTGGTGACCCTCGCGGTCGCCGCCGCCCTGCCGAGGACGGTCGACGGCGGCCCGTTCCCCGACCGCGAGGCGCTGCAGTTCCTCGCCTTCGCCGTCACGATCGGCACCCTGCTGCTGCAGGGCCTGACCCTCCCCGGGCTGATCCGACGCCTCGGCGTGCGCGACCTCGACCAGCCGCAACGGGACGCCGAGGAGGAGCTGCACCTGCAGGAGCGGGCCACCGCGGCGGCGCTGCAGCGGGTCGACCAGCTCGTGGCCGAGCTCTCCCCGAAGGTCGACGAGGAGCGGCTGCGGACCTGGGCCGACCGGATCCGCGGCCCCCTGCTGGCCCGCACCCGCACGATGACCCAGGCGGTCCGGGCCGAGGAGGAGGACGAGGCCGAGAAGGGCCGCCGCCGGGCCCGCCGGTTCCACCGGATGCGCCAGGAGGTGCTCACCACCCAGCGCCGGGTGCTCATGGAGGAACGCGACAAGGGCCACGTCGACGAGGAGGTCGTGCGCGCGGTCCTGCGCGAGCTTGACTACGAGGAGGCGGCGACCCGCAACACCTGGGTGTCCCGGCTCTGAGCGGGCCTACCGTGGCGGTGTGCCCGCTCGACGCCCGAACCCGTTGCAGTGGGTCTGGTACGCCTTCGGCGGCGGGCTCCCCCGGTCGCTGTCGGACTGGGTGCTCGAGGACACGACCCGGCGCACCTGGGTGTGGCGGCACCTGGCCCGGGCGCTCGTGCAGCTGTCCCCGGTCGTCGCGCTGTGCCTGCTGGTCCCGCCGCTGACCCTCGAGGTCCGGCTGTCCGCGGCCGCCGGCGGCGTGCTGATCGGGCTGCTGTTCTCCGTCGCGTACATGACCGAGACGACCGAGCACCGGGCGGTCAAGGCGGGATGGCCGCCCGGCTCCACCGCCCGGGTGCGCGCCGAGCGCGCGGAACGCGAGCGGGCCGAGCGGCGGTCCCGGTACCGGCAGGGCGGCGCCGGCAGCTTCGACTAACGGCGACCCCGTTCGGCCCTGTTGCAGGGGCCCGCGCCGAGCCTGCGAGGCGTGGGGGGCAACGGGGTCCTTCTTCAGTCGACGCGGAAGCCGATCTTCATCGTCACCTGGATGTAGGCGACGTCGCCGTCGACGACCTGACCGCGGATCTCGCTGGTCTCGAACCACTCGATGTTGCGGACCGTCTGCGAGGCCTTCCGCACGGCGGTGCGGATGGCGTCGTCGACGCTGGTGGTGGAGCTGCCGACGATCTCGCTCAGCCGGTACACGTGGTCGCTCATGCGGTGGCTCCTCGCCGCGGGGCTGCCCGGTCGGCAGCGGACGCTCCCGACCCTGGCACGGCACCGGCCGGCACGCGACGGCAACAGGAGCCCCATGTCCGGATCGAACGGACGACCGCTCGCTTACAAGGCGAGTGCTCTACCACTGAGCTAATGGGGCAGGACGCTCGCGACGAGGCTACCGGTCGGCCCCGGCCGGGCGGCCGGGTCCGGAGGTCAGGCCGCCTGCGAGTCCGCCGGTCCCTCGTCGCGGGGACGCTCGGCGACGTAGACCGTCGGGTCGTCGTCGACGGTGGCACCGGAGGCCAGCCAGAGCGCGAACCCCGCCGGGTCCCGCCGCTCCAGCTCGTCGAGGGCCTCCTGCCGGCGGCGCACCAGCCCCTGCCGGACGGCGGTGTCCTGGACCTCGCGGAGCACGGCCGACGTGCGCACCCACTCCCGGCCGAGCTCCGGGACGGACAGGCTGCGGACGTCGCCCGGGGCGTCCAGCGGGACGACGGCCACCACCGTTCCCGACCGGCGCTCCTCCCGCGCCACCCGGACGGCCCAGCGCGCCACGACGGCGAGCACGGCGGCGCCGACCAGTCCCGAGGTGATCGCGCTGCCGGCGACCACCACCAGGCCGTTGAGGACCAGCAGCACGGCGACCGTGGTGACCGCCGCCCGCCAGGCGACCTCGGCCGGCCGGCGCCCCCGGGACGGCGTGTCCCGGGCGATCCCCGCCGCCAGGCAGCCGCTCACGACGGCGGCGAGGACGACGGCGAGGATCCCGGACCCGGCGAGCGAGATCCCCCCGACCGCGGCCACCGCACCGGCGCAGATGAGCAGCAGGACGATGCCGCTGCGGGCGAGCAGTCCAGGGCGGCGCGACACCGACGACCTCCGGGGGTTGCCGAACGGGAAGGAACGGGGGGTGGTTGGCCCGGTACCGAGGGTCCCCGATCCGGGCCCATCGCGCCCGTCGATCGTCGACTCCCTGGAGCGCCGGGCGCCCGCCCCCGGGGCCGCCGGAGCGGGTCGGGCGGGAACCGGCACCATGTCGACCGGCACCATGTCGCCCCGTGGGCAGCTCGGTGGTGGACCTGGGACCTGGGCTGGTCGTCGCCCTCCTGGCGCTCACGGCCATCGCCGCCGCGGCCGGCCGGCTGTGCGGGCTCGGCCAGGACCGACCGGTCGTCGTCGCCGTCGTCCGGGCCACGGTCCAGCTGGCCGCCGTCTCCGCCGTCCTCTCCGCCGTCCTGCGCTCGGTGTGGCTGTCGGCCGCCTTCGTGCTGCTCATGCTCGGTGTCGCGGCGGGGACCGCGGCCGGCCGGACCACCCGCCGTCCGCTGCGCAGCCCCGGCGCGGCCCGCCGGGTGGGGGCCTGCGGGCTGGCCATCGCCGCCGGGGCGGCGCCGGTCGTCGGTGTCGTGCTGGGCCAGCGGGACGGTGCCACTCGTGGGCATCGCGGTGGTCCCGGTCGCCGGCATCGTCATCGGCGGCGCCATGACCGCCACCTCGCTGGCCGGCCGCCGGCTCCGCGACGAGCTCGAGCAGCGCCGGGGTGAGGTCGAGGCCGCGCTGAGCCTGGGGTTCCTCCCCCGTGACGCCGTGCTGCTGGTCGCCCGCCCGGTCGCGGCCACCGCCCTGGTGCCGGCCCTGGACCAGACCAGGACGGTCGGGCTGGTGACGCTGCCCGGCGCGTTCGTCGGCGTGCTGCTCGGCGGGGGCAGCGCCGTCCAGGCCGGAGCCGCCCAGCTCCTGGTGCTCGCCGGGCTGCTGGCCGCCGAGGCGATCGCCGTCTGGGTGACCGTGGAGGCGGTCGCCCGGGGCGCGCTGCCGGGGTGACCGGCCGCACGGGCGCGTCCAGGGACCTCACAGGACACCTCCAGGGTCGGCCCAGTGCCGGGGCGCACAGTGGTGTCAGCGCGGCGGGGAGGTCCTGCCGTCGCCGTGGGAGGGACCAGCAGTGACTGAGCAGAACCGCCCGGCCGACGAGACCGGACACGGCACCGACCGGACGCCGGACGCCGGGACCGCCTGGGCGCCCCCGCAGTCGAGCGGTCAGGTGCCCCCGCAGCAGCAGGACCCGGCTCCCGGGGACACGCAGCAGTTCCCCGCGGGCACCGGCCACCGGCCGTGGCCGCCCGCCGGCTGGGGTGTGCACGCGCCGTACGCCGGCCCGCCGTCGGGCAGCGGGCCGGTCGGTCGGACCGGCGCCGTCCCGCCGGCCTTCCAGGCGCCGCCGGCCGACCCGCCCCGTCCGCCCGCCCACCGGGGCGGGCGCTGGCGGCTGGGCATCGCCGCCGGCCTGGTCGGCGCGGCGCTGGTCGGTGGCGGCGCCGGTGCCGGCGTGATGGCGCTGACCGACGACGACCCGGTCGCCACGGTGAACGGGACGTCCGCGCAGAGCGTCGTCATCAAGGACCCGGAGACCGCGACCAGCGCGACCGCCGCCGCGGCCAAGGCGTCCCCCAGCGTCGTGACGGTCTACGTCAGCGCGAGCTCGGGCTCGGGGTCCGGCTCCGGCGTGGTGCTGACCGACGACGGCTACGTGCTCACCAACAACCACGTCGTCTCGGTCGGCAGCGGCACGTCGGGCGGAACGGTCCAGGTGCGCACCGCCGACGGCACCCTCTACGACGCCACGGTCGTGGGCACCGACCCGTCGTCGGACCTGGCCGTGCTGCGCCTGAGCGACGCCAGCGGGCTGACCCCGGCGACGTTCGCCGACTCCGACGACGTGCAGGTCGGCGACGTCGCCGTCGCCATCGGCGCCCCCCTGGGCCTGTCCAACACGGTGACGACCGGCATCATCAGCGCCACCGACCGCGCGGTGGCCACCGGGTCGGACCAGGAGCAGACCGTCATCGACGCGCTGCAGACCGATGCGGCGATCAACCCGGGCAACTCCGGTGGCCCGCTGGTGGACGCCGCGGGCGAGGTCATCGGCATCAACACCGCCATCGCCACGGTCGCCAGCTCCGGCCTGCCCGGCCAGGAGAACCAGAGCGGCAACATCGGCGTGGGCTTCGCGATCCCCTCGAACACCGCCCAGCGCATCGCGCAGCAGATCATCGACACCGGCTCGGCCACCCACGCCCTGCTCGGGGTCAGCGCCAGCACCGCGGCGGACAGCAGCGCCTCCGCGGTGGCCACCGGCGCCCAGCTGGTGTCGGTGCAGGAGGGCAGCCCCGCCGCGGACGCCGGCCTCCGGGCGGGTGACGTGATCACCGCCGTCGGCGACCGGCCGGTCACCACGTCCACGGAGCTGACCGCGGCGGTCCGCAGCGCGCAGCCCGGCGACACGGTCACCCTCACGGTGCGGCGCGGCGACCAGACCCTGACCCTGGACGCCACACTGGACGAGACGTCCGACTGACCAGGGCAGGATGGACCGACGACCCCGGAGCCGACCCCCCGCGGCCCCGGGGTCGTCCCCTGTCCGCACCACCTAGGCTCGGGCGGGTGCCCGGCTCCCCACTGACCGTCCCCCTGGCCGGCTCGCTCGACGACCCGGCGCGGGCACGCGACCTGCAGAAGATGAAGCGGCTGGCCACCGGCCTGTTCGGGGTCGCCGCCGTGGTCTTCCTGGTCTGCGTGCTGCTCGGCGAGGAGACCGGCGCCTGGGTCGGGTACGTGCGGGCCACCGCGGAGGCGTCCATGGTGGGCGCGCTCGCCGACTGGTTCGCCGTCACCGCGCTCTTCCGGCACCCGATGCGGCTGCCGATCCCGCACACCGCGATCATCCCGCGCAAGAAGGACCAGATCGGCGCCAGCCTGGGCACCTTCGTGCAGGAGAACTTCCTGACCCCCGCGGTGGTCGAGCAGCGGATCGCGCACGTCGACGTCCCTGGCCGGATCGGGGCCTTCCTGGCCGCGCCCGGCCGCGCCGAGCGGCTCGCCGGCGACGCCGGTGCCGCGCTGGGCGCGGTCGCCGACCTGATCGCCGACGACGACGTCCAGCCCGCCGTGGCCGCGTTCGTGGACCGGAAGCTGCGGGAGACCCCGGCCGCCCCGGCGCTGGCCCGGGTGATCGAGCTGGCGATCGACGGCGACCGCCACCAGGAGGTCCTGTCCGCGGGCCTGATGGGCCTGTCCCGCTTCCTGTCCGAGAACCGTGTCGTCTTCCGCGCGCGCCTCGGGGACGCCTCGCCGGCCTGGGTGCCCGACTGGGTCGACGACCGGGTGTTCGACCGGGTCTTCGACCTGCTGCAGCGGTTCCTGGCCGAGGTCGGCGAGGACCCCCGCCACGAGCTGCGCCGCAGCTACGACCAGCGGCTGCGGGCGTACGTGCACGCGCTGCGCACCGACCCGGCGACCGCCGCCCGCGTGGAGCACTTCAAGGAGGAGGTGCTCGACCACCCGGCGGTCCGGCACTGGTCGGGTTCGCTGTGGGGCACGGTGAAGGCCTCCGTCGTCACCGCCGCCGCTGATCCGGACTCCGAGCTGCGGGCCCGGCTGGTCGCGCTGATCCGCCGCGGCGCCAAGCTGCTGGAGGAGGACCCGACGGTGCGGGAGCTGGTGCAGCGGCAGAGCCAGCGGATCGCCGGCTACGTCGTCGAGCGCTTCGCCGGCGACGTCGCGGAGCTGGTGGGCAGCACGGTCGCCCGCTGGGACACCGAGGAGACCAGCCGCCGGATCGAGCTTCAGGTGGGGCGCGACCTGCAGTGGATCCGGGTCAACGGCACCGTGGTCGGCGGCCTGGCCGGCCTGGTGATCTACACGGTGGCCCAGCTGCTCGGCTGAACCCCGGGCGGCCCCCTCCAGGGGCCCGCCCCGAGCTCGGATGGCCCCGTCCGGAGGCTCACCCCGAGCGTGCGAGGGGTGAGGAGGACGGGGTCCTTCTCGGGGAGGAGGGGGTCCTTCCTCACCTGCGGGCGGTCGCCGCCGCGAACAGCGCGATACCGGCCGCGACGCTGACGTTGAGCGACTCGGTGTCCCGGGCGATCGGGATGGAGACGACGACGTCGCAGTGCTCGCGGACCAGCCGGGACAGCCCCGCGCCCTCGGCACCGACCACGAGCGCGACCGGGTCGGCGAAACCGCTGTAGTCGTGGATGCCCATGTCGCCGTCCGCGGCCAGGCCCACGGTCAGCAGGCCCTGGTCCTGGTAGGACGCCAGCGTGCGGGCCAGGTTGGTGGCCCGGGCCACCTTGAGGCGGGCCGCGGCGCCGGCGCTGGTGCGCCAGGCCGAGCCCGTCATGCCGACCGCGCGGCGCTGCGGCACCACCACGCCGTGCGCGTCGAAGGCCGCGGCCGACCGGATGATCGCCCCGAGGTTGCGCGGATCCGTCACGCCGTCCAGCGCCACGAGCAGCGGCGCGCGGCCGGAGTTGCGGGCGATGTCGAGCAGGTCGTCCGGGTGCGCGTAGTCGTACGGCGGCACCATCAGCCCGATGCCCTGGTGCAGCGCACCGTCGGACATCCGGTCGAACTCGGCCTTGCCGACCTCGAGCAGCGGCAACCCACGGTCGGCGGCCAGCTGCACCGACTCGGCGATCCGCTCGTCGGTGCCACCGCGGGAGGTGTCACCGGTGACCACGTACAGGGCGGTCGCCGGGATCTGCGCGCGGAGTGCCTCGAGGACCGGGTTGCGGCCCAGCAGCAGCTCCGGGGACTCCTCGCTGCGGCGCTGGGCCCGGGCCCGGTTGTCCTGGCGGGCGGCCGACGCCTGCGCCTTCCGGTAGGCCGGGTGGTGCGGTCGCGCCGCAGCCGGCGGGGTCGCCCCCCGGCCGGCCAGCGACCTGCGGTTCTTGCCGCCGGTGCCGGTGGTGGCGGTCTTCTTGCCGGCGCCGGCCGAGCGGCCGCGTCGTTGGCTGTTGCCGGCCATCAGGTGGTCAGCTCCCATCGTGTGCCCTGGGGGGTGTCCTCGACCTGCACGCCCAGGGCGCCGAGCTGGTCACGGATGGCGTCGGCCGCCGCGTAGTCCTTGCGCGCGCGGGCGGCCGTGCGCTGCTCGAGGGCCAGCGACACCAGGCCGTCGGTGACGTCGGCCAGCCGGCCGCCGCCTGCGGCCTCGGTCCACTGCGGGTCGAGCGGGTCGAGCCCGAGCACGCCGAGCATGGCGCGCACCGAGCCCAGGGCGCCGGCCACCGCCTCGTCGTCGCCCGTGGCCAGTGCGGTGTTGCCCTCGCGGACCACCTCGTGCACCGTGGCGATCGCGGCCGGCGTGCCCAGGTCGTCGTCCAGCGCCGCGGTGAACTCGGCCGGGAGCACCGGCTTGCCCGCCTCGTCGCCCACCCGCTCGGCGGCGCGGCGGACGAACGACTCGATCCGCCGGAACGCGGCGGCGGACTCCCCCAGCGCTCCCTCGGTGAACTCGACGGTCGACCGGTAGTGAGGGGCGACCAGGTAGTACCGCAGCTCCACCGGGCGCACGCGCCGGACGACCTCGTCGACCAGCGCGGTGTTGCCCAGCGACTTGCTCATCTTCTCGCCGCCCAGGGTCACCCAGGCGTTGTGCAACCAGTACCGGGCGAACGGGTCACCGGCCGCCTGCGACTGGGCCCGCTCGTTCTCGTGGTGCGGGAAGCGCAGGTCGAGCCCGCCGCCGTGGATGTCGAACTCCGCGCCGAGGTACTTCTGCACCATCGCCGAGCACTCCAGGTGCCAGCCGGGCCGGCCGCGGCCCCACGGGGTGGGCCAGGACGCCGTCTCCGGCTCGCCCGGCTTGTGCGCCTTCCACAGCGCGAAGTCGCGGGGGTCGCGCTTGCGCTCGTCGGTCTCGGTGTCGGCGGCCGGCTGCAGGTCGGCGAGCTTCTGCCCGGTCAGCTCCCCGTACCCGGGGAACGAGCGGACGTCGAAGTACACGTCGCCGTCGACGGCGTAGGCGTGGCCCCTGCCGATGAGCCGCTCGATGAGCTCGACCATCTCCGGCACGTGCCCGGTCGCCCGCGGCTCGTACGTGGGCGGCAGCGTGCCGAGCACCTCGTACGCCCGGGTGGCGGCCCGCTCGTTCTCGTAGGCCCACGACCACCAGGGCACACCCGCGGCGGTCGCCTTGGCGAGGATCTTGTCGTCGATGTCGGTGACGTTGCGGACGTAGGTGACCTCGAAGCCGCTCTGCAGCAGCCAGCGGCGCAGCACGTCGAAGGCGAGCGCGAACCGGATGTGCCCGATGTGCGGCGGGCCCTGGACGGTGAGGCCGCAGACGTAGATGGAGACCCGTCCCGCACGCAGGGGCGTGAAGTCGCGCACGGCACGCGCGGCCGTGTCGTACAGGCGGAGGCTCACCGTGCGGAGTCTACGGACCCCGCCCGGACCACCAGCGCGGTCGCCACCGCCGCCCGGCCCTCCCCCCGGCCGGTGAGCCCCAGTCCGTCGGTGGTGGTGGCGGTGACGCTGACCGGGGCGCCGAGCGCCGCGGACAGCACCGCCTCGGCCTCCGCCCGGCGCGGCGACGCCTTCGGGGTGTTCCCGATCAGCTGCACCGAGGCGTTGCCGATCGTCCACCCGGCGTCGGCGAGGACGTCCCGGACGTGCGCCAGGACGTCGACCCCGCGGGCACCGGCCCAGCGCGGGTCGTCGGTGCCGAGCAGTCCGCCGATGTCCCCGAGGCCCGCGGCGGAGAGGACGGCGTCGGTGAGGGCGTGCGCGACGACGTCACCGTCGGAGTGCCCGGCGCACCCGTCGGCGCCCGGCCACTCCAGCCCGGCCAGCCAGCACGCCCGGCCGGGCTGGATCGGGTGCACGTCGGTGCCGACCCCGACCCGCGGCAGGAGGCTCACAGCTGGTGCTCCGCGAGGGCGAGGTCGTGCGCGACCGTGATCTTCGCGGCGCGCTCGTCGCCGTCGACGGTGTGCACGGGGATGCCGGCGGCCCGGACGACGGACGCGTCGTCGGTGAACCCGGTGGCGTCGCCGTGCAGCCGGGCGTAGGCGTCCACGAGGGTCACGCGGTCGAAGCCCTGCGGGGTCTGCACGCGGCGCAGCGGCGGGCGCGGCAGGTCACCGATGACGACGCCGCCCTCGTCGACCACGACCGTGGTGTCGACGACCGGCAGGACCGGCACGACCGCCCGCGCACCGCCGGCCAGCGCGCGCAGCACCCGGCCGATGACGTCGGGTGGGGTCAGCGGCCGGGCGGCGTCGTGCACGAGGACCACGTCCGCCAGCTCACGGGCGGCCGCGAGCGCGGCCCGGACCGAGGCGGTGCGGGTGTCCCCACCGACCACGACCGCGACGTCGGCGGGCAGGACGGCGGTGAAGGCGGCCCGCTGCGGCTCCGGCACGGCGACCACGACCTCGTCGACCCCGCCGGCCCGCAGCGACTCGACCGCCCAGCAGACCAGCGGCCGGCCACCGAGCCGGACCAGCGCCTTCGGCAGCTCCGCCCCCAGACGCAGACCACTCCCGGCCGCTGCGACGATGCCGACAGCGTGCACGGGAGTGGTCTGGGTGGCTACGTGGAGCGGGGTCGCTCAGGAGGCCAGGACCTCGTCGAGGAGCACCTCGGCCTTGTCCTCGTTGGTCCCCTCGGCGAGCGCGAGCTCGCTGACCAGGATCTGACGGGCCTTCGACAGCATCCGCTTCTCGCCCGCGGACAGGCCGCGGTCCTTGTCGCGCCGCCAGAGGTCACGCACGACCTCGGCGACCTTGTTCACGTCACCGGACGCGAGCTTCTCGAGGTTGGCCTTGTACCGGCGCGACCAGTTGGTCGGCTCCTCGGTGTGGGGGGCACGCAGGACCTCGAAGACCCGGTTCAAGCCCTCTTGACCGACGACGTCGCGGACGCCCACGATCTCCGCGTTGTCAGCCGGAACGCGTACGGTCAGGTCGCCCTGGGCGACCTTGAGCACGAGGTAGGCCTTCTCTTCGCCCTTGATGGTCCGCTTCTCGATCGCCTCGATGAGCGCAGCGCCGTGGTGCGGGTAGACGACGGTCTCGCCGACAGTGAAGCCCATGTGTGTGTGACCCCTTTCGCTCAGACCAGGATACCACGGCAGAATGCCGCCCGGCTCGTCGACGGCCGGCAAACGCGCAGGTCAGCGGCTCGGCCGAGGTCAACGCGGGGTTGACAGGGAGGGGGTCGGTGTGCCTGGACGGGACGTCGCCGATCCGCGGAGCGCCCTGCGGACGGCGGCGGCGCTCGCCCGGGCGACCCACCTGGAGCCCGCGCTGGCGGTCACGGCGGTCGCCGTGCTGCTCGCCGTCGCGGCCGGCGCCGGCCCGGCGCGCACCGCGCTGGTGGGCGCGGCCGTGCTCACCGGCCAGGCCTCGATCGGCTGGTGCAACGACTGGCTCGACGCCGACCGGGACCGGGCCGTGGCACGGTCGGACAAGCCCGTCGTCCAGGGCGTGGTGACCCCGGCCGAGCTGCGCACCGGGGCGTTCACCGCGCTGGCGGTGTCCGTCGTCCTCTCGCTGCTGCTCGGGGTCGTGCCCGGCCTGCTCCTCCTGGTGCTCGTGGCCAGCGGCTGGGCCTACGACCTGGGCCTCAAGCGGACGGCCCTCTCCCCCGTGCCCTACCTGACCGGCTTCGGCGCGCTCCCCGCTGGCGTGGTCGCCGCCGCACCCGGCGGCGCGGCGGCGCCCTGGTGGCTGGTCGCGGCGGGCGCCGCGCTCGGCGGGGCGGCGCACGTGGCCAACGTGGCCCCCGACGTCGACGACGACCTGGCCACCGGCGTCCGCGGGCTCCCCCACCGGGTCGGGCCGGTCGCCTCCGCGGTGGCCGGGGCGCTGTTCCTCGGAGCGGCGTCCCTGCTGCTGGTGCTCGGTCCGGCCGGGCCGCCGACGCCCCTGGGCTGGCTGGTGTGCGCGCTGGCCGCGCCGGCCGTCGTCCTCGCCGCGCTCGCCGGCAGGCCCCGGGCGCGGCGGCTGGCGTTCCCCGCCGTGCTGCTGCTGACCGTGCTCGACGTCGTCCTGCTCCTGGTCGGCGGGGCGTCGCTGACGTAGTCGGCACCCAGCCCGCTCCCGGATGTCGAGCCGGCGGCGCCGGCTCCGTCCCAGGTGCACCAGCGGCCGCGACGGGCGGCGCGACCCAGGAGGAGGACTCCCATGACGATCCAGCGGATGGACCACGTGAGCGTCGTCGTCGACGACCTCGAGGCCGCGATCGCGTTCTTCGTCGAGCTCGGCATGGAGCTGGAGGGCCGGGCGCCGATCGAGGGCCCCTGGGTGGACCGGGTCAACGGGCTCGACGGCGTCCGGGTCGACATCGCGATGCTGCGGGCCCCGGACGGCGACGGCCGGCTCGAGCTGACGGAGTTCCACACCCCGGCCGCGGTCGGCGCTGAGCCGCGGAACGCCCTGGGGAACACGCTGGGCCTGCGCAGCGTCATGTTCACCGTCGACGACATCGACGCCACGGTCGCCGGCCTGCGAGCCCGCGGCGCGGAACTGGTCGGAGAGGTGGTGCAGTACCAGGACAGCCACCGGCTCTGCTACGTCCGCGGCCCCGCGGGGATCATCGTCGCGTTGGCCGAGCAGCTCGGCTGACTACGGGGGGTCGGTGCCGCGCAGGGCCTCCTGCTCGACCACCGCGTCGAGGTCGCGCAGCCGGCCCAGCCCGGCCAGCGGCTGGCGCATCCGCCGGTTGCCGGCCAGCCGCTCCCGGTTGCGGTCGAGGAAGGCCCAGTAGCCCGCCGTGTACGGGCAGGCGTCCTCCCCCAGGCGCTTCCTCGGGTCGTACCGGCAGCCGCCGCAGTAGTCGCTCATCCGGTCGATGTAGGCGCCACCGGCCGCGTACGGCTTGGTCGCCAGCACCCCGCCGTCGGCGTGCTGGCTCATACCGACGACGTTGGCCACCATCACCCAGTCGTAGCCGTCGACGAAGACCCGGTGGAACCAGTCGGTCATCGCCAGCGGCTCGATGCCGCGCTGCAGGGCGTAGTTGCCCAGCACCATCAGCCGCGGGATGTGGTGCACCCAGCCACGCTCCCGGACGTCGGCGAGCACGTGCGACAGGCAGTTGGCGTCCACGGCCTCCGCGTCGAGCTCGGCGAGCCAGACCGGCACCTCCTCGGTCGCCTGCAGCGCGTTGCCGTGCCGGTACTCGCGGCCCAGGTGCCAGTAGAGGTGCCACATCCAGTCCCGCCAGCCCATCACCTGGCGGACGAACCCCTCCACGGAGTTCAGCGGCAGCGGGTCGCCGGCGGCGACCGAGTCCCGGTACGCCTGCTCGGCGCGGTGGACGACGTCGAGCGGGTCGACCAGCCCGAGGTTCAACGTGGCCGACAGCATCGAGTGCGCCAGCCACGGGTCGCCGGCGAGCATGGCGTCCTCGTGCGGGCCGAACGCCGGCAGCCGGTGGGTGACGAAGTCCGCCAGCCGCAGCTCCGCCTCCGCTGCGGTCACCGGGAACAGCCGGGGCCCGTCGTCACCGACGAACGCCACGTCGCCGTCGGCCGCCCACCGGTCCAGGTCCGCCCGGACCTCCTCGTCGATCTCGTCCTCGACCGGCAGCCAGGGCGGCGGCGCGGGTGACCGGCCGTCGGCCGGCGGGGGCTCGCGGTTCTCGGCGTCGAGGTTCCAGGTGCCGCCGACCGGGTCGGCGCCGTCCATCAGGACGTCGTGGAAACGCCGCGCCGCGCGGTAGAAGTCGTCCATCAGCAGGCGCTGCCGCGGCCGCAGCGCGGCCCAGCGGCGGAAGTCGGCCTGCCGGGTGACGAAGCCGCGCGCCTCGAGCACCTGCACCCCCGGCCGCGCCAGGACGAGGTCCCGAGCCGGCCAGGTGGTCGGGGCGCACACCGACAGCGGGTCCCGCACCCGGTCGAGGGCCTCCCCGTAGGTGCCGGTCTGCAGGAACAGCGCCTGGTCGCCCAGCTCGGCCGCGCGGTGCCGCAGCGCCGACAGCAGCAGGTGCGCCTTCTGCCGGTGGAAGCGGCGCCGGCGGAAGACGGCACGGGACTCGACGAGGAGCACCGGCTGGTCCGGCGCGTCGAGGAAGTGCGGGCCGAGCTGGTCGGCGAAGCACCAGCGCCGGGTCCCGGGGGCCTGAGCTGGGAAGTCGCCCAGCGCCGGGTCGTCGGGCACCGCGGGCTCGCCGGCCGGGCCCGCCGTCCGCCGTGTCGCCATCGCCGTCACCTCCGAGCGGACATCCTGAGGTGACCGTTAGGCTCACCGCGACTCGTACCACCCGTCCGCGGTGGACGTCATGTCTCTCGGAGGTCGACGCTGTGAACCGCGCACTGCGCGCTGCCGCGATGGGCGCCCTGCTGCTCTCCCCGGCCGTGCTGACTGCCTGCAGTGCTGGTCAGGTCGCGCAGACCGCCACGCAGGAGCAGAACCTGGGGAACACCGCCGACGTGGGCCCGCTGGCCCTCCGCGGCCTCCAGCTGGCCTACCCGACCGGCGGGGTCTACGCCGCCGGCTCCGACGCCCGGCTGATCGGGACGGTGGCCAGCTCGGCCACGGTCGATGACACCCTCGTCGGCATCGAGGGCGACGGCTTCACCGACGTCGACGTCGTCGACCCCTCGGCCCCCGCGGCGGGCGCCGGCGCCGCCGGGCAGCTCTCCATCGACGTGCCGGCCCGCGGCACGGTGACCATGGGCACCGGCCAGGGCCCCTCGGTGACGCTGGTGGGCCTCACCGAGGAGCTCACCGTCGGCCAGTACCTGGACGTGACGTTCACCTTCGAGGAGGCCGGCGCGGTCACCGTGGCCGTCCCGGTCGGGGTGGCCAGCCGGGACCTGCCGCGCGGCGAGGCGTTCGACTGGCACGAGGAGGAGGGCGGCGAGGAGCCGCCCACGGAGGCCGGCACCGCGGGAGGCGGCGCCGAGGAGGACCACTCCGGCGGGTGACCCGCCGCCGCACCACCGGATCCGCGGTCCTGTCGTACCCCGCCGTCACCATGGTGGGGTGCCTCCCTCCGGCGTGAAGTCCGCCCGCCCCGCCCACCGCTGCACCGACTGCGGCTACGCCTCCGCCAAGTGGGTCGGCCGCTGCCCCGAGTGCCAGGCCTGGGGCACCGTGCAGGAGCTCGGCGCGGTCGCCGCGCCGCTGCGGGCCGTCAGCGCCGGCCCGGTCACCGCCAAGGCCCGCCCGATCGCCCAGGTCGAGCTGGCCGGGGCCCGGGCCGTCCCCACGGGGATCCCCGAGTTCGACCGGGTGCTCGGCGGCGGCCTGGTGCCCGGCGCCGTGCTGCTGGTCGCCGGCGAGCCGGGTGTCGGCAAGTCCACCCTGCTGCTCGAGGTCGCGCACAAGGTCGCCGCGGCCAACGGCCCCACGCTGGTCGTCTCGGGCGAGGAGTCCGCCGCCCAGGTCCGGCTGCGGGCCGAGCGCATCGGCGCCCTGCACGACGAGCTCTACCTCGCGGCGGAGACGGAGCTGTCCGCCGTCCTCTCCCACGTCGAGGAGCTCGACCCCTCCCTGCTCGTCCTGGACAGCGTCCAGACGGTGCGCTCCCCCGCGGTCGACGGCACCGACGGCGGCGCCACCCAGGTGCGGGCGGTGGCCAGCGCGCTCATCGCGGTGGCCAAGTCCCGCGGCATGACCACGATCCTCGTCGGGCACGTGACCAAGGACGGCGCGATCGCCGGCCCGCGCGCCCTGGAGCACCTCGTCGACGTCGTCATCTCCTTCGACGGCGAGCGGCACTCGACCCTGCGGCTGATCCGCGCGACGAAGAACCGGTTCGGCCCGGCCGACGAGATCGGCTGCTTCGAGATCGCCGACAACGGGGTGGTCGGCGTCCCCGACCCCTCGCACCTGTTCGTCTCCCGCCGGTCCGCGCCGGTCCCGGGCAGCTGCGTGACCGTGACCATGGAGGGCAGCCGGCCGCTGCTGGCCGAGGTCCAGGCGCTCGTGGCCACCTCCGGCGGTGGCGGGTCCCCCCGCCGGGCGGTCAGCGGCCTGGACTCGCAGCGGGTGGCGATGGTGAACGCCGTCGTCGAGCGCCGGGGCGGTGTCCGGCTCGGAGACGCCGACGTGTTCGCCGCCTCGGTGGGCGGGGTGCGGATCGTCGAGCCCGCGGCCGACCTGGCCCTGGCCCTGGCCATCGCCTCGGCGTCCAAGGACCGCCCGCTGCCCGGTGGGCTGGTGGCGATCGGCGAGGTCGGGCTGTCCGGCGAGATCCGCCGGGTCGGCGGCACCGGACGGCGGCTGGCCGAGGCCGCCCGCCAGGGCTACACGGCGGCCCTCGTCCCCGAGGACAGCGGGCCGGCACCCAAGGGCATGCGGCTGATCGAGGTCCCCGACCTCGGGACGGCGTTCGCCCGGCTGTGGTGAACGCCACGTCCGCCGCACGGCTGCGCGAGCCGGCGGGGGGAGCCACCGTGTCCGGGGCCGTCGAGGGTCCACGTAGACTCGGCGCCGGTACAACCCGACCGTCAGGAGCGCTCGTGCCCCCCGCTGTGGACCCCGAGGTTGCACTGCGGGAACTGCTCGGCCGGATCGCCCCCGGCACCGCGCTGCGGGACGGCCTCGAGCGGATCCTGGCCGGTCGCACCGGCGCGCTGATCGTCCTGGGCTACGACCGGGTCGTCGAATCGCTGTGCACCGGCGGGTTCGCGCTGGACGTCGCGCTGTCGGCCACCCGGCTGCGTGAGCTGGCCAAGATGGACGGTGCGGTCATCCTCTCCACGGACGGCACCCGGATCGTGCGGGCCGGCGTCCACCTGATGCCCGACCCGACCATCCCCACCGAGGAGTCGGGCACCCGGCACCGCACCGCGGAGCGGGTCGCGCTGCAGACCGACTTCCCGGTCATCTCGGTCAGCCAGTCGATGCACATCATCTCCGTGTACGTCGCCGGCCGGCGGTACACGCTCGAGCACCCCACCACCATCCTGGCGCGCGCCAACCAGGCGCTGGCGGCGCTGGAGCGGTACAAGCTCCGGCTCGACGAGGTGGCCAGCACGCTCTCCGCCCTGGAGATCGAGGACCTGGTGACGGTGCGCGACGCGATGAGCGTCAGCCAGCGCCTGGAGATGGTCCGCCGCATCGCCGACGAGATCGAGGGCTTCGTCGTCGAGCTGGGCACCGACGGCCGGCTGCTGGCCCTGCAGCTGGACGAGATGCTGGCCGGGGTCGAGGAGGACCGCGGGCTGCTGGTCCGCGACTACCTGCCCAGCGGGCGGCGCAACCTCACCGGCGAGGAGGTCCTCTCCGCGCTGCGGGGGCTGTCGGCCACCGAACTGCTCGACCTGTCGGCGGTCGCCCGCTGCTACGGCCTGCCGACCGCCCCGGACGCCCTGGACTCCCCCGTCAGCCCCCGGGGTTACCGGCTGCTGGCCCGGGTGCCGCGGCTGCCCGCCGGGATCATCGACCGGCTGGTCACCCACTTCGGGGGGCTGCAGAAGCTGCTCGCCGCCACCATCGAGGACCTGCTGGCCGTCGAAGGTGTCGGGGAGGCCCGGGCCCGCGGCATCCGTGAGGGCCTGTCCCGGCTGGCCGAGACCTCCATCCTCGACCGCTACAGCTGAGCAAGGACGGGGTCCTTCTTCAGGTGAGGGTGAGGACCGCGTCGGGGCTGGTCTTGGTGTCCAGCCGCGCCCGCAGCACGTACTGACCCGGCGGCAGGGCCGCCCGGTTCCCGGCGCAACCCGGCTCGCTCCCCAGCCCGCTCCAGAGCACAGGGAAGTCCACGGCCTCCCCCGGGGCCAGCGTCCGGACGTCCGAGCCGGCTTCCGGGAAGCAGTCGTTGCTCCCCCACAGCCGAGTGCCGGCGCCGTCGAGCAGGACGACCTCCTGGAGCCCCTTGTCCAGGGTCCGCACGCAGGAGACCGGCGAGACGTTGGTGACCACCAGGTGGAAGGTCGGCTTGCTCCCCACCGGCGTCGATGCGGGGTCGGGTCGCACCTCGACGCTGATCATGTCGTCGGTGCACGGGCCGCCGTCGACCAGCGCCGGGGCGGCCGGCTGCGGCACCCCGGTGGGGGCCGGTGCGGTCGTGGGCAGCTCGACGGCGGCCAGGGAGGGCACCAGCTGGTCGAGGACGGGCGGGGCCGGAGCCGGACCCGTCGCGGCGGCGGCCGCCGCGCCGCCCTCCGGGTCGCTCCCCATCGCGGCGGCGGTCACCCAGCCACCTCCGCCCACGAGGCCCACCGCGCACCCCAGCACGAGCAGGCGGCGCCGCCAGTAGACGACGGCGGGCAGCGGGCCGACCGGGTGAAGCACACGCTGACGCTAGCCAACCCCGTCCGCGGCGCCGCACGCGCCACGCCAGCAACGACGGCACCGCGTCCGCCCAGGTCACGCCGTCCTCACCGCTGCCTCACGTTCAGTGACCGACCCGTGACGAACGGGTCCCTCCACCGCCCGCCCGGACCCGTCGAGGCAGACTGGACCCCCGTGAGCGCGCTCTCCGACGACACCCCGCCGGCCTCCTCCGACCCGGTCGGCGAGGTCATCGTCGACTGGTACTCGAGGGCAGCGCGCGACCTGCCGTGGCGGGCCCCCAGGACCGGCCCGTGGGCCGTCCTGGTCAGCGAGGTCATGCTCCAGCAGACCCCGGTGGCCCGGGTGGAACCCGTCTGGCGCGCCTGGCTGGAGCGCTGGCCCACGCCGGCCGCGCTGGCCGCCGCCAGCCCCGCCGAGGTCATCCGGGCCTGGGGCAAGCTCGGGTACCCACGCCGCGCCCTGCGGCTGCGGGAGGCCGCCGTCGCCCTGGTGGAGCGGCACGGCGGGGTCGTGCCGGCGGGCGTGGCGCAGCTCGAGGCGCTCCCGGGGGTGGGCACCTACACGGCCCGCGCGGTCAGCTGCTTCGGCCACGGCCGGCGGCAGCCCGTCGTCGACACCAACGTGCGCCGGGTGGTGGCCCGGCTCGTGCACGGCCGGGCGGAGGCCGCTCCCGCCCGCGCCGCGGACCTCCCCGACGTGGCCGCGCTCGCCCCCGAGGACGACGCCCGCGCGGTCCGCTTCTCCGTCGCCGTCATGGAGCTCGGCGCCCTGGTCTGCGTGGCCGGCACGCCGCGCTGCGGGGTGTGCCCGGTCCGGGACCGCTGCGCCTGGCGGTTGTCGGGGAGTCCCGCCTCCGAGGGGCCGCCTCGGCGGGTGCAGAAGTTCGCCGGCACCGACCGGCAGGTGCGCGGGCGGCTGCTCGACGTGCTGCGGGCCGCGCACGAACCGGTGGAGGCCGACGCCCTGGTGCCGGCCTGGGACGACGCCGTCCAGCGGTCCCGCTGCCTGGACTCCCTGCTCGTGGACGGCCTGGTGGTGCAGACCGGGGACGGCCGCTTCTCCCTCCCCTCCTGAACGACGACAGGGGCCGCCCCCCGCTCGATCGAGCGGGGGACGGCCCCTGCAGAGTGTCCTCGTTCAGTCGGCCTGAGCGGCCGGGCCGTCCTCGTCGTCGGCGCCCGAGAGCGCCACCGGCGGGGTGTCCGGCAGGTCGACCGGCTTGGCCTCGCCCCGGAACGTGAAGGTCGCGGCGGCCGGGTCGGCGGACTCGTCGACGTCCACCACGATGATCTGACCGGAGGTCAGCTCGCCGTAGAGGATCTTCTCCGAGAGCGCGTCCTCGATCTCCCGCTGGATGGTCCGCCGCAGCGGGCGGGCACCCAGGACCGGGTCGAAGCCGCGGGACGCCAGCAGCTTCTTGGCCGCCGGGGTCACCTCGATCGCCATGTCCTTGTTCTTCAGCTGGCCCTCGACCCGGTTGAGCATGAGGTCCACGATGTGGATGATCTCGTCCTCGGTCAGCTGGTGGAACACGACGATGTCGTCGATGCGGTTGAGGAACTCCGGCCGGAAGTGCTGCTTGAGCTCCTCGTTGACCTTGAGCTTCATCCGCTCGTAGTTGCTGGCCGTGTCGTTCCCGGCCTGGAAGCCGAGGCCGACCGCCTTGGAGATGTCCCGCGTCCCGAGGTTCGTGGTCAGGATCAGGATCGTGTTCTTGAAGTCGACGATCCGGCCCTGGCCGTCGGTCAGCCTGCCGTCCTCCAGCACCTGCAGCAGCGTGTTGAAGACATCGGCGTGCGCCTTCTCGATCTCGTCGAAGAGGACCACCGAGAACGGCTTGCGCCGCACCTTCTCGGTCAGCTGGCCACCCTCGTCGTAGCCGACGTAGCCGGGAGGGGCACCGACGAGCCGTGACACGGTGAACCGGTCGTGGAACTCGCCCATGTCGATCTGGATGAGCGCGTCGTCCTCACCGAACAGGAACTGCGCCAGCGCCTTCGCCAGCTCCGTCTTACCGACACCCGAGGGGCCGGCGAAGATGAAGGAGCCACCGGGACGGCGGGGGTCCTTGAGGCCCGCCCGCGTACGCCGGATCGCCTGGCTGACGCTCTTGATGGCCTCTTCCTGGCCGATGATCCGCTTGTGCAGCTCCTGCTCCATGCGGAGCAGGCGAGTGGTCTCCTCCTCGGTCAGCTTGAAGACCGGGATGCCCGTCCAGTTCGCGAGGACCTCGGCGATCTGCTCGTCGTCGACCTCGGCGACGACGTCCATGTCGCCGGCCTTCCACTGCTTCTCGCGCTCGGACTTCTCGCCGAGCAGCTGCTTCTCCTTATCGCGGAGGGAGGCGGCCTTCTCGAAGTCCTGCGCGTCGATCGCCGACTCCTTCTCCCGGCGGATGCCGGCGATCCGGTCGTCGAACTCGCGCAGGTCCGGCGGGGCGGTCATCCGCTTGATCCGCATCCGGGCACCGGCCTCGTCGATCAGGTCGATAGCCTTGTCGGGCAGGAAGCGGTCGGAGATGTACCGGTCGGCCAGCGTCGCGGCGGCGACGAGCGCGCCGTCGGTGATGCTGATCCGGTGGTGCGCCTCGTAGCGGTCGCGCAGGCCCTTGAGGATCTCGATGGTGTGCTGCAGCGTCGGCTCGCCGACCTGGATCGGCTGGAAGCGCCGCTCGAGCGCGGCGTCCTTCTCCAGGTGCTTGCGGTACTCGTCGAGCGTGGTGGCGCCGATGGTCTGCAGCTCACCGCGGGCCAGCATCGGCTTGAGGATGCTGGCGGCGTCGATCGCGCCCTCGGCGGCACCCGCCCCGACGAGGGTGTGGATCTCGTCGATGAACAGGATGATGTCGCCGCGGGTGCGGATCTCCTTGAGGACCTTCTTCAGCCGCTCCTCGAAGTCACCGCGGTAGCGGGAACCGGCGACGAGGGCACCGAGGTCGAGGGTGTAGAGCTGCTTGTCCTTCAGCGTCTCGGGGACCTCACCCTTGACGATCGCCTGCGCGAGGCCCTCCACGACGGCGGTCTTGCCGACGCCGGGCTCGCCGATGAGGACGGGGTTGTTCTTGGTGCGGCGCGAGAGGACCTGCATGACCCGCTCGATCTCCTTGGCCCGCCCGATGACCGGGTCGAGCTTGGAGTCGCGCGCGGCCTGGGTCAGGTTGCGGCCGAACTGGTCGAGGACCAGCGAGGTCGACGGCGTGCCCTCGGCGGGGCCACCGGCGGCGGCCGGCTCCTTGCCCTGGTAGCCGCTCAGCAGCTGGATGACCTGCTGGCGGACGCGGTTGAGGTCGGCGCCGAGCTTCACGAGCACCTGGGCGGCGACGCCCTCGCCCTCGCGGATCAGGCCGAGCAGGATGTGCTCGGTGCCGATGTAGTTGTGTCCGAGCTGCAGCGCCTCGCGCAGCGACAGCTCGAGGACCTTCTTGGCGCGGGGGGTGAAGGGGATGTGACCGGACGGGGCCTGCTGACCCTGACCGATGATCTCCTCGACCTGCTGCCGGACGCCCTCCAGCGAGATGCCGAGGGACTCGAGCGCCTTGGCAGCGACACCCTCACCCTCGTGGATCAAGCCCAGGAGGATGTGCTCGGTGCCGATGTAGTTGTGGTTGAGCATCCGGGCCTCTTCTTGGGCCAGGACGACCACCCGACGGGCTCGGTCGGTGAACCGTTCGAACATCTGCTGCTTCTCCTCTGACCGGCTGGCTGTGTTCGGTCCCGGGAGGGACGGTGGACACCCGACGTTCGTCGGCGCGCTGGGCACCGGTCGCTCCACTGTAGTTCGCACCACCGGATCGGCGTCGAGACGAGGCCGTCCCACCCGGTCCGGGTGGCTCGATGGGTTCAACTGTCGCCCCACGCGCACTGTTCCGCCGCAGTTACGCCGACAGCGGACGGGACCGCAGGAGCACGTCGGCCCGGTACCTCGCCGAGGTACCGGGCCGACGTGACCTGGAGGACCTCCCTGCCCCCCACCACTCGCAAGCTCGCGGCGGGGCCCTGCAGGAAGGCCGTCAGTGCTTAGTGGGCGGCCTCGTAGGCCTCGACCACGCTGGCGGGGATGCGACCGCGGTCGCTGACCTCGTGCCCGTTCTTGCGCGCCCAGTCCCGGATCGCACCGGCCTGCTCGCGGTCCATCCGGCCGCCGCCGGTGGCGCGGGAACGCCCGCCGCCGGACGCCCGGCCGCTGCCGCGACCGCCGGTGACCTTGCGGGCCGCCTGCACGTAGCGACCGAGTGCCTCACGCATCTCGCGCGCATTGGTCTCGGACAGGTCGATCTCGTACGTGGTGCCGTCGAGGGCGAAGGTCACCGTCTCGTCGGCGGGAATGCTGTCGTCGAGATCGTCGCTCAGGATGACCTGGACCTTGCGAGCCATTCGTTTCCCCACTCCTGTTCCAGCGGCACGGTGCCGTCTCCAAATCGCCCGCGTCTGGGGCACTGCACCCATTTCACCACAATGCCGACGGAATGACGCGGAGCCGCCTCGAATCCCCACCTGTGAATTACTCGGGCGGGTGACACCTCATTGGCTGAGCGGGCGCACGAGCGGGAAGAGGATGGTCTCGCGAATACCGAGACCGGTCAGTGTCATGAGCAGCCTGTCAAGGCCCATCCCGACGCCGCCCGTGGGCGGCATCCCGTACTCGAGGGCCTCCAGGAAGTCCTCGTCCAGGACCATGGCCTCGGGGTCGCCGGCGGCGGCGAGCAGCGCCTGCTGGGTGAAGCGCTCCCGCTGGACCACCGGGTCGGTCAGTTCCGAGTAGCCGGTGCCGCGCTCGACGCCGGCGATGTAGAGGTCCCACTTCTCGGCCACACCCGGGTCGGTGCGGTGCGCGCGGGTCAGCGGGGAGGTGTCCACCGGGAAGTCGATGACGAAGGTCGGGGCCCGCAGCGTGTGCTGGACCAGGGCCTCGAACAACTCCTCGACGACCTTGCCCGGCAGCCATGCCGGGTCCACCCCGACGTCGTGGTGCGCGGCCAGTTCGCGGAGCCGCTCCACCGGCGTCTTCGGGCTGACCTCCTCGCCCACGGCCGCGGAGACCGCGTCGTACAACCTCACCTGCGGCCATTCCCCGGACAGGTCGAGCTCCGTGCCGTCGTGGTGCCGGGCGATGTGGTCGCCGAACAACGCGGCGCAGGTCTCCTGGATGAGTTCACGTGTGATCCCCGCCACGTCCTGGTAATCCGTGTAGGCCGCGTAGAACTCCAGCATCGCGAACTCCGGGGAGTGCGAGGAGTCCGCTCCCTCGTTCCGGAAGTTGCGGTTGATCTCGAACACCCGGTCCAGGCCACCGACGATGCAGCGCTTGAGGAACAGCTCCGGCGCGATGCGCAGGTAGAGGTCGAGGTCGAACGCGTTCATGTGCGTGCGGAAGGGACGTGCCGCGGCGCCGCCGTGCACCGTCTGGAGCATCGGGGTCTCGACCTCGAGGAAACCGCGGGAGGTCAGCCCCGCGCGCAGGCTGCTCATGACCGCGGCCCGTTGCTGCACGGTGCGGCGGGCCTCGTCCCGGACGATCAGGTCGACGTACCGCCGGCGGACGCGCAGCTCCTCGCTCATCGGCTTGTGGGCCACCGGCAGCGGACGCAGCGCCTTGGCGGTCAGCTGCCAGGAGTCGGCGAACACCGAGAGCTCGCCGCGCCGCGACGTCCCCACCTCGCCGACGACCAGGACGTGGTCACCGAGGTCGACGTCGGCCTTCCAGGCGGCGAGGGCCTCCTCGCCCACCCGGTCGATCGCGAGCATGACCTGCAGCTCGGTGTCGGCCTCGCGGAGGGTGGCGAAGCAGAGCTTGCCCGTGTTGCGGGAGAAGATCACCCGGCCGGTGACGCCGACCCGGTCCCCGGTCATCGTGTCCGGCTCCAGGTCGGGATGGGCCGCCCGCACCTGGGCGAGGGACGTCGTGCGGGGCACCGAGACCGGATAGGGGTCCGCCCCGGCCTCCCGCAGCCGGTCCAGCTTCCCGCGGCGGACCCGCATCTGCTCGGGCAGTTCCTCGTCGGGCAGGCCGGGGGCTTCCTCACTCACGGCCGCAGAGCCTACGGGCGTGAGTGCGGACACCCGATCACCGATGGGTGGCGCCGGCCGCCTGGTGCCGTTCGAAGGCTAGCCGCAGCCCGTGCACGGTGAGGTCGGGCTCGCGCTCGTCGATCGAGCGGCAGCTGTCGGCCATGAGCCGGTGCAGGCCGCCGGTGGCGACCACCACGGGCGGCCGGCCGAACTGGGCCTCCAGCTCCGCGCCGATCCGGGCGACCAGCCCGTCGACCAGGCCGGCGAAGCCGAGCACCAGCCCCGACTGCAGCGCCGCGACGGTGTTCTTGCCGATGGCCTGCTGCGGCACGGTGAGCTCGACCGACCGGAGCTGCGCGGCACGGGTGGCGAGCGCGTCGAGGCTCACCTCGACGCCCGGGGCGAGCGCGCCGCCGAGGAACTGGCCATCCGGGCCGACCGCGTCGACGTTCGTGGACGTGCCGAAGTCCACCACGACGACCGGCCTGGTCCCGCCGTCGGGCCGCCGCCCGAACAGCTCGTGGGCGGCCAGCGCGGTCACCACCCGGTCGGCGCCGACCTCCCGCGGGTTGTCGACGTGCAGCGGCACCCCGGTGCGCACGCCCGGACCGATGAGCGTCACCGGGACGGCGAGCCGGTCGAGCAGCTGGCGCAGCGCGGGCAGCAGCGCGGGGACCGTGGAGCAGGCGGCCACGCCGGTCACCTCGGTGTCCCGGAGCAGACCCCGCCAGAGCAGGTGCAGCTCGTCGGCGGTGGCCCGCGACTGCGTGGTGACCCGCCAGCCCCCCACCCGCCGCGCACCGTCGAAGGTGGCCAGCACGGTGTGGCTGTTGCCGACGTCGACGGTGAGCAGCACCGGCGTCAGCGGACCGGGACGCCGAGCGTGCTGCGCCGCTGGTCGGTGGCGCCGGGCACCGGCGCCGAGGGGTCGCCCCCGAGCTCGACGACCCGGTTGGCGCCGTCGACGTGCACGACCTTGGGGATGTGGGACTTGACCTCGGTCTCGTCCATCAGGCCGTAGCTGATCATGATCACCAGGTCGCCGGGGTGCACCAGGTGAGCGGCGGCGCCGTTGATGCCGATCACGCCGGTGCCGCGCTCGCCGGGGATGACGTAGGTCTCCAGCCGGGCCCCGTTGGTGATGTCGACGATCGCGACCTGCTCGCCGGGCAGCAGGTCGGCGGCATCGAGGAGGTCCTCGTCGATGGTCACCGAGCCCACGTAGTGCAGGTCGGCCTGGGTGACGGTGGCCCGGTGGATCTTGCTCTTCAGCATGGTGCGCATCATCGGGGCTCTCCCAGCCGGATCTCGGTGTTGTCGATGAGTCGGGTGGTGCCGGCGCGGGCGGCGACCAGCAGGCGGGCCGGTCCGGCGGCGGGAGCCGGGCCGAGGGCGGGGTCGGTGAGCTCCAGGTAGTCGGGCACGAGCTGCGGGGTGGCGGCGAGCACGGCGCGGGCGGCGGCCAGGACGGCGTCGGTCCCCTGCGGGCCCGCGGCGGCCCCGGCGCGCAGCGCGGCGGACAACGCCGCGGCGGCGGTCCGCTGTTCCGCCGACAGGAAGCGGTTGCGGCTGGACAGCGCCATGCCGTCGTCCTCCCGGACGGTCGGCGCACCGACGACCTCGACGCCCAGCGCCAGCTCGCGGGCCATCGCCCGGATGAGCGTCAGCTGCTGGTAGTCCTTCTCGCCGAAGACGGCGACGTCCGGACGCACCAGGCCGAACAGCTTCGCGACCACGGTGAGCACGCCGGCGAAGTGCCCGGGCCGGACGGCGCCCTCCAGCACGTCGCCCAGCGGACCCGGCTGCACGGTCACCCCGACCGAGCCGGGCGGGTAGACCTCCGCCACCGGCGGGTGGAACACGACGTCGGCACCCTCCTCGGCGAGCGCGGCGAGGTCGGCGTCCCAGGTGCGCGGGTAGCGGTCGAAGTCCTCGCCGGGGCCGAACTGGGTGGGGTTGACGAACACCGAGACGACGACGCTGCCCCCGTGCTGCCGGGCGGCGCGCACCAGGGACCGGTGCCCCTCGTGCAGCGCGCCCATCGTGGGCACCAGCACCGCCGGGCCGGGGAGCGCGGCCCGCAGCCGCGCCAGGTCGGCGGTGGTCTCCGCGACGGCCGGTCGGACGACGGCGGTCATCGGGCGGCCTGCTCGGGCGAGCCGCTGAGCAGGCCGAGCAGCGGGTCGCCCTCGTGCCGCTTCAGCCGGCCGGCGGCCAGCGCCCGCTCGGTGGTCCGCCGGGCCATCGCGACGTACGCGTCGACCGAGGAGGGCGCCCGCTCGGTCAGGGTGTGCAGGTGGGCCCGCACCGTGCCGACGTCGCCGCGGCTGACCGGCCCGGTGAGGCCGCGGTCGCCCTGGCGCAGCCCGTTGTCCAGGGCCGCGGTGAGCAGCGGGCCCAGCACGCGGGCCGGCGCCTCGACCCCGGCAGTGCGCAGCAGGTCGGCTGCCTCGGCGACCAGCGTGACCAGGTGGTTGGCGCCGGTGACCAGCGCGGCGTGGTACAGCCCGCGGTCGGCCTCGGCGACCCAGAACGGATCACCACCCATCTCCAGCACGAGGGTCTCGGCGACGGCCCGGTGCTCGGGCCGGCTGGTGACCCCGAACGGGGCGGCGACCACGCGTTGCAGGTCCTCCGGCCCCCCGGAGAACGTCATCGCCGGGTGCAGGGCCAGGGCGAGCACCCCGGCCCGCTCGGCCGGCTCGAGCACGGCCAGGCCGTGCGCGCCGGAGGTGTGGAAGGCCAGCTGGCCGCGTCGCCAGGCGCCGGTCTCGGCGAGGCCGGCCACCAGGCCGGGCAGGGTGTCGTCGGGGACGGCGAGGACGACCAGGTCGCTGCCGGCGACGACCTCGTCGGCGGGCAGGAGCGGGACCCCGGGCAGCAGCCGGGTCGCGCGTTCGGCGGAGGCGGCGGACAGGCCGGCTGCGGCGACCACGTCGTGGCCCGCGGCGGCGAGCGCGGCGCCCAGGACGGCGCCCACGCGGCCGGCGCCGATGACACCGACCCGGAGCCGGGCGGGGGCCTCGGCGGCGGGGGGCAGCCCCGCGGCGGGCAGGGCGGTGGGGAGCGCGGCGGTGGCCGCGCGCGAGGGACGGACGGGCATCCCGGTGCACCTCTCGTTCCAGTCCCTGGCGGGTACCGGACTCAGGTCGCTCGGCCCACCTCGTCGTGGACCGTGGAGAGCAGTGGTCGTGCGGGCGACGTCCCACCTGCTGCAACCACCGGGGCGCGGTGTGTCACGCAGGCGTCGTGTCGTGGCCCGAGTGTGTGACCGTTCGGGGCCGCCTGCAACGGGCGGGAGCTGTGTCGTGACTCACCCGGGTGCTGCGGGGGCCTCCGGCCCTGGTTGGGTTGGACCGCCGTCGGCGGTCGAGCCGGCCGGGTCGGGAGGAGCACGGTGGGCACGTTCGAGGGGCGCACCGCACTGGTCACCGGCGCCAGCCGGGGCATCGGGCTGGCGATCGCCACCAGCCTGGTCGACCGGGGGGCGCGGGTCGTGCTCACCGCCCGCAGGCCCGAGGCACTCGCCGAGGCGGTCGAGGCGCTGGGCGGGCCGGACCGGGCCGTCGCCGTCGCCGGCAACGCCGGCGACCCCGAGCACCGCGCCGCGGCCGTGCGGACCGCGATCGAGACCTTCGGCAGCCTCGACGCCCTGGTCGGCAACGTCGGCATCAACCCGGTGTTCGGACCGCTCGTGGACGTCCCGCTCGACGCCTTCCGCAAGATCCTCGACACCAACGTGGTCGCCTGCCTCGGCCTGGTCCAGGAGGCCTGGCGCGCGTGGATGTCCGAGCACGGCGGCTCGGTGCTGATCGTCTCCTCGGTGGCTGGGCTGAAGTCCAGCAAGGGCATCGGCGCGTACGGCGTCAGCAAGGCCGCGCTGGTCAACCTCACCACCCAGCTGGCCGTCGAGCTCGGCCCCCGGGTGCGGGTCAACGCGGTGGCGCCGGCGGTGGTGCGGACGCGGTTCGCCGAGGCGCTGTTCAGCGGCCGCGAGGAGGATGTCGTCGCGCAGTACCCGGTCGGCCGGTTGGGGGTGCCCGAGGACGTCGGCGAGGCGGCGGCCTACCTGCTCGGGGACGGCGCCGGCTGGGTCACCGGGCAGACCCTCGTGCTCGACGGCGGAGCGCTCTCCCGCGGCCCCATCGCCTAGGCCCCTCTGCAGGGGCCCGCTCCGAGCTCGCGAGGACTGGGGGGCAGAGGGGTCCGTTCTCAGCTGCGGCCGAGGACCCGGGCGAGGACGTCGTCCCCGCCGGTGTCGTCGTCGTCGCGGTACCGCCGGCGGCGGCGGCCGCTCGGCGCCTCCACGCCGCTCTCCGCGAGGATCTGCTCCAGCCGGGCGTGGCCCTGCGGCTCCGGGGCCGGGCGCCGGGCGGGCGCGTCCGCGACCACGTGGCTGCCCGTGGACGCCTGGACGGCATGGCTGCCCGTGGACGCCGGGACGGCACGGCTGCCCGTGGACGCCGGGACGGCGTCCACCACGACCTCGGGCACCCGCGGCTGCTCGCCCGTCCCGGCGGCCCGCCGATGGTGGCGGGGAGCCGTTCCGGCAGCGGCGTCCGGGGCCCAGTCGCGACGGGAGAACGGCACCGGCCGGGCACCGGTGGCCGGCGAGGACGCCCGGACGTCCACCGCGGGACGCTCGGCGGTCCCGAGCAGCGACCGGTCACCGAGCCATTCGATCGGCGACATCGGCCGGACCTCGACGGGGGGTTCGAGCACCGACCCGGCCGTCGGCCGGTCCGTGGGCGCGAGCGGGCGCGCCTGCTCCTCCGCCGGAGTCGGGACCGGCGGGCGGGACACCTCGACGGGCCGGGGTGCCTCGACCACCGGCTGGAGGACCTCCATGACCGGCGGAGCCGCCTCTACGACCGGCTGGGGCGCCGGGGCCACCGTCCCCCAGGTCGACGCGCCCTCGATCGTCGGTGAATCTATCCCGCCACCGGTCAGCGGACCGCGGACGGTCTGGGCGCGCATGACCATCCGCTCGTAGAAGAGCTCGCCCGACAGCTGCTCCGTGAGCTCGGCGCGCAACCGGCCGAGGTCGGCGCGCAACTCGCCGACGCCTGCGAGGTCGGCCCGCAGCTGGGCCAGCGCGGCAACCTCCTCGCGCACCTGCGCGAGAGCGGTCAGCTCGGCGCGGAGCTGCCCCACGCCGGCCAGCTCAGCGCGCAGCCCGCCGACCGCGGCGAGCTCGGTGCGCAGCTGCGCGATGTCCTCGCGCATGCCCTGCTCGGCCGCCCGGCGCAGCCGGCTGTCCTGCAGCGTCTCCTCCCGGTCGCGGGCGTCCCGCGACTCGTCGGCCTGGGCCGTTCCGCGGTCGCCGCGCCGGTCCCCGGCCAGGAACGCGGCCCCGACGACGGCCCAGCAGACGGCCAGCAGCGCGATCCGCAGCACGAGGGCGTCGTCGGTGACGAAGACGGCGACGGTGGCGGCCGCGGCGACCACCAGGCCGACCACCGCGGGCACGGGGAAGCGGCCGCGCGGCTCGGCACCGTCCACCGACTCTGCGCCGACCACCGACTCGGCGCCGTCCGGCGACTCGGGGGCCGGGGCCGGGGGGCCCGCGGCTGCGGCCGCGGGAACCGGGGCTGGGGCCGGGCTCACCTGGGTGACCGGAGGCGCCTGGGCGGCCGGGACCGCCGGCGCCGGTCGCGCGGCGGGGCGGGGGGACGCGGTGGGCCGGGCGGTCGCGGAGCGGACGGGCGGCGGCACCGGCGGCCGCGGCGGCCCGGCGGAGGGGACAGCGAGCTCGTCGTCCCGGCTGCCACCCATGCGATGACCCTAAGGGCGGTTCCGGCGGCGGAGCGTGACCGACCCGGTTCGAGGACAGTCGTGTGACGGGTGGGTGGCAGGGTGACGGGAGTGACGGTCTCCCTGCTCGACTGGCGGCGGCGGATGGCCGCCCTCTACGCCGAGGTCCGCGCCGACCGCGACCCCGAGTCGGGCTGGCTGCGGTGGCGCGCCGGGCGCGACGCCCTGCTGGCCGGGCACGCCGAGTCGCCCCTGACCGCGGCGGCGAGGGCCGGGTTCCCAGGGCTGCCGTTCGCGCCGTACGACCCGTCGCTGCGCTTCGTCGTCCCGGTCGACACCGACGTGGAGCCGGTGCGGCTGGGCGTGGCGACCACCGACGAGGGCGGCGTCGTCCTGCACCGGATCGGCCGGGTCACCCTCGGGGAGGTCGCCCGGCTCGACGTGTGGTGGATCGCCGGCTACGCCGGCGGGCTGTTCCTCCCGCTGCGGGACGGCAGCGCCGGGGACACCACCTACGGCGGCGGGCGCTACCTGCTCGACACCCTCAAGGGCGCCGATCTCGGTGGGGACGGCGGCCGGCTGGTGGTCGACCTCAACCTCGCCTACCACCCGTCGTGCACCTACGACCCGCGCTGGACCTGCCCGCTCGCCCCCGAGGGCAACCGGGTGGACGCGGTGATCGCCGCGGGCGAGCAGCTGCCCCCGGGCGGCAGTTGGTACTGAGCGGGCGCTCAGCCCTGAGCCAGGGCGCCGTCGGAGCTGAAGACCAGGCCGATCGACACCTCGCCCTGCTGGATGGCGGCCTTGGTCAGCGGGCCGCCGGCGTCCAGCTCGCTGAAGCTCGCGAACTGCAGGCCGTAGGTCTCCTCCAGGCCCGGCTGGCACTGCGGCCGCTCCGGGCACTCGCCGGGACCGCCGAGCACCAGCGAGCCGTCGCTGCAGGCGTCGGCCAGCTCGGAGAGCGTGGTGACGCCGAGCTGGTCGGCGAACTCCTGGGTGACGGCGAAGGCGTTCTGGTCGGCGGCCTCGGCCGGCTCGCCGAACACCAGCCCGGCCTGCTCGGCGAGCGGGGTCAGCGCCGCGACCGTCTCCGCGACGTCCCCGCTGGCGACCTGCCGCGCGTCGTCGGCGTCCAGCGCCTCGGTGACCGTGGCCAGGTACTCCGGGAACGCCTGGATCTCCCCGCGCTGCAGCGCGGGCAGGTACAGCTCGCGGTTCCCGACGGTCTGCACGGTGGCCTGGAACCCGGCCGCGGTGAGCACGTCGGCGTAGATGGTGGCCAGCACCTGGGACTCGGTGAAGTCCGCGGCACCGACGACGATCGGGCCGCTGCCGCCGGACAACCCGGTGTCCAGGCCGTTCTCGGTGACCCATGCGGCGGCGACGTCCTCGGCGCTCTCCCGCTGCACGTCGACGGCGGCGTTCATGTCGATGAGCTCGTCGGTGGTCAGCTCCGCCGAGACGCGGTTCAGCGTCTCCAGCAGCGCCGGGTTCGCCTGCGCGGCGGCCGCGTTGACCGCGGGCACGACGTTGTCGGCGTTCTGCAGCTGCTGGTCGTCCTCCAGGACCACGAGCTGGTCGCCGGCGACCGGGGCGCAGGCGTCCCCGGACGCGGTGCCGCCGGCCTCCGCGCCCCCTCCGGTGCCCGAGGAGCCGGACTCCCCGCAGGCGGCCGTGGCCAGCACCGCGGCGAGGGCGAGCAGGGGCAGGGACCGGGATCGCGCGCGCATGAGCTCCGCCTTCTGTGTCCCGTGGCCATCGGCCACGCGTGTCTGGCGGGAGGGGTCCCGCGGGGAGCACTCAACCCCTCCCCGCTCCCCCGGGCAAGCGGGTGGTGCACGACCGGTCGGGTCAGTCCGGGGCCGGGACCGGGACGGCGGCCGCCATCGCCGACCGCCGGGGCAGCCGCTTGGCGCCCGGGGCCAGCGCCCAGGACGCCGCGGCCAGCACCCCCTCGGTGAGCAGGGCCAGCGCCGCGACCAGGAGGGCGCCGGCCAGCACCGCGCCGTAGTCCTGCTGACGGAAGCCGAGGGTGATGATCCGGCCCAGCCCACCCCCGGCCACCAGGGCGGCCAGTGTCGCGGTGGCGACGACCTGGACGGCGGCGGTCCGGATCCCGGTCATGACCAGCGGCGTGGCCAGCGGCAGCTCCGCCCGGAGCAGCACCTGCCGGCCGGTCATGCCCATCGCACGGGCGGCCTCGACGACGTCCCGGTCGACCCCCCGGAACCCGACGTAGGCGTTGGTGAGCACCGGCGGCACCGCGAAGACGGCCAGCGCGATCGTGGTCGCGGTGGGCCCGAAGCCGATCGGGGTGACCGCGAAGACGGTGAGCAGCGCGAGCGTCGGCACCGCCCGGGCGACGTTGGACAGCGCCACGGTGAACCCGCCGCCCCGGCCCAGGTGCCCGAGCAGCGCGCCGATCGGCAGCCCGACGACCATCGCGGCGAGCACGGCGAGGGCCGAGATCCCCAGGTGCTGCCGGAGCAGGTCCAGTACCCCGTCGGGGCGGGTCCAGTTGAAGGGGTCGTTGAGCCACAGCACCGCGTCCGAGAACAGGTTCACGACGACACCCGCCGGGACCAGGGGGTCAGCGCCCGCTCCACCCCGGCGAGCAGCAGGTCCGCCAGCAGCGCGAGCAGCACGCAGCCGACGGCGCCGGTGACGATCTCCGCCCGGTAGAAGTTGGCGTTGAAGCCCCCGGTGATCAGCTGGCCCAACCCGCCGTGGCCGACGATCACCCCCACGGTCACCAGCGCCACCGTGGACACCGTCGCGATCCGGAGTCCGGCCATGAACGCCGGCAGGGCGAGCGGCACCTCGACCTGCCAGAACAGCCGGACGCCGCCGTAGCCCATGCCCCGGGCGGCCTCCGTGACGTCGGCGGGCACCGCCTGGAGCCCGGCCAGGAAGTTCCGCACCAGGATCACCAAGGAGTACAGGACCAGGCCGACGAGCACGGTGGTCGCGGTCAGCCCGGTGTAGGGCGCGACGAAGGCGAACATGGCCAGCGACGGGATCGTGTACACGACGGTGGACAGGCCCAGCACCGGCCCGGCGAGCCACCGGCTGCGCCGGGCCAGCACGGCCAGCGGCAGCGCGATCACCACGCCCAGCGCGACGGCGGCGACGGTGAGCCGCACGTGCTCGGCGAGGTGGGCCAGGATGGTGCCGCTGTTGTCCGTCACGTACGACCAGTCGAACCAGGGGTTCGGCGCGGCATCGGCCGCGACCACCGCACCGCTCGACGCGCTCAGCACCGGGCGCCCGCCAGGAAGGCCACGTCGTGGACGCTACTGCCCCCCGGGACCGCGCGGCTGCCCCCACCGGCGCCGAGGAGATCCGGCTGGACGGCGTGGCGAAGGTGTACCCGGACGGCACGGTCGCCGTGCGCGAGCTGGACCTGACCTTCGCCGCCGGGGAGATCACCGTGCTCGTCGGGCCGTCCGGCTGCGGCAAGACGACGACGATGAAGATGATCAACCGGATCATCGAGCCCAGCAGCGGCCGGATCCTGCTCGGCGGCGAGGACGTCACCCGAGCCGACCCGGTGCGGCTGCGCCGGCGCATCGGCTACGTGATCCAGAACGTGGGGCTGTTCCCGCACCAGTCGGTGCGCCGGAACGTGGCGACCGTCCCCCGGCTCCTCGACTGGGACCGGGACCGCACCCGCGCCCGGGTGGACGAGCTGCTGGACCTGGTCGGCCTGGACCCGGCGACCTACGGCGACCGGTACCCGCACCAGCTCTCCGGCGGCCAGCGGCAACGGGCCGGCGTGGCCCGGGCGCTGGCCGCCGACCCCGGCGTGCTGCTGATGGACGAGCCGTTCTCCGCGGTCGACCCGATCGTGCGGGAGCGCCTGCAGTCGGAGTTCCTGCGGCTGCAGGAGACCGTGCGCAAGACCATCGTCTTCGTCACCCACGACATCGAGGAGGCGGTCCGCCTCGGCGACCGGATCGCGGTGATGAGCGCCGGCGGCACGATCGAGCAGTTCGCGTCGCCCGCCGAACTGCTGGGCGCCCCCGCCACCCCGTTCGTCGCCGACTTCGTGGGCGCCGACCGCGGGCTCAAGCGGCTCGCGGTCACCGCCATCGAGGTCGGCGACCTGGAGCAGCCGCCCGTGGTCGACGTCGACGACGGGCTGGCCGACGCCCGCGCCGCCCTGCAGCACACCGGCGCGCGGTGGGCCGTCGTCCTGGACGACCAGAAGCGGCTGCACGGGTGGATCTCGGCCGAACGGGCCGGGGGCGCCGGCACCGTGCGCTCGGCCTGCCGGCGGATGGAGGCGTGGGTCCCGGTCGCCGCGACGCTCAAGACCGCGTTCGCCACGATGCTGCAGTACGACGCCGGCTGGGTGGCGGTGCTGGACGGCGACCGGTTCCTCGGCGTCCTCACGCCCGAGTCGCTGCACGCGGCGCTGCGCCGCTCGGTCGACGGCAGCGTCCCGGAGACCGCCGGCGCCGCGAAGGTGTGAGGGAAGGACCCCCTTCCCCCGACCGCTCGCGAGCTCGCGGCGGGGCCCTGCAAGGGGGCCGCCTCGTGACGGAACGGCTACGCGTGCGGTGCCGGCGCCGGGGCGTCGTCGTCCTCGCCCGGCGGGACCCTGCACACCTGCTCCAGCCACAGCGCGGCAACGCCGAGGCCGGCCGCGAGCACGACCCCGATCACCGCGGTCACCGTGTCCCCGCGGGCCGCGGTGAGCCGGGACAGCGCAGGCGCGGTGTGCAGCAGGAGACCGGCCCAGCACCCGGCGACGACCGCCCCGACGTAGGCGCTGGCCTGGGCGAGCACCGCCACCCGGGCCACCAGCATCGGCTCGACCGGCCGGGCGGACGTCGCGGCCCGGCCGGGCCCGGGACCGGGGTCCCGCTGGGCCCGCAGCCGGGCTCGGAGCGTGCGGGCGCCCAGCGCCTCGGCAACGGCGAGCACACCGATCGGCACCGGCAGCCACCAGGAGAAGGGCGGCAGCGAGCCGTAGGCCGCCCGGACGACCAGCCAGGCGGCGACCGCCAGCCCGACGGCGAGCGCCACCAGGTCGCGGCGGCGGACCGGGCTCACGCCAGCTGCTCCCACCGCACGACCGCGGCGACGTCGTCGGCCGGGAGGGCCGCCACCAGGTCGGCAACCCGCCCGTGCCCGGGCAGGGTGGCGGTCGGCTCCAGGGACACCCAGGGCACGAGCACAAAGGCGCGCTCCGCGGCGCGCGGGTGCGGGAGGGTCAGCTCCGGGTCGTCGGAGAGCACCGGCGTCCCGTCGTCCTCGGTCACGGTGACGACGTCGACGTCCAGCGTGCGGGCCCCCCAGCGCACCTCCCGGGTGCGCCCCGCGGCCTGCTCGAGCTCGTGTGCCAGCGCGAGCCAGCCGGCGGCGTCCCGGTCGCCGCGCACGACCGCGATCGCATTCAGGTACGGCGGCTGCTCGACCGGGCCCCACGGCGGGGTCTCGTAGAGCATGGAGCGGGCGACCAGCCCCTCCGCGGTGAGGTGCTCGATGGCGCGCCGCAGCGTGCCGGCGCGGTCGCCGAGGTTGCCGCCGAGGGAGAGGACGGCGCGGCTCATGACCTTTCCCGGCGGATGGCGACCGTGACGTCATCGGCCGGCACGCCCAGGTCGACCTCCGGCTTGTGCACCGTGATCTCGACCGCGTCGACCACCGGGTAGCCCAGGCACAGGTCGGCCAGCCGCTGGGCGAGGGTCTCCAGCAGGTCGACCGGCTCCCCCACCAGCACGGCGTGCAGCCGCTGGGCGAGCTCGGCGTAGTTGACCGTCTGCTCCAGGTCGTCGCCGGCCGCCGCGGGGGCGGTGTCCAGCTCCAGGACGGCGTCGACGCGGAAGGTCTGCCCGCGCTCGCGCTCCTCCGGGTACACGCCGTGGAAGCCGTACCCGGTCAGTCCGTGCACGGTGATCCGGTCGGGGGCCGGTGTCCTAGCCACGTCGTCCTCCTCGCCCGCGGGCGCCGGAGACCGCACCCACCACCTTGATCGCGTCCAGGGACTGCACCGGGTCGTGCACCCGCACGCCCCAGGCGCCGGCCTCGGCGGCGAGCACCGACACCGCGGTGGTCGCCGCCTCCCTGCCCTCGGCGGGGCGGACCTCGCCGTCGGGTCCGGCCAGCAGCCGGCCGAGGAACGTCTTGCGAGAGGCGCCGACCAGCACCGGCAGCCCGACGGCGACCAGCCGGTCCAGCCCCGCGAGCAGCGCCCAGTTGTGCTCGGCGCGCTTGGCGAAGCCCAGCCCGGGGTCGATGACCAGCTGCTCCGGGGCGACGCCGGCCGCGACGACGTCCTCCACGCGTGCCGTGAGCTCCGCGACGACCTCGGTGACGACGTCGCCGTACCGGGCCGCCGCGTACATCTCCCGGCTGTGCCCGCGCCAGTGCATCAGCACCCACGGCACGCCGGCCTCGGCCACCAGCCGGGCCATCCCGGCGTCGGCCAGGCCGCCGCTGACGTCGTTGACCAGCACCGCCCCCGCGTGCAGCGCGGCCTCGGCGACCTCGGCGCGGGTGGTGTCCACGCTGACCCGCGCGCCGGCCGCGCTCAGCTCGCGGACCACCGGCACCACGCGGCCGCACTCCTCGTCGGTCGCCACCCGGTCGGCTCCGGGGCGGGTCGACTCCCCGCCGACGTCTACGTAGTCCGCGCCCGCGGCGTGCATCTCCAGGCCGTGGGCGATCGCCGCGGCGGGGTCGGCGTAGCAGCCGCCGTCGGAGAACGAGTCGGGCGTGACGTTCAGGACGCCCATCACCAGGCAGCGCCCCGGCCGCGGGAGCTCGGTCCCGGTCACCGGCCCAGGATGAGGCTCATCGCCTCGCTCCGGGTCACCGCGCTGTCCCGGAAGATCCCCCGCACCGCCGAGGTGACCGTGGTCGACCCGGGCTTGCGGATGCCGCGCATCGCCATGCACAGGTGCTCGGCCTCTATGACGACGATGACGCCCTGCGGCTTGAGCGCGTCGAAGAGGGCGTCGGCGACCTGCCGGGTCATCCGCTCCTGCACCTGGGGGCGCCGGGCGTAGACCTCGACGAGCCGGGCGAGCTTGGACAGGCCGGTCACCCGGCCGTCGGCGCCGGGGATGTACCCGACGTGCGCCAGACCGTGGAAGGGCACGAGGTGGTGCTCGCAGGTGGAGAACAGCGGGATGTCCTTGACCAGCACCAGTTCGTCGTGGTCCTCGTCGAACGTCGTCGCCAGGACCTCGTGGGGGTCCTGGGCGAGCCCGGCGAAGGTCTCGGCGTAGGCCCGGGCGACCCGGGCGGGGGTGTCGACGAGCCCCGGGCGGTCGGGGTCCTCCCCCACGGCGATCAGGATCTCCCGGACCGCCGCGGCCACCCGCTCCTGGTCGATGCCGGCGTCGGGCAGGTCGGCGACCGGGTCACCGGTTGCCGGGTCCTGCCCGACCCCGTCGACCCGGCGCTCGAACTGCGCGCTCACCGGCCCTGGACCGGGGCGCCGACGTCACCGACCGGCTGCTGCGGGTGGCCGTGCCCGTTGGCCGCGGCCCGCTCGGTGGGCGTGAGCACCGGGGGTCGCTGCGAGGGCGTGCGCTTGCCGAAGCCGTTGTACGGCGCCATCGACGGCCGCTTGGTGACGCCGGCGCAGATCCGGGCCATGTCCTCGCGGGACAGGGTCTCCTTCTCGATCAGCTCGAGCACCAGCTCGTCGAGGGTGTCCCGGTACTCGACCAGGATCTCCCACGCCTCGTCGTGCGCGGCCTCGATGAGGGCGCGCACCTCCCCGTCGATGTCGGCGGCGACGGCGTCGGAGTAGTCCGGCCGCGAGCCCATGTCCCGGCCGAGGAACGGCTCGGACTCGGTGTTGCCGTACTTCACCGCGCCGAGCTTGGCGCTCATGCCGTACTGGGTCACCATCGCGCGCGCCATCGAGGTGGCCTTCTCGATGTCGTTGCCGGCACCGGTGGTGGGCTCGTGGAAGACCAGCTCCTCCGCGGCGCGGCCACCCAGCGCGTAGGCCAGGGTGTCGATCATCTCCGACCGCGTCTGGGTGTACTTGTCCTCGGTGGGCAGCACCAGGGTGTGCCCGAGCGAGCGGCCGCGCGGCAAGATCGTCACCTTGTGCACCGGGTCCAGGTTGGGCAGCGCGTGCGCCACCAGGGCGTGCCCGCCCTCGTGGTAGGCGGTGACCTTCTTCTCCTTCTCGCTCATCGCCCGCGTCTTGCGCTCGGGTCCGGCGAGGACCCGGTCGATCGCCTCCTCGAGGGTCTCGTCGGTGATCACCGTCCCGTCGTGCCGGGCGGTGAGCAGCGCGGCCTCGTTGAGCACGTTGGCCAGGTCGGCGCCGGTGAAGCCCGGCGTCCGGCGGGCGACGGTCTCCAGGTCGACGTCGTCGGCCAGCGGCTTGCCGGTGGCGTGCACCTTCAGGACGGCGACGCGGCCGAGCAGGTCCGGCCGGTCGACGGCGATCTGCCGGTCGAAGCGGCCCGGGCGCAGCAGCGCGGGGTCGAGGATGTCGGGCCGGTTGGTGGCGGCGATCATGATGACGCCGCCCTTGACGTCGAACCCGTCCATCTCGACGAGCATCTGGTTCAGGGTCTGCTCGCGCTCGTCGTGCCCGCCGCCCATGCCGGCGCCGCGGTGCCGGCCGACGGCGTCGATCTCGTCGACGAAGATGATCGCCGGCGCGTTGGTCTTGGCCTGCTCGAACAGGTCGCGGACCCGGCTGGCCCCGACGCCGACGAACATCTCGACGAAGTCCGAGCCGGAGATCGAGTAGAACGGCACGCCCGCCTCACCGGCGACCGCGCGGGCGAGCAGCGTCTTGCCGGTGCCGGGCGGGCCGAACAGCAGCACGCCCTTGGGGATCTTCGCGCCGATCGCCTGGAACTTGACCGGGTTTTGGAGGAAGTCCTTGATCTCGTGCAGTTCCTCGATCGCCTCGTCGGCGCCGGCGACGTCGGCGAACGTCGTCTTCGGGGTGTCCTTGCTGACCACCTTGGCCTTGGACTTCCCGAAGGCCATCACGCCGCGGCCGCCGCCCTGCATGGAGTTGAACAGCCAGAACAGCAGCGCCAGCAGCAGGAGGAAGGGCAGGAAGCTCACCAGCAGGCTGGTCAGCAGGCTGGTCTGGGTCACCTGGGTGTCGAAGTCGACCGCCGCGGAGCCGTCCTGCGCCCCGCGGACGAGGTCGAAGACGTCGTCCGAGGCCCCCGCCGGGAAGGAGGCGGTGACCTTCGTGCTGCCCTCGACCGCGCTCTTCAGGTCGAGGTCGAGCGTCTGTTCCTTGTCGTTGATCGTGACGCTGTTGACGTTCCCGTCGGAGAGCTGCTCCAGCGCGGTGGACGTGGAGACCTCGTCGTAGCCCCCGTTGCCGCGGAACAGGCTCGAGCCCAGGAAGGCGAGCATGACGACGATGGCGACCCAGAACCAGACCGACCGGACGATCTTCTTACGCTCCATACACCGATGCCGGGGGCCGGGGGAGCCCGGCCGGCCCGTCGACCCTCCTGATCGTCACGGGACGCCGCCCGTGACCTCCGGGGGGCACCCCGCCACGGTGCGACGTTCTTGGGACGAAGGTACACCGCAGCACCTGTGCGCCCGCCCCAGAAGGACCCCTCCGGGCGGGGCCGGCGGGCTAGGAGGAGTACACCTCGGACTTCAGCGTCCCGATGTAGGGCAGGTCGCGGTAGCGCTCGGCGTAGTCCAGCCCGTAGCCGACGACGAACTCGTTGGGGATGTCGAACCCGATGTACCTCACCGGGACGTCGACCTTCACCGCGTCCGGCTTGCGCAGCAGCGCGCAGACCTCCAGGGACGCCGGCCGGCGGCTCCCCAGGTTCTTCAGCAGCCAGGACAGCGTCAGGCCGGAGTCGATGATGTCCTCGAGCACCAGCACGTGCTTGTCGGCGATGTCGCGGTCGAGGTCCTTGAGGATGCGCACCACGCCGGAGGAGCTGGTGGAGCTGCCGTAGGAGGAGACGGCCATGAACTCCATCTGCGTGGGCACCTGCAGCGCCCGGGCGAAGTCGGACATGAACAGCACCGCGCCCTTGAGGACGCCGACCAGCAGGACCTCCCGGCCGGAGTAGTCCGCGGCGACCGCGTCGGCGAGCTCGAGGATCTTGGACTGGATTTGCTCCTCGGTGAGGAGCACGTGGTCGATGTCGGGGCCGTAGCCGTGGTCGGGGCCCAACTGTCCGGTCGGCGGCGCCTCGGGGGTGGCTGGCTCGCTCACGGTCGGGGCTCCTCGGGGGGTTGGTCGGTGCGGATCGCCGCGTTGCCCGCGTCCGGGGCCGGCAGCACCCTCAGCCTGCCAGACGCCCGGAGGACCCCCTGACCGCCGGGTAGGTCCACCCGGCCCTGCCCGCGCCAGGCGGTGAGCAGGGCGTCGACGGCCCGCAGGTGGACGGCCTGCAGGTCGGGGACGCCGGCGTCCCGCAGCCAGCTGCGCACGACCCGACGGCGCAGCGCGGCGGGCAGGTCCGCGACCGCGGCGGCCGGGAGCTCGGCGGCGCCGTCCAGCCGGGCGGACTCGGCGGCGGCGAGTTCGTCGAGGGCGTCCAGGTCCTCGCGCAGCAGCGCCGCGGTGCGGGCCAGCGCCGGTGCCACCCCACCCCCGAGGACGTCCTCCAGCAGGGGCAGCACCTCCCGCCGCAGCCGGACCCGGGTGTAGGCGGGGTCGGTGTTCCACGGGTCGTCCCAGACGGGGAGGCCCTGGGCCGCGCAGGCCGCCCGGGTGGTCTCCCGGCGGACGCCGAGCAGCGGGCGCCAGAACGGTGGGCGGTGCTCGACCATGCCGGCGACCGATCGGGGTCCCGACCCGCGGGCCAGGCCGAGCAGCACCGTCTCCGCCTGGTCGTCGAGCGTGTGCCCCAGCGCCACGGTGGCCCCGTGCTCGGCCGCGGCGGTCCGCAGCGCGGCGTACCGGGCGTCCCGGGCCGCGCCCTCCGGACCGCCGTCCGGCCCGACCTGCACGGTGCGGACCAGCACCGGCGCGAGCCCGAGCTCACGCAGCAGCGCGGCGGTGCGCTCGGCGCGCTCCGCGGATCCCGGCTGCAGGCCGTGGTCGACGACCACCGCGCCGACCGGCCGTCCGGCCCGGGGTCCCTCGAAGGCCAGCGCAGCGGCCAGGGCCAGGGAGTCCGCTCCCCCGCTGCAGGCCGCGAGCACCGGGGTGTCCACGGCCGCCAGCCGGGGGCGGACCGCGGAGCGCAGCGCGGCGACGGCTGGGAGGGGTCCGGCCATGCAGGTCGGGGACGGCGCCGGTGTCAGGCGGGGATCGCCGGGCGGGTGCCCAGCACGCGCTCGACCCAGCGGGCCGGCTCGGTGAGCTCCTCGACGAAAGGCAGGTTCTGGGGCCCGGCCCACACCTGGTTGAAGCCCTCCATGCCGACGAGCTCCACCACCCCGCCGACGAAGACCCGCCCGTCGGCGTACTGCTTCATCTTCTGCTCCAGGCCGAGCATCCGGCGCAGCACGCGGTCGATCGGGCCGCGGCCCTTCCGCCGCTGGGCGAAGCGCTTGCGCAGGGTGCGCACGGTGGGGACGACGTCCGGCCCGACGCCGTCCATCACGTACTCGGCGTGCCCCTCGACCAGGCTCATCACCGCGGTGACCTTGTCCAGGACCGCGCGCTGCTCCGGGTCACGGACCAGCGCCATGATCCCCTGCGGCTCGTCGTCGTCGGGCTCTCCGCCGCGCACCGCGTCGCCCAGGCTGCGCAGCACGTCGCTGAGCCGCTCCCGGAGCACGTCGGGCGTCAGGTCGGTGGCCTGCGCGAACGCCGACACCTGCTCCTCGAGGTAGGCGCGCAGCCAGGGGACGGCGGTGAACTGCAACTGGTGGGTGACCTCGTGCAGGCAGACCCACAGCCGGAAGTCGGTCGGGTCGACGCCCAGGCGCCGCTCGGTCTCCACGATGTTGGGCGCCACGAGCAGCAGCCGGCCGCCGGTGCCGAACACCTCGTACTGACCGAGCACGCGGGTGCACAGGAAGGCCAGCACGCCGCCGGCCTGCACGCCCGTCGCCCGGGAGCCGATCGCGGTGGCCAGCGGACCGGGGGCCCGGCCGGCGGCCTGCTGCAGCCCCTCGGCGAGCGGGTCGAGCAGCGCGGCCATGCCGGAGGTGTTCGCGTCCAACCAGCCGGGCCGGTCGACGACGGCGACGACGGGCTCCGGCCCATCCGCCACCGGGTGCAGGCCGGTGAGCTCCTCGACGTGGGCAACGGCGGTGGCGGCGGCGCGGTGCAGCTCGTCGACGACGGCCGCGGCCTCCTCGCGGGAGGTCTCCGGTCCGGGCTTGACCAAGCGGCGCGCGGTACGGCCGGCGAGGTCCCAGTCGACCAGGGACGAGGCTCGGGTCATCGGCTCACCGTACGCGCCGCCGATGTGCCTCGGCCTCGCTGCAGGGACCCGCCCCGAGCCTGCGAGGGGTGGGGGCAGCAGGGTCCTTCACCGGCACCCGCAGCCGGCGAGGGCGTCCGCGACCTCGTCGAGCGCGCCCTCCCCGACGGTGAGCCCACCGACCGTGCCGTCGGCCATGACGGCGAACGCCAGCAGCCGCCCGTCCGCGGTCAGCACCGTGCCGGCCAGGTCGTTCACACCCTGCAGGGTGCCGGTCTTGGCGCGCACCGAGCCGGGCGCGCCGGAGCCGTCGATGACCGCCCGGTCGGCCAGCGTGCCGTCGTACCCGGCGACCGGCAGCCCGGTGAGCAGATCGGCGGCCCCGGCGATGCTGCCGTCGGCTGCGCCGCGCAACGCGTCGACGAGCAAGCTGGCGGGCACCTCGTCCGCGGAGGAGAGCCCGCTGCCATCAGCCAGGGTGAGCCCGGTGGTGTCCAGGCCCGCCTCGGTCAGCGCCTCGGTCACGGCCCGGGCGGCTCCCTCGAAGCTGGCCGGCAGGTCACGGGCGAGGGCCACCTGGCGGGCCAGCGACTCGGCCAGCAGGTTGTCCGAGGCGCTGATCGACTGCTCGACCAGGCGGACGACCGGGGCGGACTCGACCGTGCCCAGCGTGCGCGCACCGGCCGGGGCCTCACCGAGGGTCACGGGAGCACCGGACGCCCCCAGGGCGTCGGCCAGCGCCTGGCCGGCGTCGGTCCCGGGCGCGCCGCTGCGCTGGACGCTGTCGGGGCTGACCCGCGCGCCGTCGACCGCGGTGGCGGTGACCGGCGCCGCGTAGGTCGACGGGGCGTCGTCCGGGCCCCATCCCGGCCCGGTGAGCGAGCCGCTGAACAGCGAGTTGTCGACCACCACGCCGGTCACCGGGGTGGTCCCGAGGGCGGTGCGCACCTGCCCGGCCAGGTCGGCGACGGTCGCCGCCCCCGGGTAGTTCACCGAGGGGTCGGTGGTCGAGAGCGTGGGATCGCCACCGCCGACGAGCACCACCTCACCGGGGGTGCTGCCGGCGACCACGGTGGTGGGCAGCGTCTGCGCCGGGTCCAGCGTGGTGAGCGCGGCCAGGCCGGTGAGCAGCTTGGCGGTGGAGGCCGGCGTGCTCGGGTCGGCGGAGTCCCGGTCGAACAGCACCTCCCCGGTGGCGACGTCGACCACCTGCGCGGAGAGCCCGGAGCCAAGCGCCGGGTCGGCCAGCAGCGGGGTGAGCACCCCGCTGAGCACGGCGGGGTCGGGCGCCGGCGCCTCGGTGGAGAGCGAGGCGAGCACGGGGTCGGGGTCGGTCAGCTCCGGGAGGACGGCGTCGGGCACCTGCTCGGCGTCCGCGGGCACACCGCGGTCGGTGCGCCAGCCGAGCGGGTCGACCGCGAGGAGGACCCCGCCCGCCACGACGACGAGGGCGACGATCGCGGCGAGGACGGCGGTCAGCCGCCGGCGGCCGCGGGCGGGCCGGGCACTGGCCCGGGTCGGTCGGGCGCCCGCCGCGGACGGTGTGGCTGCTGCGGACGGCGCGGCCGCTGCCGGGGGCCGCATGGGTGCCGCCGGCGCGGGCTCGGGTGTGGGCTCAGGCGTGGGCTCAGGCGTGGGCGACGGCCGTGCCGCCGCTGCCTGCGAGGCCGGAGGCGGCGCGGGCGACGGCCGTGGCCGGGGGCTGGGCCGCGGCGACGCCGGGCGGGCGGGCTGCCCGGGCAGCGGGGCGAACGGCCGGACCGGTTCGGCCTCCGTCTGCTCGGCCGCCGCCTGCTCGGCTGCCTGTTGGGCTGCGGCCTGCTCCGACGTGGCCTGCTCGGCAGCCCGCTTGTCATCGGCAGCCCGGTCGGCGGCGGCCCGGTCGGCGGCCGCCTGGTCCGCGGCGGCCCGCTCCGCGGCGGCCTGGTCAGCGGCAGCCCGCTCGGCTGCCTCTCGCTCCGCCGTCTCACGCTCGGCCGTCTCGCGCTGCGCCGCCCCACGCTCGGCCGTCTCGCGCTGCGCCGCCTCACGCTCGGCCGCCTCACGCTCGGCCTCCCGGGCTGCCGCCCACGCCTTGACCGCTGCCAGGTCGACGATGGCCTGCTCGCGAGCTGCCCGCTCTGCCTCGGTCGGCTCCGCCTCGGTCCGTTCCGCCTCGATCGGCTCTGCCTCGGTCGGCTCCCGCTCCCCGGCCGTCTCGGTCCCGGCCGCGGCGGGCTCGGCCTCCCGGTCGATCGCCTCCGCGGCGCCCGGCGCCTCCGCCTCCGCATCTGCCTCCGCCGGAACGTCGGCCCCCGTGGCCTCGGGTGGCGGAGCGGCGGCTGGGGTCGCCGGGTCCGCGGGACCGGCGGTCGGGTCGCCGCCCCTGGGTGCTGCCGGCTCCGCACGCGGCTCGTCGTCCCCCGGCGCCGTCCCGGCCGCCCGTTCGGCGGCCCACGCGCGAACGGCCGCGAGGTCCTCGGCGGCCTGCCGGGCGGCAGCCTCCTGGGCGGCGGCATCGGCAGCGGCCTGCTGGGCGGCAGCGCGTGCCTCGGCGGCGGCCGCAGCCGCCGGGGAGGCTGTCCCGCCCGGCTCGGAGGCCTCGGCAGCCGGCTCGGTCAGGGGGGCGTCGGCCGGCTGCGGGGTCGGGTCGGCGGGCACCCGCTGGTCATCGGCAGGAGCCGGCGCGGACCGGTCGCCGTCCGTCCCGGACGACCCGTCCTGCGGACTCGACGAGATCTCCCCCACCCCCCGGAGTGACCTCCGCCCGCGAGGCGGCCGGTCGTACGCCACACTATCCGGGTGCAGTTCGACGTGACGGTAGAGATCCCCAAGGGCCAGCGGAACAAGTACGAGCTGGACCACGCCACCGGACGCATCCGCCTGGACCGGATGCTGTTCACCTCGACCCGGTACCCGGCCGACTACGGGTACATCGAGGAGACCCTCGGGATGGACGGTGACCCGCTGGACGCGCTGGTGCTCCTCGAGGAGCCCACGTTCCCGGGGTGTCTCATCACCTGCCGGGCGATCGGCATGTTCCGGATGACCGACGAGGCCGGCGGCGACGACAAGGTCCTCACCGTTCCGGCCACCGACCCGCGCATGGCCCACCTGCAGGACATCAGCGACGTGTCGGAGTTCGACCGGCTGGAGATCCAGCACTTCTTCGAGACCTACAAGGACCTCGAGCCCGGCAAGTCCGTCGAGGGCGCCGAGTGGGTCGGCCGCACCGAGGCCGAACGGGAGATCGAGGCCTCCCGGGCACGCGCGCTCGAGGCCCCTGCCCACCACTGACCCTCCGTCTCGGCCTCGTCGCCGAGCAGGGACCGCACGACGACGGCGGCGCACCCACCCGGGTGCGCCGCCGTCGTCGTGTGCGTGCCGGCCTCGATCACGACGAGCAGCGCCATCGACAGGGAGTCGGCCAGTTCGGCCGCCGCTGCCGGTCTCCGCCCGCGGCGACGGGCTCCGGGAGCCACGGACCGCTGTACCCCTCCCGTTGCGCCTCGGCCCGGCGGAGACGGTCCAGGGCCAGCCGCGTGACCACGGTGGTGAGGAGTGCCTCGTCGTTCTCCACGCTCTCGGTGGCCGAGCCGTCCCGTCGCAGCCGCGCGTCCTGCACGACGTCCTACGCGTCGGCGATGCTGCCGAGCAGTCGGTAGGCGAGCCCCATCGACCGGGGCCGCGCCCGCTCGAAGGCCGTCAGCCGCGGTGCCGGCGTCTCTGCTACGTCCACCCGATCCCCTCCACCCCGGCGCCGTCGCCCCGCCCGAGGCGCTGACAGCCGGTCCACGCGGCTACGGCAGGTGGACGTAGGCGAGGGCGAGGCTCGCGGCCGCGGACAACCAGCAGCCGCCGGGGAAGTACAGGTTGCACAGGACGCCGGCCCGCACGTGGGTGATGAGTGCACCGGTGAAGAACAGGACCAACCCGGCCGCGGCGGCGACGCCGAGGACCTGCAGGACGGCGACCTCGACGAGAGTGCCGAAGAGTCCGATCAGGAGGCCCACAGCGCCCGCTGCCTTGAGTGCGCCCAGCCACGGGAGCCATGAGGTCGGTACGCCGACCTGGGCGGAGTTGGCGAGCACGAACGACGCCCGCTTGAAGTCGGCGCCCGCGAACCCGGCGTTCGCAAGCGCGGTCACGACGGTGACGGCGACGTAAAGCGCCAACATCGGGGGCCTCTCTCGGTGGACACGGGCGCTCGACCGGCAGGGCTGCGCCGCCTGGTCTCCTCAGCGGAGCTCCATGGCCCGGGCATCACCGAGCACCGGCCCGGCGGAGCAGGTCGAGGACCGCGTGGGTGTCGAAGAGCAGCATGCGGGAGCGGCGGATGAGACCGTCGTCGAACTCGTAGTGACTCACGGCCGGGAACGACACGAGCCGGTCGGTCCGCGGGTCGACCGCGCTCAGCGACCAGGCGACGAACGCCGCGCCCGGCAGGGCGTGGACGACGTAGCGCAACCTCCGCGCCGCAGGCGTCGGTTGCAGCGCGTCCCACGTCCGGGTGAACGCCACGGCATGCCGTGCCGCGCCGTCCAGGCCCCGGTAGGTCCCGCCGTAGGGCAGTGACGGCGCCTCATCGATGGTGACGTCGGGGTGGTAGGTGCGGTCGAAGTAGGCCTGGGGGTCTCGTCGCTGCACACCGTCGTCGAGCAGACGTCGCACGGTCGAGCGCACGTGCTCGGTTTCGTCGGGATCCATGCCCATACGACGTGCCGCCACCGGGCGGCGTGACACGGTGCCGCCGGGCGCCGCGGCGGCACGGGACGAGCGTCACCGTGCGAGATGGACACCCGCGTGGGCGGCGACGGCGTCGGTGGGTGCGGACCGTCCTGGGCGGCGACCGCCGACGCCGATGAGCGCACCGGTGAGCAGCAGGAGGCCGGAGCCGGCGTCGAACCTGCCGAGGACGCCGATGATCGCCGCCCAGGCGGCCAGGCCCCACCCCACCGACCCGGGCACGCGGTGGCCCTGCCGCGTCGACCACACCACGAGCGACCCCAGCAGCGTCAGCGGCACGCCGAAGCTGCCGGGGCTGAACCAGAAGGCCTCGGCCGCCGCGAGCTGGTCCGGCGTCGGCTCCAGTGAGATGGCACCGACGACGCCGTCGGCGACGATCTGATCCCAGACGTTCCGCCGCATGGCCGCGGAGATCATGGTGTGGCCGGCCCCACCGCCCACCGCCAACAGCCCTCCGGCCATCGTGAGCCTGCCCGCGGTCGTCCGGCTGAGTTCCATGTGCGTCAGTCTCGGACCGTCGCGTCGGGCGTCGCCTCAGCCGCAGGTGCTGGACGGCTCACTCCTGAGGAGGAGACGGGGTGCCGTCAACCGGGCCGGACGAGCCCGTGCTCGTAGGCGAAGATGACGGCCTGCACCCGGTCGCGGACCCCGAGCTTGGCCAGGACGTGCCGGACGTGGGTCTTGACGGTCGACTCGGTGAGGAAGAGCCGCCGCGCGATCTCGAGGTTCGACCGGCCCTGCGCCAGCTCCAGCAGCACCTCGCGCTCCCGATCGGTGAGCTGGTCCAGCGCCGGGGACGCCGCCGGCGACCCGGACGCGGATGCCAGGTGGCCGACCATGCGGCGGATCGTGTGCGGCGCGAGCACCGCGTCGCCGGCGTGCACGGTCCGGATCGCCTGTACCACCGCCTCGGCCGAGGCGTCCTTGAGCAGGAAGCCGCTCGCCCCCGCCCGCAGCCCCGCGACGGCGTACTCGTCGAGGTCGAACGTCGTCAGCACGATGACCCGGGTCCCCGGGGCGCGGGCGGTGAGCCGTGCGGTCGCCTCGATGCCGTCCAGGTACGGCATCTGCACGTCCATCAGCACGACGTCGACCGGCGTCGTGGCCAGCACCGCCACCGCCTCGGCGCCGTCGGCGGCCTGGGCCACCACCTCGATGCCGTCGGCCGAGTCGACGACCATCGCCAGGCCGGTCCGCACCAGCTCCTGGTCATCGACCAGGGCCACCCGGATGGTCATCCCGGTCCGGCTCCGTCTGCGCGGGGAAACCGCGCGCTGACCAGGAAGCCCTGGGCCGTCGGGCCGGCCCGGAAAGACCCACCGGCGGCGCGGACGCGGTCCCGGACACCGCGCAGGCCGGCTCCCGTGCCCGGGACCAGTGGGACCGGCTGTGCCTGGCCGCCCTCGTCGGCGACGGTCACGGTGCACTCGTGCGCGGCGTGCTCGATCCGTACGCGGACGGCGCAGCCCGGGCCCGAGTGCTTGACACAGTTGGTCAGGGCCTCCTGCACCACCCGGTAGGCCGCCGTCGCCGCGCCGGGTGTCATGCCGTCGAACCCGTCGTCGTGCACGAGGGACACGTCGACGCCCGCGGCGCGCACGCGCGAGACGAGGGCGGGCACCTCGGCCAGGGTGGGCTGCGCGGCATGCCGGACCGTCCGGTCCGTCCCAACGTCGAGCACCGCCAGGGTGCTCCGCATGTCGGTCAGGGCCTGCCGCGCCGTCGCGGAGATCGCCGACAGGGCGGTGGCGGCGCGGTCCGGTTCGGCGGCCACGACCGACCGGCCGCCCTCGGCCTGGCGCACGATGACGGCCAGGGAGTGGGCGACGATGTCGTGCATGTCGCGCGCGATGCGCCGGCGTTCCTCGACCGTGGCCTGCTCGGCGGCCTCGGCCGTCTCCTCGGTACGCCGGAGGTGGCGGTCGCGCTGCACCGTCCCGACGGCCCAGGTGCCCGCGGCTGCGGCGACCAGGGCGAGCAACGTCAGCGCGACGGTGAGCCAGCCGGCGGGGAGGGCGCCGGACGCCGTCGCCGTCCTCGCCGCGCCCAGCCCGGCGCCGGTGACCGCGATGCCGAGCGCCAGCCCGCTCCTCGGCTGCCCGCGGTGGGCGGCGACGGCATGGAGGAGGAGCAGGTAGAGCACCGAGGAGGGCAGGAAGAGGAGCGGGACCTCGAGCGCCTCCGGGTCGTCGGAGAGGGCGAGGTCACGAGGCTTGATGCGCACGTTGGGCAGCGCGACCAGGGCGAGCATGGTCAGGCTGGCGATGAGGAACGCGGCCTCGGTGGCGACCCGGCGCAGCGCCACCGCGGCGTGCAGCACGACGGCGCAGCCTCCCGCCGCCCACCGGACCCACACCTCGCCGTCGGCGACCCGCAGCACGTCGAGGGAGCCCCAGCCCACCACCGCGGCCACGGCCAGGGCGAGGGCCACGTCCGGACCCCACGGGTGGCGGTGCACCCACCGGTCCGCCCGCGCCGTCCAGGTCACGGATGTGCGTCCATGGCCCACCCGCCGTCCGCGAGCACCGCCTGCGCGGCGCAGTGGTCCACGGTGGTCAGACCCATCGCCACGACCTGCTGGTGACCGGCGGGTGCGAGGTCCGCGGCGTCCAGCGCTGCCCTGCGTTCGCCGACAGCAGCGATCGTCACACCGCGGGGCCCCTCGGTCAGCGACAGCTCTCGGACGGCGCCCAGGGCCGCTTCGTCGGTGTGCCGACGGGGGCGCGCCATGGGGGGACGGTAGTGGTCGGGTGGCTGTCCCTCGACGTCATGGAGCGCCCGTTGCACGATCGTGCCGGTGTTGGCTGATAGCGGAGCCGCCTGTCGGAATCGAACCGACGACCTTCTCATTACGAGTGAGATGCTCTACCGACTGAGCTAAGGCGGCGGACTGCGCGGACGAGCTTACGGCACCGCCGGGGCCTGCCTGCGACGCCCCCGCCGATGCGTCCTGCCGTCAGGACGGCAGGCGCAGCGCCACGGTGAGCGCCTCGATGGCGATCTGCGGTTTGACCGCGCGCTCCAGCGCGGTGCGGGCGGCGAGGACGGCGTCGATGCGGCGCAGCGCCCCCTCGGCCCCGATCCGGCGGGCGAGCTCCGCGGCGTCGGCCCGCCGGTCCGGATGGGCCAGCGGCAGGTCGGTCGCACCGCCGGACGAGCTGATCACCAGCGCGTCCCGGTACAGCGCAGCCAGGTCGACCAGCGCTCGGTCCAGCGAGTCACGGCCCAGCCGGGTGGCCCGGGACTTCTGCCGCTTCTCCAGCTCCTTGAGCGCGCCGGCACCCCGGCCGGCCGCGGCCACGCCCGGTCCGCGGGCTCCCACGCCCAGACTCGTCTTGACCGCCTCGGTCTCCACCGCGTCGACCGCCGCGGCGGTCCGGTCGGACTCCTCCTTGGCCGCGGCGACCAGGTCGTCGGCGGCGTTCAGGCACGCGGCGAGCGACACCAGCGACAGCGGGATGTCCAGGACGGACTTGCGCGCGAGCCGGGCTGACTCGTCGCGGGCGAGGTGCCGCGCCCGGCCGACGTGCCCCCCGGCGGCCGCCGCCGACCAGGCCGCCAGCGCGGGGTCGATGCCGTCCCGGCGGACCAGGACCTCTGCGACGGCGTCGACCGACGGCGTGCGCAGCGCCACGACGCGGCAGCGGGACCGGATGGTCACGGGCATGTCGTCGGGGTGCAGCGAGGGCGCGCAGAGCAGGATCACCGTGCGCGGCGGCGGCTCCTCGAGCATCTTGAGCACGGCGTTGAACGCACGTTCGCCCATCCGGTCGGCGTCCTCGATCACGATGATCTGCCAGCGCCCCTGGGACGGCGCCCGGCCGGCCGTGCGCACGATCTGGCGCACCTCGTCGACGCCGATCGACAACCCCTCGGGCACCACCAGGTGCACGTCGGCATGGGTGCCCGCGAGCACCGTGCGGCACTCGTGGCAGGTGCCGTCCCCGCCGGCCGGGCACTGCAGCGCGGCGGCGAACGCGCGGGCGGCTACCGAGCGGCCGGAGCCGGGTGGGCCGGTGAACAGCCAGGCGTGGGTCATCGCGGCCGGCTGCGCGACGGCTGCCTGCAGCTCGGCGACGACGTCCGGCTGGCCGACGACGTCGGCCCACACCCCGGCGGGCGCGGCGGTGGTCACGGCTCCACTCCCCCTCATGGGTGCAACTGCGACGTCGCCCCGGTCTGCGCGGCGCCGTGCCGCCCGGCGGGGGCGTTCCCGCGACGGTGCCGGGGATCCGGCTCCCCCACCGGCAGCTGCTGCAGCGGCAGCCCCTGGAGCAGGTCGCTGACCCGCGTCCGGACCGCGGCGGCGAGCTCGTCGGGGGACGACCGGGCGTCGAGGACCAGGTACCGGTCGGGTTCGCTCTCGGCGAGGGCCAAGAAGGTGCGGCGGACCCGCTGGTGGAAGTCCAGCGACTCCGACTCCAGGCGGTCGGCGGCCGCGCGCCCCCGCGCCCGGGCCAGGCCCACCTCGGGCGGCAGGTCCAGCAGCACGGTCAGGTCCGGCTGGAGTCCCTGCGTGGCCCAGCGGGAGATCGACCGGACGTCGTCCATCGGGATGGTGCGCCCGGCGCCCTGGTAGGCCAGCGAGCTGTCGATGAACCGGTCGGTGATCACGACCTCCCCCGCGTCCAGCGCCGGGCGCAGCACGTCGTGGACGTGCTGCGCGCGGTCGGCGGCGTAGAGCAGGGCCTCCGACCGCGGCGACAGGCCGGCGCTGGCCGGGTCCAGCAGGATCGCCCGGATCCGGCCGCCGGACGGCGTGCCACCCGGCTCCAGGGTGGCGCGCGCGACCAGCCCCTCCCCGGTCAGCCACTCCTGCAGGCGGCGCACCTGGGTGGACTTCCCGGCGCCCTCGCCGCCCTCGAACGCGATGAGCACCCCGCCGCCGGCCAGCCGCCGCCGCGCGGTCGTGTCCCGGCGCAGGGCGGTGACGACGTCCGCGACCAGCGGCACCGGCCGGCCGTCGTCCATCTGCCGGTAGGCGACGACCCCCACCCCGACGGCCAGCAGGCCGGCGACGAACAGCATCACCCGGTCGCCGGTGACCGTGAGCTCCACGGCGCCGAGGTCGACGGTGTGCCGGCCGAGCAGGCCCACCGCGAACGGCACCAGGGCGAGGGAGACGATCAGCGCGGCCCGCACCAGCGACTGCACCAGGGCCATGGTGCGGCCACGGATGGAGTCCTCGATCTCGGTGCCGAGCAGGGTGAACCCGGCCAGGTACGCGATGCCGGCGAAGAAGCCCATCAGCACGACGAGGAGCAGGCCGATCCACAGCGCGAAGGTCCAGGCCAGGAGCACGAGGACGGCGCCGGCCCCCACGATCGAGACGCCGAACAGCCGCACCCGGGACAGGTCCCGGGCGACGCTCGGCCCCAGCGCGATGCCCAGGCCCAGCCCGATGAAGACCGCCCCGAACAGCAGGCCGTAGGCGGCGTCGCCACCGCCGAGCCCGCGGGAGAACGCCTGCGCCGTCGCGATGACGGCGCCCGCTGCCACGAACGCGCCGGTGATGCCCACGACCAGGCCGCGGACCAGCGGCGTGTGGCCGGCGAAGGAGAGGCCCTGCCGCAGCGAGCCGAGGAAGCTCACCCCGGTCACCTTCGCGCCCGCGGCCCGCCGTCCGCTGATCGAGGGCAGGTTCCAGATGACGACCGCGGCGACCAGGAAGGTGAGCGCGTTCAGGTACAGCGCGAGGGACGTCTCGTCGACCCCGGCGACGACACCCTGCAGCCCACCGCCGACCGTGCTGAGCACCGCGAAGGTCAGCGCCGCGAGGACCGGGGTGAGGCCGTAGGTCGTGACCAGGGACAGCTGGTTGGCCGGCTCCAGCTGGTCCTTGCGCAGCATGTTCGGGACCGCGGCGTCCTTGGCCGGGATCCAGAACAGGCTGATCGCCTCGATGAGGAACTGGGCGACGAACAGCCAGACCAGGTCGTCGACGATCGGGATCGAGGCGAACAGCCCGAAGCGCATGATGTCGGCGACGACCATCGTCTTGCGCCGGTCGAACCGGTCGGCGAAGGTGCCGGCCAGCGGACCGAGCACGATCGCCGGCAGCAACCGGAACAGCAGCACCGCGCCGAGGGCGTAGTTCTGCCCGGCGAAGCCGTCCACGAGCGAGGTGGCCGTGGCGGTGATCGCCAGCAGGCCGAGCCAGTCGCCGAAGCTCGACAGCGCCATCGACAGCCAGAGCTTGCGGAAGTCACGGACCCGCAGGACCGCGCGGATCTTCGCGGCGAGGCCGACGCTGCCGTCGGCGTGCGTGTGCTCCTCGCGCTCGTCGACCGCCGGCTCGCCGGGTGCGCGGGACCCGGCCGGATCGGTCAGCGGCACACCGGCGCCACCAGGCGTGGGCGTCCCGGCGGAGGGCAGCCCGTCGGCCGGTACCGCCTGCGACGGCGTCGTCCCGGCCGCGTCAGCCGGGGGACCACCGGACCCGGCACCGGGCAGCACGGCGCCTCCGTCGGCGGAGGACCGGTCCGCTGACGGGCCGTGGCGGGACGGCGGGTCCGTCGGGTCGGAGCTGATCGGAACTCCCGGGTGGTGTTGCGCGGTGCGGTGGAACCGGAAGGGTCACCGTACCGGGCGCCACCGACGGGACGGCGCCATCCGGACCACCCGGGCGGGCGTCGTCGCGGCACGATGACGACCGTGACCGCGGCCGCTGACTGGGATCCCTCCACCTACCTGCGGTTCGCCGGCGAGCGGGCCCGTCCTTTCGCCGACCTGCTCGGCCGGGTCGGAGCCGTGGACCCGCGCGTCGTCGTGGACCTCGGCTGCGGCGACGGCTCGATGACCGCGGCGCTGCACCGGCGGTGGCCGCGGGCCCGCGTCATCGGGGTGGACAGCTCGGCGTCGATGCTGGCGGCCGCCGCGGAGCACGCCGTCCCGGGCCACCTCACGTTCGTCGCCGGCGACGTCCGGGACTGGCGGCCGGAGGAACCGGTCGACGCCATCGTCAGCAACGCGGTGCTGCACTGGGTCCCCGGGCACGCGGCCCTCGTCACCCGCTGGGCGGCGGACCTGACCCCGAACGGGTGGTTGGCCCTGCAGGTGCCCGGCAACCAGGCCGCACCGACCCACGCCCTGCTCGCCGAGCTGACCAGCTCGCCCCGCTGGGCACACCAGCTGGACGGACCGGACGACGTCCTCGACCGGGCGGCCGTCCTCGACCCGGTCGGCTACCTGGACCTCCTGACCGGCGCCGGACTGTCCGCCGACGTCTGGGAGACCACCTACCTGCACGTGCTCACCGGTGAGGACCCCGTGCTGCGCTGGGTCACCGGGACCGTCCTGCGCCCGGTGCTGGCCCGACTGCCCGACGGCGACGCTGCCGCGCTCACCGCCGAGTACGCCGCTGCCTTGCGGGCGAGCTACCCGGCGCGGCCGGACGGGACCACGGTGCTCCCCTTCCGGCGGGTGTTCGCCGTCGGGCACCGGCTCAGTGCGGCGTGAGCCGGTACGCCCGCGTGCGGTAGGGCAGCTCGAGGACGTCCCGGCCGCGGGTGTCCGGGTGCTCGGCCAGCAGCGCCCCGACCCGGCCCAGGAAGTCGGCGCGGCGGGCGTCGTCCATGGTGGCGACGTAGCTGCGGGTGCCGATCCCGCCGACCACCTGCTCCGGGGTGACCCGCTGGGCCACGGCGGAGCCGAGGACGGCCACCTCCGCGCGCAGCTCCGCGGCGAACCGCGCGACGACGCCCTGGTCGGCCTCGTGGTCCCGGGACTCGGCGGCGAGCACCCGCCCCAGCGCCGCGACCCAGGGCACCCGCTCGTCGCGGGTGTTCCAGGCGAACCCCACCACACCCCCGGGCCGCAGCACCCGGCGCAGCTCGACGGCGGCGGGCGCCGGGTCGAACCAGTGCGCGGCCTGGCCGGCGACGACGGCGTCGACACCCGCGTCCGGCAGCGGGATCCGCTCGGCGGCCCCGACCGCCGCCTCGACCCGCGGCAGCCGGGCACGCAGCTGGGCCAGCATCCCCGGGGACGGGTCGACGGCCACCACCTCGTGCCCCGCCGCGAGCAGCGCATCGGTGAGCAGGCCGGTGCCCGCACCGAGGTCGAGCACCCGCCGTGGCCGGTCCCCCAGGAGGAAGGCGACCGCCTCGGCGGGGTAGCCGGGGCGCAGCACGGCGTAGTCGGCCGCGACCGAGCCGAACGACGCCCGGCGCTCCTGCCAGCCCTCCACCGCGCTGCCCGGCTCAGCTGCCCGCGGGCACCGGCTCGGCGACGTCGGCCGCCTCCGTGGTCGCCTTCGTGGTCGCCTTCTTCGCGGTGCCCTTGGTTGCCTTCTTCGCCGGCGCCTTCTTCGCGGCCGTCTTCTTGGCCGCCTTCTTCTTCATCGGCGCCCGCTCCCGGCGGTCGGCCAGCAGCTCGGCCGCCCGCTCCAGGGTGATCGTCTCGACGTCGTCACCCTTGCGCAGGCTGGCGTTGACCTCGCCGTCGGTGACGTACGGACCGAAGCGGCCCTCCCGCACCGTGACCTGGCCCTGGCTGACCGGGTCGGCCCCGAGCTCCTTCAGCGGGGCCTTGGCCGCGGCGCGGCCACGCTGCTTGGGCTGGGCGAAGACCGCGAGCGCCTCGTCGAGGGTGACGGAGAACAGCGCGTCCTCGCTCTCCAGCGAGCGGGAGTCGGTGCCCTTCTTGACGTAGGGCCCGTAGCGGCCGTTGAGCGCCTGCACCTCCTCACCGTCGGGCGCGGTGCCGAGCGTGCGCGGCAGGGTGAGCAGCCGCAGCGCCTGCTCGAGCGTGATGGTCTCCGGGGACATCGACTTGAACAGGCTCGCGGTCCGCGGCTGCTCCTTGCTGTCCTCGGGCACCACCGTGGTGACGTAGGGGCCGTAGCGGCCGGCCTTCACCGCCACCGGGTGCCCGGTCTCCGGGTCGGTGCCCAGGGTCCGGTCGCTCGACGGCGCATCGAGCAGCTCGACGACCCGCTCGCTGGTCAGCTCGTCCGGCGCGATCTCGTCGGGGATGCTGATCCGGGCGCCGTCCTCGCCGCCGGCCTGCAGGTAGGGCCCGTACCGGCCGACCCGCACGACCACCGGCTCGCCGGCCGGGCCGGTGGCGCGCAGCGGGATGGAGTTGATGCCGCGGGCGTCGATCTCCTCCAGCCGTTCCCCGATGACCTGCTTGAGGCCACCGGAGCGGGCGATGGCGCCGGCGTGCCGGCCCTCCCCGCCGAAGTAGAACTCCGTGAGCCAGTCGACCCGGCCCAGCCCGCCGTTGGCGATCTCGTCGAGCTCGTTCTCCAGGGACGCGGTGAAGTCGTAGTCGACCAGCTGGGCGAAGTGCTGCTCCAGCAGGTTGACCACCGCGAAGGCGATGAAGGAGGGCACCAGCGCGGAGCCCTTCTTCCAGACGTACCCGCGGTCCTGGATGGTCTGCATGATCGACGCGTAGGTCGAGGGCCGGCCGATGCCCAGCTCCTCCAGCCGCGCGACGAGGCTCGGCTCGGTGTAGCGGGCCGGCGGGCTGGTGCTGTGACCGCGGGGGTCCAGGGCCACCGTGTCCAGCTGCTGGCCGCGCTCCACCCGGGGCAGCCGGCGCTCGGCGTCGTCGCTGCCGTGGTCGTCGTCCGCACCGGCGGAGCCCTCGTCGCGGGACTCGACGTAGGCCCGCATGAAACCGGGGAAGGTGATCGTGCGACCGCTGGCGGTGAACTCGACGGCCTCGTCGGTGGTCGAGCGGCCGGCCAGCCGGATGCTCACCGTCTGGCCGACCGCGTCGGCCATCTGCGAGGCCACCGTGCGCTGCCAGACCAGCTCGTAGAGCCGGAACTCGTCGCGGCCCAGCTGGCCGGCGAGCTGGCCGGGGGTCCGGAAGGAGTCACCGGCCGGGCGGATCGCCTCGTGCGCCTCCTGCGCGCCCTTCGCCTTGCTCTTGTAGCGCCGCGCCTCGGCGGGCACGTAGGCGTCGCCGTACAGCTCGCGGGCCTGCCGCCGGGCGGCGTTGATCGCCTCGTCGGACAGGTTCGTCGAGTCGGTCCGCATGTAGGTGATGTGACCGTTCTCGTACAACCGCTGCGCGACGCGCATCACCTGGGCGGAGGACCAGCCGAGCTTGCGGCCGGCCTCCATCTGCAGCGTGGAGGTGGTGAACGGCGCGTAGGGACGGCGCCGGTAGGGCTTCTCGTCGACCCGGGTCACCGCGACCTGACGCCCCTCGAGTCGGGCGGCGAGCCCGCGGGCACCGGCCTCGTCGAGGTGCACGACGTCCCCGGTGACGCGGCCGGTGGTCGGCTCGAAGTCCCGGCCGGTCGCCACCCGGCTGTCGTCGACGCTGACCAGGCGCGCCCGGAGCGTCGTCGGCTCGCCCTCGTCCGCACCGGCCGGCCGCGGCACCGCGAAGGTGCCTTCCAGGGACCAGTAGTCGGCGGAGGTGAACGCCATCCGCTCCCGCTCCCGCTCGACGACGATGCGGGTCGCCACCGACTGGACCCGGCCGGCCGAGAGCTTTGGCAGGACCTTCTTCCACAGCACCGGGGAGACCTCGTAGCCGTAGAGCCGGTCGAGGATGCGGCGGGTCTCCTGGGCGTCCACCAGCGCGGTGTCCAGCTCGCGCGGGTTGGCGACCGCGCGGGCGATCGCCTCGGGGGTGATCTCGTGGAAGACCATCCGGCGCACCGGGACCGTCGGCTTGAGGGTGTCGACCAGGTGCCAGGCGATCGCCTCGCCCTCGCGGTCCTCGTCGGTCGCGAGGTACACCTCGCTGGCGTCCTTGACCAGCTGCTTGAGCCGGCTGACCTGCTGCTTGCGGTCGGGGCTGACGACGTACAGCGGCTCGAAGCCGTTGTCCACGTCCACCCCGAGCCGCGCCCAGGACTCGCCTTTGTGCGCGGCCGGCACGTCGGCGGCGTTGCGCGGAAGGTCCCGGATGTGACCCACACTGGCCTCGACGACGTAGCCGCTGCCGAGATAGCCGGCGATCTTGCCCGCCTTGGTGGGCGACTCCACGATGACCAGCGGCCGGGAGCCGGCCGCGGCGGCCCGCTTGCGGGGCGCGGTGGTGCCGGTACGGGTGGCTGACTTCGTGGTCTTCGGCGGCACGGTGCTCCTGTCGGGGTACTGGTGCAGGCGGCCGGGACGGGACCCGGTCGCACGCGGGGCAGGGTCATGTGCACCCGCTCGGCGACGCCACGGTAGGCCACCGCCCGGCGGAGGGGCCGGGTGGCGAGCCGGAACGGGCGCGCCGTCGTCGGCACAACGGCTGGCGGCGGCTGCTGTTCCCGGCCTCACCCGGGCTCCTCCCCGGGCCGCCGTGTCCCCGCCACGACCTCGCCGATCGCGGCCAGCGTCGGCCGGTCCGGGTCCAGGTACTCGACGTGGCCCTGGGTGAGCTCGGTCGGCAGCGGCGCGTCGCCGAACGACTGGTCCATCGGGCTGTCGCCGAACCACTGGACCCAGGACACCGGATCGGCGACGGACCAGGCGCCGTGCACCTCGCCAGCCTCCAGGTCCTCCGCCGCTCCCCCGGTCAGCCCCGGGCTGCCGAGCAGGACCAGCGCGTCGGCGGCGATCCGTCCGGGGGCCTGCACCGCCTCACCGGTGACCACGGTGCCGTAGCTGTGCGCGACCACCGTGGTGCGCGGCCGGGGTGGCGTGCCCGGCGTGCCGCGGGCGGCGGCCAGCCCGTCCAGCGCCCGGTCCAGGTCCACGCCCCCACGCCGGGCCAGCTGGGGAGAGGCCATGCTCGGGACGCGCGGGGTCCGGTAGCCCAGCCAGGCGACCGCGGCGACCGCCGGCCCGGCGCCGGCCGCCGCGGCCACGGCCAGCGCGTCGACGAGGACGTCGTCCAGGTCGTCCTCGGCGGTGGTCAGGATGCCGGGCACCAGGACGGCGACCGCGTCGGCGGTGTCCAGGTCGCCGACCGCCACGGCAACGCGGTCTCCGGCGGGGTCGAACTGCAGCAGCTGGCCGGGCCGGCCGTCGTCCTCCAGGGCCGCCAGCCGGCCGGCGACCGCGACGGCCGTGGCGTGCTCCGCGGAGCCCTCCGGCAGCCGGCGCAGCGCCTCGGCGAGGACCAGCCGGTTGGCCTGATCGCGGGCCCAGGCCGGCAGACCGTCGAGCGCGCCGACCTCCGCCGGGGAACCGCGCACCGCCGCGAGCTGGTCGGCGGCGGAGAGGGCCGACCACCAGGAGGCGGCGGCCCGCGGGTCGACGGCGGGGACCGCGGGGGGCTGCACCGGGCCCGGCGGCGCCCACCGGGCGGCCAGCGCGGCGAAGGTCGGCGCCGTGCCCACCGGGACCCGGACCCCGGCCAGCGGCTCCCCCGCGGCCTCCGCTGCCTGCAGCGCCCGCGCGCCGGCCGCCGCCGCGTCCTCGGCGAACGCGTTTGCGAAGGCGGCTGCGCGCTCCGCGGCCACCCGTCGCGCCAGCACCTCCCCCAACTGGTCGGGCGCCATGCTGCTGACCGGTGCCACCGGGAGCCCGGCGGCCCGGCCGTGCTCGTCCCAGACGAGGCCCGCGGCAGCGGCCACCGCGAGCGCCCGGGCGGCCTCCTCCTGCGCGACAGCGGCCTCGCGGGTGAGCACCTGCAGGCTCTCGAGGGACGCGCTCAGCGCCGCGGATGCGCGGGCGGCGACCGTGGCCAGCTCGACGACCGCCTCGGCCGCCACCTCACCGGCCGGCCCCGACCAGCACTCGGCACCACCCAGCCGCCGGCCCACCGCCTCCACCCGCACCCGCCAGCCGGTCACCCGGTCCGGGGTCCCGGCGCGCGCACCGACCGTGGCCCGCAGCAGGTCGACGTCCCAGCCGGCCACCTGCTCGGGCGCGGTCACCGGGGCACCGCCACGCCGGGCACCCAGGCCCGGGACAGCTGGTCACCCAGGCCCTCGTCGGCGGCCCGGTAGGCCGACAGCGCGGCGTCCAGGGTGGCCGCCACGGCCAGGCAGCGCGCGGCGAGCGCCGCCAGGACGTCGGTCCACCCGGCGACCACCGTCCCCGCCGCGTCGCCGACCGGGCCCGGCAGCGCCGTGCCCGGTGAGGCCCGGCAGGCCGCGGTCCAATCGGCTTCCTCCTGCAGCTCGGCACCGAGAGCGACCAGGTCTTCCAGCAGGACCCGCAGGGCGTCGAGCTGGACCGAGATCAGGTGGGACACGCGGGGCCTCCGTCGCGCGGCAGCGGCCCCCGGGCGGGACCGACGCGGCGACGCTAGGGAGACGGGCGGACCTGCGGCCGCTCGCCGTCCACACCGGCCGACCCCGTCCACAGGGTGGTGGCGTCGGGCGCCTCCTCGGCCGGGCGCGGGGGCGGAGCGGCGGTCAACGCGCCCGCCGTCGTGTCGTCGTCCCCGCCGACGACGGTCGACCGGCGCTTGCTGACCACGACCGCGGCGACGATGACCAGCGTCGCACCCAGCGCGATGAGCACGCGCACCGTGGTGTTCTCGCTGTCCCCGACGGACAGCCCGACCACCGCCGGCGCGATGAGCAGGGCCACGAGGTTCATGACCTTGAGCAGCGGGTTGATGGCCGGGCCGGCGGTGTCCTTGAACGGGTCACCGACCGTGTCGCCGATGACGGTGGCCGCGTGCGCCTCGCTGCCCTTCCCGCCGTAGGCGCCGTCCTCGACCATCTTCTTGGCGTTGTCCCAGGCACCACCGGAGTTGGCGAGGAACACCGCCATCAGCGTGCCGGTCGCGATCGCGCCCACCAGGTAGGCGGCCAGCGGACCGAACCCGAGCCCGAAGCCGACCGCGACCGGCGCCAGGACGGCCAGCAGACCCGGCGTGGCCAGCTCGCGCAGCGAGTCGCGGGTGCAGATGTCCACCACGCGGCTGTAGTCGGGGCGCTCGGTGAAGTCCATGATCCCCGGGTGGGACCGGAACTGTTCCCGGACCTCGAAGACCACCCGGCCGGCGGCCCGCGAGACGGCGTTGATCGCCAGGCCGCTGAACAGGAAGACGACGGCCGCACCGATGACGGCGCCGACCACGTTGTTCGGCGAGACGAGGGTGAAGGCGTCCCCGAGCGTGGCCCCGGCGTCGTCCAGGGCGTCGACGATGCTGGCGTTGTAGGAGCCGAACAGCGCCGTGGCGGCGAGGACCGCGGTGGCGATCGCGATGCCCTTGGTGATCGCCTTGGTGGTGTTGCCGACGGCGTCGAGGTCGGTGAGCACCTGAGCGCCCTCGGCGTCGATGTCCCCGGACATCTCCGCGATGCCCTGCGCGTTGTCGCTGACCGGGCCGAAGGTGTCCATGGCGACGATCACGCCAGCAGTGGTGAGCAGCCCGCACCCGGCGAGGGCGACCGCGTACAGCGCGGCGGCGCCGCCGATGAGGAAGGCGCCGTACACGGCGGCGCCGATCAGCAGCGCGGCGTAGACCGCCGACTCCAGGCCGAGGGAGATCCCGGAGAGGATCACGGTGGCCGGGCCGGTCAGCGAGCTGCGGCCGACGTCCCGGACCGGCCGCCGCGCCGTCTCGGTGAAGTAGCCGGTGAGCTGCTGGATCGCGGCCGCCAGCAGGATGCCGACGAACACCGAGACGAACCCGAGCACCTGGGGGCTGACCGACGCGTCGAGGCCGTCGGAGACCGCCGGGAGGATGGTGAACGCCGCCGCGGCGACGAGCACCAGGGACACCACCGCCGAGGCGAAGAAGCCCCGGTTGATCGGCGCCATCCACGACCGGTCGTTGGAGCCGGGGTTGCTGGCCAGGATGCCGACGACCGAGGAGATCACCCCGATCGCTGCGACGACCAGCGGGAAGACCATGCCGACCGCGCCGAAGAAGACCTGGCCGAGGATCAGCGCCGCGACCAGCGTGACCGCGTAGGACTCGAACAGGTCGGCGGCCATCCCGGCGCAGTCGCCCACGTTGTCGCCCACGTTGTCGGCGATCGTGGCGGCGTTGCGGGGGTCGTCCTCGGGGATGCCGGCCTCGACCTTGCCCACGAGGTCGGCGCCCACGTCGGCGGCCTTGGTGAAGATGCCGCCGCCCACGCGCATGAACATGGCCAGCAGGGCGCCGCCGAAGCCGAATCCCTCCAGGACGATCGGCGCGGTGTCCCGGAACAGCAGCAGCGCGAGCGCGGCGCCGAAGAGGCCGAGCCCCACGGTGATCATCCCGACCACGCCGCCGGTGCGGAACGCGATCCGGAAGGCGGGCCGGTGCCCGCCGGCGGCCGCCGCGGCGGCGACCCGGACGTTCCCGCGGGTCGCCAGCGTCATCCCGATGAACCCGACCGAGGCGGAGAAGCTGGCGCCGACCAGGAAGAACACCGCGCGCCCGAGGCGGGTGCCGAACCCGCCGTCGGTCACCGGCAGGAGCAGGAGGAGCAGGAACACGACGACGGCGAAGACCGCCAACGTGCGGAACTGCCGTCTGAGGTAGGCACCTGCTCCCTCCTGGACCGCCCGCGCGATCTCCTGCATCGACGTCGTCCCCTGGTCGGCCGCGAGGACGGCACGGACCAGCCAGGCGGCGAAGGCGAGGGCGGCGAGCGAGATGAGGAGGACGACGGCCACGAGGGCCAGGTCCCCTCCGGAGAGATCGGTGTCCGGCATGGGTCCTCCGCTGCGAGGTGGGCGCGCACGCGCCGAGCCCCTGCCCCGACTGCGGCGGGGTGGACCCGGCGTGGGTGGCACTGTGCCGTAGGACCGGCCCGCGCACCAGTGCCTGCTGTGATCCCGTTCACACTTCCTGTCATCGCCACCGGTGCCGTGGTGACCGGCTTGCCACGCGGTGTGACAGTGGTGGGGTGACGTCCCTGCCCACCGCCCGAGCGGCGGCCGGAGCACCGGCGGGTGACCCGCTCCCGGGCGCCGACCTGCTCGAGGCACTCCTGGCGCACGCGGACCCGGATGAGGACCCGATCACCCACGTCCACCATCTGGCTGCACGACCGAGCCGGCCGGCCGACTGGCCCGACTGGGTCCCGGCGGGGCTGCGCTCCCGCCTGGCCGAGCGCGGCGTGCTGACTCCGTTCGGTCACCAGGTGACTGCGGCCGAGCTGGCCCGCAGCGGCATGCACGTCGTCGTCGCGACCGGCACCGCGTCGGGGAAGTCGCTGGCCTACCAGCTGCCCGCGCTGACCGCGCTGACCGAGGACCCCCGCGCCTGCGTGCTCTACCTCGCGCCGACCAAGGCCCTGGCCCGCGACCAGCTGGCCTCGGTGTCGGCGCTGGCCGACCCCTCGGTGCGGCCGGCCGCCTACGACGGCGACACCCCGGCCGAGGAGCGGGAGTGGGTGCGGCGGCACTCCCGCTGGATCGTGACCAACCCGGACATGCTCCACCGGGGGATCCTGCCCTCCCACCAGAGGTGGGCGAGCACGCTGCGCCGGGTGGCCTACGTCGTCATCGACGAGTGCCACGCCTACCGGGGCGTCTTCGGCTCGCACGTGGGCCACGTGCTGCGCCGGCTGCGGCGGGTCTGCCGCCGCTACGGCGCCGAGCCGGTGTTCGTGCTCGCCTCGGCCACCGTGGCCGACCCCGCCGGTGCCGCGAGCCGGCTGGTCGGCGCGCCCGTGCAGGCGGTCACGGAGGACGGCTCCCCGCGCCCGGGGGCCACCTTCGCGCTCTGGGAGCCGCCGCTGACCGAGCGGACCGGCGAGCACGGCGCTCCGCTGCGGCGGTCCGCCGCCTCGGACGCCGCGGGGCTGCTCGCCGACCTCGTCGAGCAGCACGCCCGAACGCTGGCGTTCGTGCGGTCCCGCCGCGGAGCGGAGTCGGTGGCCGAGCAGGCCCGGGCCGTCCTGCGGTCGCGGGGACGCGCCGACCTGGCCGCCCGGGTGGACTCCTACCGCGGCGGCTACCTGCCCGAGGAGCGGCGCGAGCTGGAGCGCGCGCTGTCGGCCGGTGACCTGCTGGGCGTCGCGACGACCAACGCCCTCGAGCTCGGCATCGACATCGCCGGCCTGGACGCCGTCGTTCTCGCCGGGTACCCCGGGACCCTCGCGTCGATGTGGCAGCAGGCCGGCCGCGCCGGGCGGGCGCAGCGGGAGTCGCTCGTGGTGTTCGTCGCCCGCGACGACCCGCTGGACCACTACCTGGCGCACCACCCGCGCGCGGTGTTCGGCCGCCCGGTCGAGGCCACCGTGACCGACCCGACGAACCCCTACGTCCTCGGTCCCCAGCTGTGCTGCGCCGCGGCGGAGCTGCCCCTGCGCGCCGAGGAGCTGGCCGACTTCGGCGGCCCGGTCGCCGAGGCGCAGATCGCCGAGCTGGTGGCCTCCGGGGAGCTCCGTGCCCGCCCGACCGGCTGGTACTGGGCGGGGCGGGGCCGGCCGGACGTGGACATCCGGGGGAGCGGCGAGGCACCGGTGGCGATCATCGAGGGAGCCACCGGCCGGCTGCTGGGCACCGTCGACGGCGACTCCGCGCACGCGACCGTGCACGACGGCGCGCTGTACGTGCACCGCGGCGAGACCTACGTCGTCGACGAGTTCGACGTCGAGGAGGCCTGCGCGGTGGTGCACCCGGAGAGCCCGGAGTGGACGACGGTCGCCCGGGACACGGTGGACATCTCGATCGTCTCCATCGAGCGCACCCGGCCGCTGGGGACCGTCACCGCGCACACCGGCGTCGTCGACGTGACCAACCAGGTGGTGGCCTACCAGAGGCGGCGGCTGGGGACCGGCGAGGTGCTGGCCGAGTTCCCGCTGGACCTGCCACCCCGGCAGCTGCGCACGCGCGCGGTGTGGCTGACCCTGGACGACCGGGCGGTGGCCCGCGCCGAGGTGGACGACGCCGCGCTCCCCGGATCGCTGCACGCCGCCGAGCACGCCTCGATCGGGATCCTGCCGCTGCTGTCCACCTGCGACCGGTGGGACCTCGGCGGTGTCTCCACCGCGCTGCACCCGGACACCGGTGCCGCGACGATCGTCGTGTACGACGGTCACCCCGGTGGCGCGGGCTTCGCCGAGCGCGGTTTCGCGGTGCTGCAGGAGTGGCTGCAGGCGACCCGGGCCACGGTGGCCACGTGCGAGTGCGAGTCCGGCTGCCCGTCGTGCGTGCAGTCGCCCAAGTGCGGCAACGGCAACGAGCCGCTGGACAAGGCCGGTGCGGTGCGGGTGCTGGACGTGGTGCTCGACGAGCTCGCCGCCGCCCCGCAGCCGGACCCGGTCGGGGGCTCCACCGAAGGTGACCGCGCGGGGACCGGCGGCCCCGACGTCCCCGAGGTCGGGAGCCGGCGTCCCGGGGACCCGCCCCGGCACGGCCGCTCGGCCCGCCGCACCGCCCCGACCCGGGGCGCCGCTCCGCCGACCCGGCCCGCCGCGCCGGAGCCCGGCCCCGGGGACGACCGCTCGGACGACATCGTCTTCTGAGGCCGGCACTGCGGGGCCCCGGGCGGCACCGGCCCCGCCCGGGCACGCGCCCGGGCCTGCAGGACACCCAGCGGGCCGAGCCGGACCGGCACGGCCACGTGCACCTCGACGACGGTTCCCTCGCCGACCGCGCAGGACTCGACCGCCGCTCCGTTCGCGCCCGCCACCTCCTCCGCGACCGTGCACGCCCCGGGGTCGCCCAGCACGGCCCGCCCGGCAGCGGCAAGGGCGGCGAGATCCGCCGCGGTGGTGGCCCGGTGCCGTGCGACCACCGCCGCGCCGACGAGCACCGCCGCGACCCCGACGGCAGCCAGGAGGCCCGCGAGGGCGAGCAGCCACACCGTCGCCGAGCCCTGCTCGCCGTTCCGGCCAGGCGGCTCCGGCGGACGGCTCACGACGTCGTCCCGTCGCCCGTGCCGGGCTCGCGCAGCCCCGTCGCGCTGGCCGACACCTCGACGTGCCACGGCAGCGGTTCCAACGGCGAGACCGCGGCGGTCACGGTGACGGTGACCCGGTCGCCGTCGGTGGTCAGCCGTGCCTCCGCGCCGGCCGGGGCGGCTCGGCCGGCCAGCTCGTGCACCACGGCCACCGGTTCCCCGCGCGCGGCGGCGCGGGTGCCCTCCCGCGCCGCGTCGACGCACCGCAGCTGGGCGCCCACGACGACCACCGCCGCGACGGCCGCGGCCAGCACCACCAGGAGGACGGGCAGCACCACCGCCGTCTCGGCGGTGACCATGCCGGCCTCCCGGTCGGCGGCGGGGTGGGCGCGCACGGCGGTCAGGACAGCGTGGTCAGCGCGGACTGGACGAGGTCGCCGAGCGCGGCGACCACCGAGCCGCCGGTGACCACCTGGTAGAGGACCGCGGCGAAGGCGCAGGCGGCGACCGTCCCGACGGCGTACTCCGCGGTGCTCATCCCCTCCTCGCCGTCGCCCGCCGCCGACCAGCGACGTGCCACGGCCCGTCGCCACCCGCGCGGCTCCGCTGCGCGGCCGCTGCCGCCGTTCCGTCCCGCTCCGGTCATGAGGCCCTCCTCGTCCATCGGGCCGCCGACCGGCCCGCCACCTCGACCTTCCCGCTGCCCCCGGCCACCGGCGCCGTCGCGGACCAGGATGTGGAGAGGGCCGCCCGCTGTGGACGACCCGGGGCGGCGAGGGTCCGCGTGTGCTCAGAAGACGTCGGCGGCGATGCCCAGGACGAGCGGGACGACGCCGAGGCAGAGGAAGGCCGGGAGGAAGCACAGCCCGAGCGGCGCCAGCACCCACACCCCGGCGCTGCGCACGGCCGCCTCGGTGCGGCTGCGGTCGGTGGCGCGCAGGTCCGCGGCGAGCCGCTGCAGCGCGGGCACGACCGCGGAGCCGGACTCCCCGGCGCGCACCAGCGCGCGGGCGAGGGCGTCGGCCGGCGGCGGCGTCCCCGCCCAGGCGCGCCGCGGCGACGCCCCCAGTCCGTACAGCCCGCCGACGCGGACCAGGTGGTCGCCGAGCGGACCGGCCACCGCATCGGCCACCACCGTGAGGGCGGCGCCCACCGGGGTGCCCGCGGCCAGGCACACGGCCAGCAGGTCGCAGGCCACGGGCAGGTCCCGGTGCAGCCGCGCACCGGTGTCGGGCGCCGCCCCGGTGCGGCGCAGGAGCCGCTCGACGCCGACGACGACGCCTGCGGCCAGCACCGCGGCGGCCGGTCCGGCGTCGAGCAGGCCGAACAGCGCGAGCCCCGCCATCCCGGCCAGGGACCACCGCCGGCGCGGTCCCGGTGGTGGAGGACGATCCGCCGGCACCGGGTCCCCCCGCGGCGGGCGGGGCAGCAGCGAGGCCAGGCGCTGGTGCCGCGCCGCCCCGGGCGGGACCCACAGCAGCAGCGCACCAGCCAGCGCCAGCAGTGCCGGCGCGGTCACCGGTCGACCGCGCGGCGGACGAGCCGGGCGGTCCACGCCAGGCCGGTCAGCTCGAGCAGGACGCCTGCGACCAGCAGCAGCGTGCCGGGCAGGGTGGTGGTGAGCACCCGCCACGGATCGGCGCCCACCCCGCCGCCCATCAGCAGCCCGAGCACCGGCAACGCGGCGAGCACGGCCGCACTGGCGCGGGGGCCGGCGACCGCCGAGCGCAGCTCGTCCTCGGCGTGCAGCCGGGCCCGCAGGTCGTCCTCGACGGCGGTCACCACTCCCGCGAGCGAGCAGCCGGTGGTGCCGCTGAGCCGGACGGCCGCGGCCACCCGGACCAGCGCCCGGCCAGCCTCGTCACCGGGCACGCCGGGCGGGGGCTCGCCGAGCCGGAGCGCCGGCGTGAGCTCCCGGGCCGTCGCCGGGTCGGGGCAGCCGTCGACGGCCGCGCCGGTCGCCTCGGCCAGCGGGCGCCCCGCGCGCACCTCGGCGGCCAGGACACCCAGCGCCTCGACCAGTGCCCTGCTCCGGCTCCGCGCCGCGGACGCCGCCGCGCGACGCCGCAGCACCAGCCCGGCCGCCGCCGCGCAGACTGCGGCCAGCGCGCCGACCACGGGCGTCGCCACCACGGCCGCCACCCCGCCGGCTCCGGCAGCGAGCAGCAGCGGGCCGCTCGCGGCACGACGCACGGCCGGTCGGAGCGGCCACCGGCGTGCTCGGGGTGACGACGGCCGCCTCGACCGGGCCGGCCACACCGCCAGCGCCGCCGCCACGCAGAGCAGGGCCGTGCTCATCCGGGCACCCGGCAGTCCAGCAGCGCGGCGAGCTCGGCCCGGGCCGGGCAGGGACCGCCGTCGGCGCGCCAGCCGGCGACGACCTCGACCAGGTCACCGGTGCGGCGGACCACCCCCAGCTCGGCGACGTGCCGGCCGGCGGCGCCCCGGCGCAGGTGCACGACGACGGCCAGCGCGGCGGCGGCCTGGCTGTGCACCGCGGCCCGGCCCAGCCCCGCGGCGCCGCCCAGCGCCTCCAGCCGAGCGGGCAGGTCCGCGGCCCGGTTGACGTGGACGGTGCCGCAGCCGCCGTCGTGCCCGGTGTTGAGCGCGGCCAGCAGGTCGACCACCTCTGCGCCCCGGACCTCGCCCACGACCAGCCGGTCCGGGCGCATCCGCAGCGCCTGGCGGACGAGGTCCCGCAGCACCACCGCGCCGGCTCCTTCCACGTTGGGCGGCCGGGTGAGCAGCCGGACGACGTGCGGGTGCTCCGGCGCGAGTTCGGGGGCGTCCTCGCACAGCAGCAGCCGCTCCCCCGGGCCGACCAGGCCGAGCAGCGCGGAGAGGACGGTGGTCTTGCCGGTGCCGGTGCCCCCGGTGACCAGGAAGGCCAGCCGGCGTCGCACCAGGGCGGCGAGCAGCTCGGCCGCAGCGCCGGGCAGCGCGCCCCGGTCGGCCAGGTCGGAGAAGGACAGCGCGGCCCGCCGGAGCACGCGGAGGGACAGCGCGGCGCCCGACGCCGACACCGGGGGCAGGACGGCGTGCAGGCGGGTGCCGTCGGGCAGGCCGGCGTCGACCCACGGGGCGGCGTCGTCCAGCCGCCGGCCGGCCGCGGCGGCGAGCCGGACGGCGAGCCGGCGGACCGCGGCCTCGTCGGGGAACCGGACGTCGACCTGCTCCAGCCCCGCCCCACGGTCGATCCAGACCGAGTCCGGGCCGTTGACGAGCACGTCGGTCACTCCGGGGCGGCGCAGGAGGGGTTCGAGGACGCCCGCGCCGGCCAGCTCGTCGGTGGCCGCGCGGACCGCGGCCAGCACCGCCCGGTCACCCAGCAGGCCACCGGACTCCTCCCGGACCAGCGCCGCGACCGCGGCCGGGGTCGGCGCTCCCTGGCCAGTGGCCAGCCGGGCCCGGACGCGCTCGACCAGCGGCTCGGGAGCCGGCTGCCGGCTCACGTGCCGGTCCGGCGGAGCTGGTCCAGGAGCCGGCGGCTGACCTGACCGAGCGGGGACCGGGCGGACACCGTGGGCGGCTCGCCGCGCTCGCTGCGGGCCACCGCCGCCCGGTCGGGGGCCAGCTCCGCCAGGACCGGGCGGCCCACCACGTCGGCGACCTCAGCACGGGAGAGCCCACCGGGCACCGGACGGGTGACCACCTGCGCCACCGACCAGGGCCCCGCCTGCGCCGGGTCCCCGTGCAGCAGGACCCGGGCGGCGGCCGCGGCCCGCAACCGGGCGGGTACCAGCAGCACGGCGAGGTCCGCCTCCGCGAGCAGCGCCTCCGCCGCACCGCTGCTGCGGGGCAGGTCGACGACGACGCCGCAGCCGCTCTCCCGGGCTCCGGTGGCCACGGCGAGCAACGCCTCCGGCGGGACCTCGTGCGCCACCTCGCGCGACGCCGAGAGCACCGGGACGCCGTGGGCCTCGGGCAGCGCGGCGAGCAGCGCCGCTCCGGAGACCCGGCCGCTGAGCCCGGACAGCTCGGGCCAGCGCACCCCCTGCGCACGCTCGGCGCCCAGCAGCAGGTCGAGCCCGGCGGCGCACCCGTCGCCGTCGACCAGCAGCACCCCGTCGGGCATGGCCGGACGGGCGGTGAGGGCCAGCGCCGTCGCCAGTGTGCTCGCCCCGGCGCCGCCGCAGGCGCCGGTGACCACGGCGAGCCATCCCGGCCGCGCCGGTGCCCGGACCGCCGCGGCGACCCGCTCGACGAGCCACGTCTCGTCCCGCGGCAGGACGACCACCCGTTCGGCGCCGACCTCGACGGCCGCCGCCCACACCTCGGTACCCGGCTCGCCGACGGCGGTCACCAGTACCCCGGGACGCCGCGGCAGGCTGCGCACCGGGGCCCGGGCCAGCACGTCGGCGCCCAGCAGCACCAGTGGGGCGTCCCGGTGCGCCCGCCGCAGCGCACCGCTGCCGGAGGTCAGCTCGGCGGTGGCGCCGGCGGCGGCGAGCAGCCGCAAGAGGTCGTCGAGGAGGGCGTCATCGGAGCTGACGACCAGGGGGCGCGGTGGCGTGACCGACGCGGCGGCCGGTGCACGGGAGGTGGGGACGGACACCGCACCAGCGCACCGCGCGCCACCGGCGCCGGCCAGGCCGCGGGGCGATCTGTGGACGACCCGTCCGGGTGTGGACGACGGTGCGCACGACCGCCCGCACTGCCGATCCTCTTACCGTGTGGGACGTGACCCGCGCTGCGGCGTTCTTCGACCTCGACAAGACGGTCATCGCGAAGTCCAGCACCCTGGCCTTCGGTCGGCCGTTCTTCCAGGGTGGCCTGATCAACCGACGGGCGGTGCTCAAGGGCGCCTACGCCCAGTTCGTCTTCTCCCTGGCCGGCGCCGACGCCGCGCAGATGGAGCGGATGCGCAGCCAGATCACCGCGATGACGACCGGCTGGGACGTCGCCGTGGTGCACGACATCGTCCGGGAGACGCTGCACGACATCGTCGACCCGCTGGTCTACGCCGAGGCCGCGGACCTGATCGAGTCGCACCGGGCGGCCGGCCGCGAGGTCGTCATCGTCTCCAGCAGCGGCGCGGAGATGGTGGGGCCGATCGGCGAGATGCTCGGCGCGGACCGGGTGGTCGCCACCCGGATGGTGACCCGGGACGGCCGGTACACCGGCGAGGTCGAGTTCTACGCCTACGGGGAGAACAAGGCCGTCGCGATGCGGGAGGTCGCCGCCGAGCGCGGCTGGGACCTCGCCGACTGCTTCGCCTACAGCGACTCCGTCACCGACCTGCCGATGCTCGAGGCCGTCGGACACCCGACGGCGGTGAACCCCGACCGGGCGCTGCGCAAGGCGGCGACCGAGCGCGGCTGGCCGGTGCTCGCGTTCAGCCGCCCGGTGTCGTTGCGCGCGCGCTTCAGCGGCGCGCGGACGCCGGTGGTCACCAGCGCCGCCGTGGGGGCGGCGGTGGCCGGGCTGGCCTGGTACGCCCGCCGCAGGACGCTGCGGCCGCTGCCCGCGGTCGTCGACGTCCCCGTCGTCCCGTTGTCCGGCCGCCGGCGGCGCCGGGGCGCCTGAGCCCCGCGCCGCCGACCCCGGTCCTGCGGGAACGCGGCTCAGCCGGTGAACCGGCTGCGCAGCCGGTCCACCTGCTCGCGGACCGTGTCGCCGATCGTGCGGACGGCGGACACCGGCGTGAACGCCCGCGCCGCCGCGGTGAGCGCGGCCTGCTCGTCGGCGGCGAGCTCCAGGTCGGCGGCGGCCACGTTGGCCTCCAGCTGCTCGACGCTGGAGGCTCCCGGGATGACGACCACCTGCGGCTGGCCGATCAACCAGGCCAGCGCGACCTGCGCCGGCGGTACCCGGTGCGCGTCGGCCACCTCCCGCAGGGTGGCCAGCAGCGGCTCGACCCGGCGCAGGTTCTCCGTTCCGAACAACGGGTTCGCCGCCCGCACCCCACCCGGCCGGTGGTCGGCCGAGTAGCGGCCGCCGAGCAGTCCCTGGGCCAGCGGGCTGTAGGCGATCACCAGCCGGCCCTCCCGGGCGGCGAACGGAACGAGCTCCTCCAGCGGTCCGGCGTGGGCGAGGGAGAAGTCGACCTGGTTGCTGACGACCGGGCGGCCGAGCGCCGCGTCGGCGTCCCGCCAGCGGCTCAGGGAGTAGTTGGAGACGCCGACGGCGCCGATGCGGTCCTCGTCCAGCAGCGCCCGCAGGCCGGGCATGGTCACCGAGTCCGGCACCACGGGATTGGGCTGGTGCACCTGGTAGAGCGGGATGCGCGGCAGCTGCAGCCGCCGGGCGCTGCCCTCCAGGCTCCGGCGCACGACCGCAGGGAACGGCGCGACCGGGAAGACCTTGGTGGCGACGACGACGTCCCCGCGGTCCTGCCCCAGCGCCTCACCCAGGATCCGTTCGCTCCGGCCGAACCCGTAGACCTCCGCGGTGTCGAAGAGCGTGACGCCGAGCTCGCGCGCACGGCGCACGATGTCGCGGGCCGCCCCCTCGGCGTAGCCCTGCCCGTAGCCCCACTCGCGGGAGCCGAACTGCCACGTGCCCAGCCCGACCCGGCTGACCTGCCCCAGACCGTCGACCTCGAGGAATCTCATGCCGGGAGTCTGGTCCCGCGCCGAAGTCCCCCGGCACCCGGGCACACCGGCCGACTCAGCTCAGCCGCGCAGCAGGCTCTCGCAGACGGCCAGGCCCTCCGCTGCTCCGTGCTCCGCGGCGCGGCAGCAGTGCACCAGCCAGCCGGCCAGCCCAGCCGGCCCGCCCGAGCGGTAGCCCTCCAGCGCGGCGTCGTAGGCTGGCCGGCCCAGCTCGACGAAGCCGACCTCGGGCACCGACACCGCCTTCGGGTCCAGTCCCCGGGTGATGCCGACCAGCCGGCCCGCGGCCCGGGCCACCACACCGTCCTGCGTGCCGAAGGGCGCGAGCGCCGCGAGCTCCCCGTGGACGACGCCGGCCAGCACCACCGCGGGCACGGTGGTCGCACCGGTGATGATCGAGAACAGTGCCCCCAGCCGCGGTCCGGCCGCGCCGGATGGACGCCCCAGGTCGTCCCGCGCGGCGAGGTCGGCGGCCGCCAGCACGTGCAGCCGCGCGAGGACCTGCCCCGGCGCCCGGTCCCACGTCCCCACCATGGACCCGAGGCCCACCGAGACGCGCAGCGCGCCCTGCACCACCGGATCGCCGACCTGCCCGGCACGCAGCTCGGCGAGCGGCACGTCGACGCCCTCCAATGCGGCCGAGGCCCGGGCGCCCCGCAACGCGGACTCGGCGCTGACCCCGGCCGACTCCCGGCGCAGCACCCGGTGCCCGAGGAGCCGGTCGACCGCCGTCCGCGCGCCCTCGGCCGCGTCGGCCACGCCGGGCAGGTCGAGCAGGGGGGCCAACGGGCCCGGTCCGGTCGGGCGCGGAGCCGGCCGGGCGGCTCGGCCGGCGCCGGGGCGCAGCGGGATGGTCACGGCAGCGACGGTACGAGGACGACGGCGGCGCACCTGCGGGAGCCCGCCCTCCGGTTGCGCCTAGGCTGCCGGGACCATGGCCTCCCCGTTGACCCTGCTGCTCGTCCGGCACGGCCAGAGCGAGTGGAACGCCGCCGGCCGCATGCAGGGGCAGACGGCCCACGTGCCGCTCACCGAGCTCGGGCACCGGCAGGCCGCCCAGGCGGCCGCGGAGCTGGCCGCGCTGGCCGAGCAGGGCCGTGGCCCTGGTGCCCTGTTCTCCAGCGACCTGCGACGCGCGCTGCAGACCGCCGAGCACTGCGCGGCGGCGACCGGGCTGCCGGTGCGGACGACGCCCGCGCTGCGCGAGCAGGGCTACGGCGTGCTGGAGGGCCGCCCCTCCCGCGAGCTCTGGGACGTCGTCGACTGGACCGACCCGCACTGGGCCGCCGAGGGTGGGGAGAGCCTGGCCGACCTGCACCTCCGGATCGGCTCGTTCCTCGACGGGCTGCGCGCGGACCCCCCGGCCGAAGTGGTCGCGCTGGTGACCCACGGGGACACCATCCGGGCCGCGCAAGCGGTGGCCGCCGGCCTGGCCCCGGCGGAGATGCCGGCGTTGACGCCGCACAACGGCACGGTGACCGTCCTGGAGCTGGCCGGGTGCCGCGGTGAGCCGGGTGCTGCGGTGAGCCGGGTGCTGCGGTGAGCCGGGTGCTGCGGTGAGCCGGGTGCTGCGGTGAGCCGGGTGCTGGTGCTCGGCGGGTCGCGGTCGGGCAAGTCGGCTCACGCGGAGCAGCTGCTCGCCGGGCGGGACGACGTCGTCTACCTCGCGACCTCGCGGCGTGACGCCGCGGACGCCGAGTGGACGGCGCGGATCGCGGCGCACCGGGCCCGCCGCCCGGCCGGGTGGACGACGCTGGAGAGCACCGCGCCCTCCGAGCTCGTGCGCGGCGGCAGCGTGCTGGTCGACAGCATCACGACCTGGATCGCCGCCCTCATGGACGAGACCGGGGTGTGGGACGAGACCGACCCCGGAGCCCTCGACCGGCTGGCGCGACGGTGCGACGCGCTGGTCGACAACTGGGTGATGACCCCGGCGCACGTGGTCGCGGTCAGCGACGAGGTCGGCCTGGGCGTCGTCCCGGAGACCCGGGCGGGGCGGCTGTTCCGCGACACCCTCGGCACGGTGAACCAGCGGCTGGCCGCCACGTCCGACGAGGTGTGGTTCGTGGTGGCCGGACTCCCCCAGCGGCTCCGGTGAAGGACGAGCTCGACCGGCGACGGTGGTGGTCGGGGCCGGCCGAGTCGTTCGCCTGGCTGACCACGGCCCGGGTGCCGGCGGCCCGGACCGCGCGCGGCGTCCTGCCGTGGGCGCCGCTGGTCGGGGTGGTGCTGGGCACGGTGGCGACGGCCGTCGCGTGGGCGGCCGCCCGCGCCGCGAGCCCGCTGGTCGGCGCCGTGCTGGGCATCGCGGTGCTCGCTGCGCTCACCCGCGGCCTGCACCTCGACGGTCTGGCCGACACCGCCGACGGGCTGGGCCCGCTGCGCGGCCGGGACCGCGCCCTGGAGGTCATGCGGGCCGGGGACGTCGGGCCCTTCGGCGTGGTCACCCTGGTGCTCACCCTGCTGCTCCAGGTCGCCTGCCTGGCGCAGCTGCTGGCCACCGACGGCGGTTGGCCGGTGCTGATCGTCGCCACCGTCGCCGCGCGGGTGGCGATGGCCCGCACCGGGCTGCCCGGGGTGCCGGTGGCCGAGGGGTCGTCGCTGGGCAGCGCCGTCGCGGGCAGCGTCTCCCGGCGCTGGCTGGCCGGCACGGCGGTCCTGCTGCTCGCCGGGAGCGTGGCGGCCGGGCTGTCGATGAGCGGCGGGGACATGAGCGGCGGGGACATCGGGGGCGGGCCGGCGCTGGCGCTGCCGGCTGCGGTCGCGCTCGGACTCCTCGCATCCGAGGCGCTCCACAGCCGCGCCACCCGGCGGCTCGGCGGGGTGAACGGCGACGTCATGGGCGCGATGGGCGAGGTCAGCACCGCCGTCACGCTGCTCGTCGCCGCCCTGTTGCTGGCCTGACGACCAGGGTCGAGCAGTGCCGGATCAGCCGCCCGCCACCGACTGCACCACCATCACCTCCGCGCCCGGCGGCACCGGCGTGGCCAGGCCGTCGAGCCGGCGGACCTCCTCCCCGTCCACGTAGACGTTCACGTGGCGGCGCAGCTCCCCGGTCTCGTCCCGCACCCGCCGGTCGAACACCGGGTGCTCGGTGGCCAGGGCGTCCAGCAGGGCGCGCACGGTCGCCGGGTCGGCCAGGTCGACGTCCACCGTCGTGCGGCCGCCGGTGCAGTCGCTCAGCAGCCGCGGCAGCAGCACCCGCACGCTCACGGCAACACCGCCGCGCGCACGCACAGCACGTCCGGCAGGTGGGAGGCGACCGTGCTGAACGTCCGGCCCTCGTCGGCGCTGGCGTAGACCTCGCCCCCGCGGGTGCCCAGGTACACGCCCACCGGGTCCGCGGTGTCCACGGCCGCGGCGTCGCGGAGCACGGCGTTGTACTCGTGGTCCGGCAGCCCGCCGTCCAGCCGCTGCCAGGTCTCGCCCGCGTCGTCGCTGCGGTGCACGGCCAGCTGCCCGCCCGGCGGGACCCGCTCGCCGTCGGCCACCAGCGGCACCACCCAGATCGTCCCGGCGCGGGAGGGGTGGGCGAGCATCACGAAGCCGAAGTCCGACGGCAGCCCGTCGGCGATCGACGTCCAGCTGTCGCCGTCGTCGTCGGACCGGTACACGCCGTGGTGGTTCTGCGCGTACAGCCGGGTCGGCACGACGGCGTCGCGGGCGATCTTGTGCACGCACTGCCCGAACTCCGGCGCGGGGCCGGGCAGGAAGTACGCGGAGATCCCGGCGTTGCGGGGCTCCCACGACGTCCCGCCGTCCCTCGTCCGGTAGACGCCGCCGGTGCTCATCGCCACGTGCACGGTGGACCCCGGCCCGGGCAGGACGGTGTGCGCGGCGGCGCCGCCGTACCCCGCGCCCCACTCGCTGCGGTGCGGGTGGTCCCACAGCCCGCGGCACAGCCCGAAGTGCTCGCCGCCGTCCTCGGACCGCCAGACGGAGATCGGCTCGCAGCCGGCCCAGACCACGCCCGGCCGGTCGGCGGAGTCCGGGCGCAGCTGCCAGATCCGCTCCACCGCGGCCCCGGTGTCGGCCGGGAACCGGATCGCGCCGCCCTCCGGCTCGGTCCAGGTCGCGCCCAGGTCGTCGGAGTGGACGACGGTCGGGCCGAAGTGCTCCGACCGCACGCCGACCAGCACCCGCGTGCGCCCGCCCCGGGTGTCGATGCCGACCCCCGCCACCTCGGTCATCAGGAAGTGCGGCTGCGACAACGACCAGGTCTGCCGGTCCTCACTGGTCGCCAGCCACAGCCCCTTGCGGGTGCCGATCGCCAGCAGTGTGGTGTCCATGCAGCATGGGACCACCGGGGTGCGACGAACTCATCGGTGCAGGACCGGCCCCGCGGCCGGAGCCGCCCGCCGTTCCGCGCCGGGGTCAGCGGCGACCGGTGAGTGACCCCAGCAGCTTGCCCAGCCCGCCGCCGGCGGCCGGCGTCGCCGCGCCGCGCCCCGACGAGCGACGGCCGGTGGCCCGGGCCGCGCTCCGGCCGGTGCTCCGGCTCAGCCCGCGCCCCGTGCCCCCCGCGCCCCGCGTGCGTCCCGTGCCGCGGCCGGTCCGCGCCCCGCGGGCCGCTGCGCCCTCCGCCGTCCCCATCAGCCTGCTCAGGATGCCCATGGACCGAGCGTCCACCGGCCGCCGCGGACCCGCGCAGCCCCGGATCGCCGCGCCCGCGCGCCGTCACCCAGCGGAACGGACCTCATCGGCCCCGTTCAGCGGCCTACGCCGAGCCGGCGAGGTGCGGGCGGCACGGGGCCCTCGTGCTGCCCGCCCTCCAGGTCACCCTCCGTGTCCAGATAGGCCTGCTGCAGCTCGGCGAGCACCGCTGGGTCCGGCGACGCCCACATCCCCCGGTCCACGGCCTCGAGCAGCCGCTCGGCGATGCCGTGCAGCGCCCACGGGTTGGACTGCGCCATGAACTCCCGGTTCTCCGGGTCGAGCACGTAGGTCTCGGTGAGCTTCTCGTACATCCAGTCCGCGACCACGCCGGTGGTGGCGTCGTAGCCGAACAGGTAGTCGACGGTCGCGGCGAGCTCGAACGCACCCTTGTAGCCGTGCCGGCGCATCGCGGCCAGCCACTTGGGGTTGACCACCCGGGCGCGGAACACCCGCGAGGTCTCCTCGGTCAGCGACCGGGTGCGCACCGACTCCGGCCGGGTCGAGTCGCCGATGTAGGCCTCCGGTGCCCGGCCGGTGAGCGCGCGGACGGTGGCGACCATCCCGCCGTGGTACTGGAAGTAGTCGTCGGAGTCGGCGATGTCGTGCTCGCGGGTGTCGACGTTCTTCGCCGCTACCGCGATCCGCCGGTACGCCGACTCCATGTCCGGGCGCGCCGCCACCCCGTCGAGGTCCCGGCCGTAGGCGTAGCCGCCCCACACCGCGTAGACCTCGGCCAGGTCGGCGTCGCCGCGCCAGTTCCGGGAGTCGATCAGCGGCAGCAGCCCGGCCCCGTACGCCCCGGGCTTGGAGCCGAACACCCGGGTGGTCGCCCGCCGCCGGTCGCCGTGGGTCGCGAGGTCGGCGTCCACGTGCGCCTTCACGAAGTTCTCATCGGGCGGCTCGGGCAACCCCGCCACCAGCGTGACGGCGTCGTCGAGCATCGTCACCACGTGCGGGAACGCGTCCCGGAAGAAGCCGGAGATCCGCACCGTGACGTCGATCCGCGGTCGGCCCAGCTCGTCGACCGGGATCGCCTCCAGCGAGGTCACCCGCCGGGACGCGTCGTCCCACACCGGCCGGACGCCGAGCAGCGCGAGCACCTCGGCGACGTCGTCCCCCGCCGTCCGCATCGCCGACGTGCCCCACACCGACAGCCCCACCGACCGCGGGTGCTCCCCGTCGTGGTCGGCGCGGTACCGGTCGACCAGCGACTCGGCCATCGCCGACCCGGTCTCCCACGCGAGCCGGGAGGGGATCGCGCGCGGGTCCACGGAGTAGAAGTTGCGGCCGGTCGGCAGCACGTTGACCAGCCCGCGCAGCGGGGAGCCCGACGGTCCGGCGGGCACGTACCCGCCGTCGAGGGCGTGCAGGGTCATGTCCAGCTCGTCGGTGGTCCGCGCCAGCCGGGGCACCACCTCGTCGACGGCGAAGCGCAGCACCTCGGCAACGGCCGGGGAGTCCTCCCCCAGCACCTCCCGGACGACGGCGGAGATGGCCGCTCCTGCCCAACCGGCGGCCTCCATGCCGGTCACCAGGGCCTCGGCCAGCGCCTCGACCCGGTCGGTCTCCCGGAGCCCGGCCGACCCGTCCTCGGTCAGCCCGAGCGCCTGGCGCAGGCCGGGCAGCGCGACGGCGCCGCCCCAGATCTGCCGGGCGCGCAGCATCGCCAGCACCAGGTCGACCCGGTCCGAGCCGGTGGGCGGGGCGCCGAGCACGTGCAGGCCGTCGCGGATCTGCGAGTCCTTGACCTCGCAGAGCCAGCCGTCGACGTGCAGGATCAGCTCGTCGAACTCCGCGTCGTGCGGCCGGTCGGCGAGCCCCAGGTCGTGGTCGAGCTTCGCCGCCTGGATGAGCGTCCAGATCTGCTGGCGGACGGCGGGCAGCTTGGCCGGATCCATCGCCGCGATGTTGGCGTGCTCGTCGAGCAGCTGCTCGAGCCGGGCGATGTCGCCGTAGGAGTCGGCCCGGGCCATCGGCGGCACCATGTGGTCGATCAGCGTGGCGTGCGCGCGGCGCTTGGCCTGGGTGCCCTCACCCGGGTCGTTGACCAGGAACGGGTAGACCAGCGGCAGGTCGCCGATCGCGGCGTCCGGCCCGCACGCCGCGGACATGCCCACGGTCTTGCCCGGCAGCCACTCCATGTTGCCGTGCTTGCCGACGTGCACCAGCGCGTGCGCGCCGAACCCGCCGGCATCCCGATCCGAGCGCAGCCACCAGTAGGCGGCCAGGTAGTGGTGGGACGGCGGCAGGTCGGGGTCGTGGTAGATCGCGATCGGGTTCTCCCCGAAGCCGCGCGGCGGCTGCACCATGACCACGACGTTCCCGGCCCGCAGCGCCGCGAAGACGATGGCCTGGTCGTTCCCGGAGTCGTCGACGAACAGCGAGCCGGGCGCCTCGCCCCAGTGCTCGACCACCGCGTCGCGGAGCTCGGCGGGGAGCGTGTCGAAGTGGCGCCGGTACTCGGCCGCCGGGATCCGCACCGGGTTGCCGGCCAGCTGCTCGGCGGTCAGCCAGTCCTCGTCCTGCCCGCCGGCCGCGATCAGCGCGTGCACCAGCGCGTCGCCGTCCAGGTCGGCGACGCCGGGGAGCGCGCCGGGGCCGTCGAACGGCCCGACGTCGTACCCGGCGCCGGCCAGGGCGGCGAGCAGCCGGACGACGGACGCCGGGGTGTCCAGGCCGACCGCGTTGCCGATCCGGGCGTGCTTGGTCGGGTAGGCGCTGAGCATCACGACGATCCGCCGGTCCCCCGGCGGGGTGTGGCGGAGGCGGGCGTGGGCGACCGCCGTCCCGGCGACCCGGGCGGCACGCTCGGGGTCGGCGACGTAGGTGGTCAGCCCCTCGTCGTCGGTCTCCTTGAAGGAGAAGGGCACGCTGATCAGCCGGCCGTCGAACTCCGGGATCGCCACCTGGTTGCCGACGTCCAGCGGGGAGAGCCCGTCGTCGTCGGCGGCCCACTCGGCGCGCGAGCGGGTCAGGCAGAGGCCCTGCACGACCGGGACGTCGAGGGCGGCGAGCTGCCCGACGTCCCAGGCGCCGTCGTCCCCACCGGCCTGGGCCGTCGCGGGCCGCGACCCGCCGGCCGCCAGCACGGTGACCACCAGGGCGTCGGCGCCGCGCAGCGTCCCGATCAGCTCGTCGGGGACGCTGCGCAGCGAGGAGGTGAAGATCGGCAGGGCGCGGCCGCCGGCGTCCTCGATCGCGGCGCAGAGGTCCTCGACGAAGCCGGTGTTGCCGCTCAGCTGGTGCGCCCGGTAGTAGAGGACGGCGATCGTCGGGCCGGTGCCGGTGGACCCGCGGTCCAGCACGCCCCACTCCGGTGCCACGGCGGGCGGCTCGAACCCCTCGCCGTCCAGCAGCACGGTGTCGGCGAGGAAGCGGTGCAGCTGGGCGAGGTTCGCCGGTCCGCCCTGGGCCAGGTAGCCGTGCGCCTCGGTGGCCACGCCCATCGGGACGGTGGAGAGCTCCATCAGCTCGGCGTCGGGGAGCTGCTCACCGCCGAGGACGACGACCGGCACGCCCAGCGCCCGGACCGGGGCGAGCTGCTCCTCGTAGTGCCGGCGGACGCCGAGGATCCGCACCACCACCAGGTCGGTGCCGGCCGCGAGCCCGGCCATCGCGTCGGCGTCGAGCCGGGCCGGGTTGGCCAGCCGCCAGCCGGCACCCGACGAGCGGGCGCTCAGCAGGTCGGTGTCGGAGGTGGACAGGAGGGTGAACGTGCGCACGGATGCCTCCTCGGGACCGCGGCGGGCCGGCACCACCGGCCGCCGCTCCGCTGACCGTGGGTGGCCATGGGTGAGCCCTGCTGCACTGCCGTGGTGTGCCGCGACGGTACCGGGCGCGCCGCGGCGACCCGTCAGCCGACCTGCACCAGGTCCAGCACGAACACCAGCGTGGCCCCACCCGGGATCGGGCCCCGCCCCTGGTCGCCGTAGGCCAGGTCGCTGGGGATGGTGACGATCCGACGGCCGCCCTCGCGCATGCCGGTGATCCCCTGCTCGAAGCCCGGGATCACCTGCCCGGCACCGAGGGTGACCGGCAGGGTCTCCTCGGTGCCGCGGCTCCAGGAGGAGTCGAACTCCTCGCCGGTCTCGTAGAAGGCCCCGACGTACTTGACGGCGACCGTCGACCCGTCGACCGCCTCCGCCCCGACGCCGACCAGGACGTCGCTGACCACCAGGTCGCACGGCGGCGGGGCGTCCGACGCGGGCACCACGGGGGCGAGGGTCTCGTCGGTGGTCACCGACGGCGGGGGCTCCGCCGTCGCCGGCCGGGTCTCGCACGCCTGGGTCGACGACTGCCCGGCCGCCGGCTCCCCCGTGGGGGGAGCCGCCTCACCCGCGTCGCCGCCGCAGGCGGTCAGGGACAGCGAGACGACCAGGGCCAGCAGCAGGCGCGGACCGGTGCGGCGGTTCATGGGACCAGCACAGCACAGGCCGCGCCGGACCGGATCAGTCGGCTCCGAGGGCGTCGGCCACCCGGTGGTGGACGGCGGCCTCGTCGGGGCGGCTCTGCCGTTCCAGCGTGCGGGCGAGCGCGCGGCGGGCCCAGCCGTTCGCCGGGGACAGCTCGACCAGGCGGTTGAGCGCGGCCTCCGCGCGGGCCAGCTGGGCGGAGCCGAAGTAGCTCCGGGCCAGCAGTTCCAGCGCGGCCTGGTTGTCGGGCTCGACGGCGACGACGCCCTCCAGCACGCGGGCGGCCTCGATCGGCTGGCCCATGTTGAAGAACAGGTCGGCCCGCAGGTACTCGGAGTGGACGTCGTTCTCGTACGGCTGGCTCATGTGGCTCCTCCCAGGCGGCCACCAGCATCCCACCGGGCTGCGGAACCAAATCGGTCGCCTGCAACCGGGTAGGGCGCTGCCGAGCCGGGTAGTGACGGTCCGCACGCGCACGACTCCAACCCGCTGTCACCATCCTGCTCACCCGGAGTACGCCATGGCCCTGACCCTGCGCCGCGTCCCGTCCACCACCGCCCCCTCCCCCACCGCCCCCTCCACCACCGCCCGCCCCGCCCCGTCCGGCGACCGCCCGGACCGGCCGCAGGACCCGCCCAAGGGCGGCACCGTGGTCGCCGTCCAGCGGGGCGGTGCCCTCGTCGTCGCCGCCGTCCTGCTCGTCTTCGGCGTCCTCGGCTTCGCCGACGGCCTGGACTACTTCTCCACCGAGGGCGAGCCGATCCTCGGGATGCCGTCCAACGGCCTGCTGTCCACCATCTCGGTGGTCACCGCCGCGGTCCTCGTCGTCGCGGCCGCGCGCAGCGCGCGCACCGTCTCGACGGTGATGATCGGCGTGGGGACGGCGTTCCTGCTCTCGGCCCTGGTGAACCTCGCCGTCCTGGAGACCGACCTCAACCTGCTGGCCTTCTCGATGGCCAACGTCGTGTTCTCCCTCGTCGCCGGGCTGGTGCTGCTGACCCTCGGCGCCTACGGGCGGATCACCGGCAACGTGCCGGCCGACAGCCCCTACCACCGCCCGCACCCGTCCGAGGTGGACGCGGACGTCGACCAGCAGCTGCCGCGCACGGACGCGGAGCGCGCCGCCGAGTCGGCCATGCGGGAGGCGGAGCTCGCCGTCGTCGAGCACCGCGCCACCCCGGACCAGCAGCGGCGGGTGGCCGCGATGGCCCGGGTCCGCACCCGGGCCGACCGGCGCGAGGTGTGGATGTCCTTCGACCGGTCGCCGGCCTGAGCCGGGGACCGGGCGACGCAGGAGGAGACCCAGCTCACGATCGGGCCTAGACTGGAGGTCTCCTCCAGGGGGTGCGCCATGAGCACGAAGCTCCATCTCCCCCACCGGTCCAGCCGGCCCGACGATCTCCGCCCCGACGAACCGGTGGACGAGCACCAGGCCGAGGTGGACCTGGTGTACAACGTCCAGCGCATCGGCGCGATCTGCGTCGGCGCGTTCCTGCTGGTCTTCGGGCTGATCGGGCTCGCCGGCGGGCTGGGCTTCTTCTCCACCGAGGGCGAGCGGATCCTCGGGTTGTCCTCCAACGGCCTGCTGTCCGCGATCTCCATCGTGGTCGGGCTCGTGCTGATCGGTGCCGCGTTCCTCGGCCCTCGGGTCGCCTCGACGGTGATGGCCGTCCTCGGCTGCCTGTTCCTGCTCTCCGCGCTGGCCAACCTCGCGGTGCTCAACAGCGACCTGAACATCCTGGCCTTCGAGATGCGGAACGTGCTGTTCTCGATCGGCGTCGGCCTGCTGCTGCTGGTGCTGGGTCTGTACGGCCGGGTCAGCGGCAACCTGCCGCCGGACAGCCCGTACGCGCACGAGCGGCCGGAGGACCCCCGGCCTCCGGAGTCCTATCCGCACACCCCGGAGGAGTTCGCCGCCGAGGCCGCCATGCGGGAGGCGGAGATCGCCGTCGCCATGCACGCCGGCACCGAGGACCAGCGCCGCCGGGTGCACGCCATGGCGGCGGTGCACACCCGTGGCGACCGGCGCCGGGTCTGGATGGAGTTCGACGCCGCACAGGCCGCCTCCGCCCCGCCGACGCCGATCGCTCCGGAGGCGCCACCGGAGCACCGCCCGGTCCTCGCCCGGGCGCTGAGCCTGGCCCGCGGGCGGCAGCACGGAGGGGCGCGGCGGACCGGGAAGTAGCCTCGCGGATGCCATGACATCCGCCGTCCCGACCCGCGACCGGCCCGACGCCTGCCCGGGTGCGCTGCAGACCCACGCGGCCGCCGACGGCGCGCTGGCCCGGGTCCGCGTGCCCGGCGGCACGCTGACCGCCGCCCAGCTGCGCGCGCTGGCCGCTGCGACCCGGGAGCTCGGCGACGGGCACCTGGAGCTGACCAGCCGCGCCAACCTGCAGCTGCGCGGGCTGGCCGCCGGCGCGGAGGCGGCGCTGGGCGCCCGCCTGGCCGGTGCCGGGCTGCTGCCCAGCGCCACCCACGAGCGGGTCCGGAACCTGCTGGCCAGCACCCTCTCCGGCCGGGCGCCCGGTGGGCACCTCGACGTCCGGCCGTGGGTCCACGCGCTCGACACCGGGCTGCGGGCCGACCCCGCGCTCGCCGGGCTGCCCGGCCGCTTCCTCGCCGCCCTGGACGACGGCCGCGGCGACGTCGCCGGTCTCGGGAGCGACGTCGGGCTGCTCGCCCTCGCCCCCGGCACGGTGGCGCTGCTGCTCGGCGGCGCGGACTCCGGCCTGCGGGCGCGCCCCGAGGACGCCGTCGCCCTGGCGCTGGACGCGGCGCGGGCGTTCCTCGCCGAGCGCGCCGCGCAGGGCGGCACCGCCTGGCGGCTGGCCGAGCTGACCGACGGCCCCACGCGGGTCGCCGCCCGCCTGTCCGGCCATGTTGGCCGACATGGCCGCGTCGAGGTGCCGGCGGCGGTCCCGGTCGGGCCCGTGGGGGCGGTGACCCAGCTCGACGGGCGCACCGCGCTGGTCGGCGTCCTCCGGCTCGGCCGGCTGAGCGCCGAGCAGGCCGAGCTGCTGGCCGGCCTCGCGGACGAGGTGCAGCTGACGCCCTGGCGGACCGTCGTCGTCCCGGACCTCGCCGAGGACGCCGTCGACGACGCCGCGGTCGACCTGCACCGCACCGGCGTCGTCTTCGACGAGGCCAGCCCCTGGGCGCTGGTGACCGCCTGCGCCGGACGGCCCGGGTGCGCGCGGTCGCTGGCCGACGTCCGCGCCGACGTCACCGCCGCCATCGCCACCGGGACGCTGCCCGGCGGCGTCCGCCAGCACTGGGCCGGCTGCGAGCGGCGGTGCGGCCGCCCGCGGGGCGACGTGGTCGACGTCGTCGCGACCCCGGCCGGCTACCGGATCGAGAAGGGCTGATGTACGACTACGAGCACGACGGCGCCGAGATCTACCGGCGGTCCTTCGCCACGATCCGCGCCGAGGCCGACCTGTCCCGGCTGCCGGCGGACGTCGCCCAGGTCGCGGTGCGGATGATCCACGCCTGCGGCCAGGTCGACCTGGTCGAGGACATCGCCTTCTCCCCCGACGTCGTCCTCCGGGCCCGTGACGCGCTGCACGCCGGCGCCCCGGTGCTGTGCGACGCGCAGATGGTCGCCTCCGGGGTGACCCGGCGCCGGCTGCCGAAGGACAACGACGTCGTCTGCACGCTCAACGACCCGCGCACCCCGGGCCTGGCCCGGGAGCTGGGCACCACGCGCACGGCGGCGGCGCTGGAGCTGTGGGGCGACCGCCTGGACGGCGCCGTCGTCGCGATCGGCAACGCCCCCACCGCGCTCTTCCACCTGCTCGAGATGGTCGCCGCCGGCGCGCCCCGCCCGGCCGCCGTGCTCGGCATCCCGGTGGGCTTCATCGGCGCGGTCGAGTCCAAGCAGGCGCTGGCCGCCAGCGACCTGGACTCCCTGGTCGTGCACGGCCGCCGCGGCGGGTCGGCGATCACCGCCGCGGCCGTGAACGCGATCGCGAGTGAGGCCGAGTGACCGGCCATGTTGGCCAACATGGCCGCACCGGGCGGTTGTTCGGGGTCGGGCTGGGGCCCGGCGATCCTGAGCTGGTCACGGTCAAGGCCGCGCGGCTGATCGGGGCGGCCGACGTCGTCGCCTTCCACGCCGCCCAGCACGGCCGCTCGGTGGCCCGGGCGCTGGCCGCGCCCTACCTGCGGGAGGGCCAGGTCGAGGAGCTGCTGGTCTACCCGGTCACCACCGAGGCCACCGACCACCCCGGCGGCTACCAGGGCGCGATCGACGAGTTCTACGAGTCCGCCGCCGCGCGCCTGGCCGCGCACCTGGACGCCGGCCGGGACGTCGTCGTCCTCGCCGAGGGCGACCCGTTCTTCTACGGCTCGTACATGCACATGCACAAGCGGCTGGCCGGCCGGTACCCGACCGAGGTGGTGCCCGGCGTCACCAGCGTGAGCGGCGCCGCGGCGGTGCTGGGCCGGCCGCTGGTCGAGCGGGACGAGGTGCTCACCGTCCTGCCCGGCACGCTGCCCGCCGACGAGCTGGCCGAGTGGCTGGCCACCGCCGACTCGGCCGCGGTGGTGAAGCTCGGCCGCACGTTCGGCGGAGTCCGGGAGGCGTTCGACGCCGCCGGGGTGCTCGACCGGGCCTGGTACGTCGAGCGGGCCACCACCGACCGGCAGCGGGTCGCGCCGCTGGCCGACGTCGACCCGGAGACCGTCCCCTACTTCTCCCTCGCGCTGCTGCCCAGCCCGCTCACCGGGCCGGGGAACTCACCCGAGCGGGCGGACGACGGGCCCCGCGCCGGCGAGGTCGTCGTCGTCGGGCTCGGTCCGGGGAAGCGCTCCTGGACCACGCCGGAGGTCGCGGAGGCGCTCGCCGGCGCCGACGACCTGGTCGGCTACGGCCCCTACCTGGCCCGGGTGCCGGCCAACCCGCGGCAGACCCGGCACGCGAGCGACAACCGGGTGGAGGCCGAGCGCGCGGCGCACGCCCTGCGGCTGGCGCAGTCCGGACGGCGGGTGGCGGTGGTCTCCAGCGGCGACCCGGGCGTGTTCGCGATGGCCGCCGCGGTGCTCGAGGTGGCCGACCGGCCGGAGTTCGCCGACGTCGAGGTCCGGGTGCTGCCCGGGCTCACCGCGGCCCAGGCGGTCGCCTCCCGGGTGGGGGCGCCGCTGGGGCACGACTTCGCGGTGATCAGCCTCTCCGACGTCCTCAAGCCGTGGGACGTCGTCGTCGACCGGCTGCGGCACGCGGCCGCCGCGGACCTGGTGCTCGCGTTGTACAACCCCCGGTCCAAGGCCCGGCCGCACCAGCTCGGCGAGGCGCTCGAGGCGCTGCTCGAGGTGCGGAAGCCGGGGACCGTGGTGGTCGTCGGCCGGGACGTCGGCGGGCCGGAGGAGCGGGTCACCGTGACCACCCTCGGCGACCTCGACCCGGACACCGTGGACATGCGCTGCCTGGTGCTGGTCGGGTCCACGCAGACCCGGGTGACGCCCTCGGGTCGCGTCTTCACCTCCCGCCGCTACCCCGGCTGAGCCGCCGGGGTCAGGGCTCCCCGCGCCGGCGCCGCACCCATGCCCACGCCAGGAGGGCGAGGCCCACCGCCGTCCCGACCGACAGCAGGCCGACGGCGACCGACGTGCCGCTCACCGTGAACAGCGAGGACTCGGCTCCGCCGTCGGCGGGCACCGCCTCCGGCGCCGCGGCAGGAGCTCCGGAGGCCCCGCTGCCGCCGCGGCCGGACGAGGACGTCGGCGCGGCCGCAGCCGTCGGCGCCGGTGGCGACGTCGGCGCGGCGGAGGACGTCGGCTCCGCCGGGAGCGCCGGCGCCACGGTCGGCGGAGCCAGGGCCTCGGTCGGCCGGACGGCGTCCCGCTCGGGCGTCGGGTCCGCGGGGGTAGCCGGGCTGGCCGGCAGCGCTGCGTCCACCCGGGGAGCCGCGGGGGCCGGGGTGGGAGGAGCCGCCGTGCTGGGCGTGGGCTCGGCCGGCGCGGGAGTCGCGGTCGGAGCCGGGGGCTCCGGGTCCACCGGCGGCGGGGCCAGGAGCCGGGGGAAGAACACGGACACGGTCGCGGTGGCCGTCGCCCCGGTGGAGTCCTCGACGACGTAGTCGATCGCCACCGTCCCGACCAACCCCGCGACCGGCGTGAACGACACCTCGTCGTCCGCGGTGACCCGCCACGTCCCCTTGCCGGGGACGGGGAGCTCCCGCACCGGCGAGCCGGTGCCGGGGTCCACCAGTCCGAGCGACGCACGGTCCCAGCTCCGCCCGGACGGCGGGGCGTCGTTGTGCAGCACGTCGACGGTCTCGGGCTCACCGACGACGCCGGTGGCCTCGTCGTCGAGGGCTCCGCCGCCCACGCCGCCGCCGGTCACCGTCAGGCTCAAGCGGGCGGTGCCGGTGACGCCGGAGGCGTCGGTCACCGTGTAGGCGACCTCGTCGCTGCCGACGAACCCGGGGTCGGGGGTGTAGGTGAAGCCTCCGTCCGCGTCGACCGTGAGGGTCCCGTGCGCGGGGTCGTCCGCGTCGGTCACCTCGAGGCCGGTGCCGGTGTCGTTGGCGAGCAGGCCCGCGGCGGCGGAGACGGTGAGCGCGGTGTCCGCGGGGGTGGTGCCGGTGTCGTCGACGGCGTCCGGGCGCACGGTGACCGTGACCGTGGCGGTGTCCGTGCGGCCGAGGTCGTCGGTGACCGTGTAGGTGAAGGTGTCCGTGCCGGAGGAGCCCGCGGCGGGCACGTAGGTGAGGGCGCCGTCGGCGTCCACCGTGGCGGTGCCGTGGGTGGCCGCGGTCGAGCCGGTCACGTGCAGGCCGGAGCCGGTGTCGTCGCCGAGCAGTTCGCTGCCGGGGAGCGTCAGCGTTTGACCGGCGCGGGTCTCCACGGCGTCGTCCCCGGCGACGGGAGCAGCGGGCAGCGCGACGACGTCGACTGTCGTCGTGCGCACCGGGCTGTGCACGTAGGTCCAGGTGTCGAGGCCCTTGACGTCGCCGAAGGTGCCTCCGGCGCTGGAGGACGACGTCCCGAAGGCACGCTGGGTGCTCGTGCTGTCGAACCCCGAGAACCCGTCGCTGAACAGGACGCCGGGTTGGGTGCCGTTCGTCGTGTCGGCCAGCCGGCCGTCCGCGGTGCCGACCAGGACGCCGGAACTGGTGACGTAGCCGCGGTCGTCGTAGAAGGCCCGTGAGCAGTTCGTCCCGGTGCTCATCACGCCGCTGAGGGGGCAGGTGCCGCCGGGCGGGTTGGTCAGCAGGATCGAGGGGCCGCCACGCAGCGACGACTCCACGTCGAGCATGGACACGTGGTACTCGCCGGTCCGCTGGAACGCGCGCACGGCATAGTCCTGGCCGGCCGGGAAGGCGGCGCCGGAGTTGTCCGAGCCGTCCCAGGCCACAGTGTGTGTGCCCACCCCCACGGTGCCGCGCAGCACCCGGTTCGCCGGCCCGGCGGGGTCGAAGTCGGTGCCGTCCCGGGAGATGACGATCTGGTACGGGCCCGGCGTGGCGGTGGTGAACGTGAACCCGCCTCCCCGGGCCACGTAGCTCTCGTTCGCCGCGGTCTGACCGGCGAAGGTGAGGCCGTCGAGGGTCGGGGCCACCGGCGCGAAGGGGATGCCGAGCGCGGTCATCGTCTCGGCCGCCAGCGGCTCGAGCGACAGGGGGAACGCGGGCCGGCCCAGGTGCGTCCCGCCCACCAGGGAGGCCATCTTCTCCAGGTCCGCGCTGCTGGACACCACGTCGTGGTGCAGCGGCGTCCCGTCGGCGTCGAGGAACCCCGTGTCGTTGGCGTAGAGGAGGAAGCCACTGGGGTCGAACCCGTTGGTGTCCACCACGTAGCGGAACCCGTCCGGGGTCGTCATGTTGAGCGCGACGTCGACGGGCAGTCCGTTCAGCCCCGAGAAGCCGGCCAGGGAGTACGTGAACACCCGGCCGGGCAGGTCCGTGGCGTTCGACGGGCCGGCGGCCCGGACGGTGACGTCCCAGGCCATGACGGCGGTTGCCGGACCGGTTTGCAGTGGCGTGAACGTCGAGCGCGGCGTGACGGTGCCGATCTCACGCGCCTGCCGCTGCTGGGCGTCGGAGTTCCCACCGGCCGTGCCGTGGAAGGCCACCCGGTAGATCCCGGTCGTCGGAGCGGTGTACACGCACGGCAGGTAGCCGGCGGGGTTGCCCGTCCCGTCGGCGGAACGCGCGCCGGCCACCTCCTGGCTGCGGTAGGTGATCACGCCGCGGGTCATGTCCCCCATCGCCGTGCGCTGCGCAGAGCAGGAGAAGCCGTTGATCGACGTGACGGCCGGCAGGGCGGCGGCCTCGGGATCCGGGACGACGCCCGGGTTCCAGATGACGACGTCCGCCGTCCCCGCGTCGTCCAGCGAGGAGGAGCCGGTGAGGATCTGCTCTCCCGCCTCCGCGTAGACCGAGAGCATCGTGCGCCGGCGCAGTGGTGTGTCCCCCGCCCCGGAGGGACCGTAGGTGCTCGTCCGCCACTCGATCGACAGCCGACAGGCGGTGTCCACCTCGCACCGGACGTCGGTGGGCATGAGGTCACCGCTGCCCGATGCCCGCGCCGGGCTGCCATCGGTGACGAAGGCGAGCGTGCCGACGACGACGAGGGCCGCCAGGACGGCCAACAGACGACGCAGCAGCAGCACGGCGGACACCCCTCTCTCCGGTGGGGTATCGGCAGGCGTTCCGCCGTACTGCACCCGACGGTGGTATCGGTTCCATCCATCCGGGCGCGGACCCGCGCTGGTCAGCGAGCCGGGGAACAGTTCCGGGACCCAACTGCTTGGCTGACACCGTGCGCCGCACCACGCTGTCCCGCCCCGCCGCGTTCTGGGCGGTCGCCGTCCTGCTGGTGCTGATGCTCGCCGCCTCCGGGGTGCCCTCGCCGCTCTACCGGGTCTACGCGGCGCAGTTCGGCTTCGGCTCCGGGATGCTGACCGTGGTCTTCGCGGTCTACGCCTTCGCACTGCTGCTGTCGCTGCTGGTCGTCGGCGGGCTCTCCGACCACGTGGGCCGACGGCCCGTGCTCGCGGTGGCGCTGGTGGTCGAGGCGGCGGCGATGGCGATGTTCCTGCTCGCCGACGGCGTCGGGTGGCTGCTCGCCGCCCGCGTCGTGCAGGGCCTGGCCACCGGCGCGATGACCGGCACGTTCGGCGCCGCGCTGCTGGACACCCAGCGCTCCGAACGGCCGCTCGGCCCGCTGGTCAACGCCGCCGCGCCGGGGCTGGGGCTCTCGCTCGGCGCGGTGGGCGCCGGCCTCGCCGTGGAGTTCCTGCCCGCGGCCACCGACTGGGTGTTCGGGTCGCTCACCGTGCTGTGCCTGCTGGCCGCCGCCGGGGTGCTGGCCCTGCCCGAGACCTCACCCCGGCTGGCAGGAGCGGCGGCGTCGCTGCGGCCGAGCGTGCACGTGCCGGTCCCGCAGCGCCGCGCGTTCCTCGTCGTCCTCCCCGGCCTGGTGGCCACCTGGGCACTCGGCGGGCTCTACGCGTCGCTGGGCCCGTCCCTGGTCGTCGACGTCTTCGGGGTGGACGACCACGTCGTGGGCAGCCTCGTGGTGCTCGCGCTCAACGGCACCGGTCTCGTCGGCTCGCTGGCCGGGCGCGGCCTCGCGCCGGACCGCGCCATGACCCGGGGCGCGCTGGTGTTCGTGGTCGGCGTGGGCGGCACCGTCGTCACCCTCGCGGCCGGGTCGCTGGCCGGCTTCTTCGTCGCCGCCGTCGTCTCCGGTGCCGGGTTCGGGGCGGCATTCCTCGGGGCGATGGACACCGTGACCGACGGGGTGGCGCCGGGCCGGCGGGCGGGGCTGCTGTCGGCGGTGTTCACCGTCAGCTACCTGGCCTTCAGCGTGCCGGCGATCGCGGCCGGCGTCGCCGCCGGGTACGTCGGGCTGACGGCGACCGCGCAGGTCTACGGCGCGGTGGTCATCGTGCTGACCGTGCTGGCCGTCGCCGGGCTCGCAGTGCACCGCCGCCGCGCGCCCGCACCCGCGCCCGCCTGACCCGGCGGACCCGGGCTCGGCTCAGATCTCGGCAGACGGCCCTCCTGCAGGGGCCCGCCGCGAGCGTGCGAGCGTGCGAGCGGTGGAGGGCAGGAGGGTCCTCAATCGGTGCCGGACTCCATCGCGGCGCGGTCGAGCAGCTCGTCGTGCGCGGACACCCGCCCGCGGGACGCGATCGCCTGGGCCCCGCCCTGCTCGGAGGCGTCGATCAGCCCGGTCGAGGCGGCCTGTGCCGCACCGATGGCCGCCGGCGTCGAGCCGCCCACCATGCCGATCCGGGCGTACTGCTCCAGCCGGGCCCGCGAGTCGGCGATGTCGAGGTTGCGCATGGTCAGCTGGCCGATCCGGTCGACCGGGCCGAACGCGGAGTCCTCGGTGCGCTCCATCGACAGCTTGTCCGGGTGGTAGCTGAAGGCCGGCCCGGAGGTGTCCAGGATCGAGTAGTCCTCGCCGCGCCGCAGCCGCAGGGTCACCTCGCCGGAGACGGCCATGCCGACCCACCGCTGCAGCGACTCGCGCAGCATCAGGGACTGCGGGTCCAGCCACCGGCCCTCGTACATCAGCCGGCCGAGCCGCCGGCCCTCGGAGTGGTAGGTGGCCAGCGTGTCCTCGTTGTGGATCGCGTTGACCAGCCGCTCGTAGGCGGCGTGCAGCAGGGCCATCCCCGGCGCCTCGTAGATGCCCCGGCTCTTGGCCTCGATGATCCGGTTCTCGATCTGGTCGGACATGCCCAGCCCGTGCCGGCCGCCGATCGCGTTGGCCTCCAGCACCAGGTCGACGGCGGAGGCGAACTCCTTGCCGTTGATCGTGACCGGCCGGCCGAGCTCGAAGCCGATGGTGACGTCCTCGGGCGCGATCTCGACCTCGGGGTCCCAGAACCGGACGCCCATGATCGGCTCGACGGTCTCGATCCCGGTGTCGAGGTGCTCGAGGGTCTTCGCCTCGTGCGTGGCGCCCCAGATGTTTGCGTCGGTCGAGTACGCCTTCTCGGCGCTGTCCCGGTAGGGCAGGCCGTGCGCGACCAGCCACTCGGACATCTCCTTGCGGCCGCCGAGCTCGGTGACGAAGTCGGCGTCCAGCCACGGCTTGTAGATCCGCAGCGCGGGGTTGGCCAGCAGGCCGTAGCGGTAGAACCGCTCGATGTCGTTGCCCTTGTAGGTGGAGCCGTCGCCCCAGATCTGCACGCCGTCCTCGAGCATGGCGCGGACCAGCAGGGTCCCGGTGACCGCCCGGCCGAGCGGGGTGGTGTTGAAGTAGCTGCGCCCACCGGACCGGACGTGGAACGCCCCGCAGGTCAGCGCGGCGAGCCCCTCCTCGACGAGGGCCGCGCGGCAGTCGACCAGCCGGGCGATCTCCGCCCCGTACGCGGTGGCCCGCCCGGGCACCGAGCCGATGTCGGGCTCGTCGTACTGGCCGATGTCGGCGGTGTAGGTGCAGGGCACCGCGCCCTTGTCCCGCATCCACGCGACCGCCACGGAGGTGTCGAGGCCGCCGGAGAAGGCGATGCCGACGCGCTCGCCGACGGGCAGGGAGGTGAGCACCTTGGACATGAGAAGAAGTATGCATTGCAATGCATGGTCATGCAAAGCTGGGTGTGCCGGCTCACCGGTCGGCGCCCGCCCGGCCGACCGCCGCGCAGAACCGGTCGTGGTCGGCCCGCGCCGCGCAGAGCGGGTCGAGCACCTCGTCGTCGGCGACCTCGGCGATCCGCTCGGCGAGCCGCCGGTAGGCCAGCCGCCCGCGCCGCCGGGCCCCCGCGGCCACCAGCGGCCGGGCCACCAGGGCCAGCAGCAGCCCGGCGAGCAGTCCGCCGACGAGCAGCAGCGTGGGCAGCGGGATGCCCTCGACCCGGGGCAGGGGGACGACGTCGTCCAGCTGCAGCAGCCCCAGCCCGACCAGCGCCAGCAGCCACAGCGCCCCGGCCAGCGCGGTCACGGCGAGCAGCCACTGCAGCCCGCCGACCGCCCGCTGCCACAGCGGCGTGCGGTCGGGGCCGAGGTCGGTGCCGGCGACGGCCCGGTCCAGCCGGTCGGCCAGCCGCTCCTCCGACAGCTCGGCGGTGCGGCGGAGCTCGTCCCGCCACGCCTGCGGGAGCCCCTGCCCCGCGTCGTCCCGGGCCCGGCGCAGCGCCGCGCCCAGCGCCGCCTGCTGAACGGCCCCCGCCCCGGGCAGCGAGGTGCGGGCCCGCTCGTCGCCCAGGTGCAGCCGGCCCAGCGGGTCACCCCGCAGCTTCGAGGTCCAGCGGAGCACCGGCCAGCCGGTGTGCGCGGCGCCCCGGCGGCGGGCCGAGCGCTCCACCGCCGCCACCACGGCCGGCACCCCGGCCGCGTCGGCGAGGGCGTCGACCAGCCCCTCGCGCTCGTCCTGCTCCCGGCTCCGGTCGGGCCCGGCCCCCGGCGCGCAGTGCTGCGCCAGCGCGGCCGCCGCGCCCCGCGCGTCGGCGGCCAGCCGGTCGGTGGCCGCCCGGCGGGCGCTCACCCGGCGGGCGAGCTCCGCGCGCAGCTCCGCCAGCCCCGCCCCGGTGCGGGCCGAGGTGGCGACGATCGGCGTCGCCCCGAGCCCCTCGCGGTCGAGCAGCCCGCGCAGGTCCGTCAGGCACTCCTTCGCCGCCGCCTCGTCGAGCCGGTCGACCTGGTTGAGCACCACCACGAGCACGCCGGCGTGGCCGGCCAGCGGCTCGAGGTAGCGGGAGTGGACGGCGGCGTCGGCGTACTTCTGCGGGTCCAGCACCCAGACCAGGACGTCGACCAGCTGCACCAGCCGGTCCACCTCGAGCCGGTGCTCCAGCCGAACGCTGTCGTGGTCGGGCAGGTCCAGCAGCACCAGCCCGTCCAGCGCCGGGTCGGCCGGCACCACCCGGTGACGGCGCGGCACCTCCAGCCAGTCGAGCAACCGGTCAGCAGCTCCGTGGTCGGCAGAGGGCTCGCCCCACACGCTGGCGTGCGCCACCCCGGTGGTCGGCCGCCGGACGCCCGGTGTGCTCACCTCGGCCCCGGAGAGCGCGTTGAACAGCGTGGACTTGCCGCTGCCGGTCGCCCCGGCCAGCGCCACGACGGTCGCGTCGCCGAGCGCCTCGCGGGCTCCGGCCTTGGCCAGAAGCGACCGCGCGGCGCCCACCTCGGGCACCTCCAGCCGGTCCTCGGCGACCTCGACGGCCTCCCGCAGGGCGGCGAGCCGGTCGGTCAGCGACAGCTCCCGGCGCCTCACGCGCGGGCTCCGCGGGCGACGTCCAGCCCGGCGACGGCGGCGCGCAGCCGCTCGGCCGCGTCCGGTGCCGGGGCGACCTCGTCGAGGAGCTCGTCGAACCGGTCCTGCTCCATGCCCAGCAGGCGGTCGGCCCGGGCGTCGAGGTCGGCGCGCGCCCGGGCGGCGAGCTCCCGGACGGCGGCGTCCCCGAAGACCGCCTCCAGCACCCGCTGCCCGATCGCCGTGGTGCCGCCGGCGATGGCGACCTCGGCCCCGGTCAGCCCCGCGGTGGAGGCGAAGACGGCGACCATCACGACCGCTCCCGCCCCGTTGACGCCCCAGGACATCAGCCGCGCCCGCGACCGCTTGCCCGCGCCCTCGTCGCGGACCAGCTCGAGCACGTACCCCTGCCAGTCGCGCACCTCGTCCGACGCCACGCCGGTGAAGCCGGGCGACACGCCCTCCAGCTCCTCCTCCCGGCCGGCCAGCAGGGCGATGCCGCCGGGCAGCGCGCGCCAGCTGGTCACCGTGGCCTCCGCGGCGCGGTCCGCCTCCGCGCGGAGCAGCACCTCCACCCCGGACTCGAGGGCGCCCTGCAGGTCGGCGGCCGGGGTGGGGCGGCCGGTCAGCGCGGCGGTGACCCGGTCGCGCAGCCGCCCGACCTGGCCTTGCAGCGAGCGCATCCACTCCCCCGTGCCGACGAACTCCTGCCAGCGGGCGAGCACCTCCCCGCGCAGCAGGGTCCCGTTGCCCACCGCCTCGCCGACCTCGGCCCGGGCCCGGGCGTAGGCCGCGTCGGCCGCGGCGTCGAGCGCGTCGGCCGCGGTGACCTGCTCCTCCACCGCCGCGACCACGGAGGCCACCCGGTCGTCGAGGCTCCCCAGCGCGCCGGCCAGGGTCTGGCGCACCACGGCGGCCCGCTGCTCCTGGTCGGCGGCGAGCGCGTGCAACCACGACCGCAGCGGGCCGGCCTGGTCGTCGGGCAGGAACCCGTCGTGCAGCGGGCGTTCCTCGACCACGAACAGGTGCGCACCGCCGAGCCCGCCGCTGCGGAGCATCGCGGCCAGGTCGGCGGCCACCTCGCGGACGGCCTCGGGGGGCACCCGGTCGAGGACGACGGCGAGCGCGGTGCCCCGCTCCTGCGCCGTCCGCAGCAGGTCCCAGGGGACGGCGTCGGCGTAGCGGGCCGCCGTCGTCACGAAGACCCACAGGTCGGCGGCGGCGAGCAGCTGCCCGGCGAGGTCCCGGTTGGCCTCCACCACCGAGTCGACGTCCGGGGCGTCGATGAGCGCCAGCCCCGCCGGCAGGCCGTCGTGGGTCACCAGCTGCAGGCCACCCGGTCCGGCCTGCCCGCCCGTGGTGCGGGTCAGCCCGGGCAGCACCCGGTCCCCGGCGAACGCCGCCCGGTCGGCGGGAGCGCAGACCAGCACCGGCGCCCGGGTGGTCGGCCGGAGCACCCCGGGTGTGGTCACGTGCGCCCGCAGGAGGCTGTTGACCAGCGTGGACTTGCCGGCGCCGGTGGAACCGCCGACGACGGCGAGCAGCGGGGCGTCCAGGTCGCGCAGCCGGGGCAGCAGGTAGTCGTCGACCTGGTGGACCACCTCGGCGGCGGTCCGGGCCGCGGCGTCCCGGCCGAGGGTGGCCAAGCCGAGGGGCGCGGCGGCGACCTCGTCGCGCAGTGCCTGCAGCGCGTCGGGCAGCGTGGCTGGGCTCGTCACGGGTGCTTCCTGCCCGCACCGGCGGTTCCTCACCCGTGGATGCCGCGCGCGCCCCTCGGAGGTCGGCGACCAGCCCGGCGACGGCCTCGGCGCAGCCCCAGGACAGCGTGACCCCCGAGCCGCCGCGCCCGTAGCAGGCGACCACCGGGACGGCGTGCCCAAGACCCGCTCCAGCCGGATGCTCCGCCGGCCCGTCCGCAGCCCCGCGGCCCGGCCGAGGACCGGCTGCCCGGCGAGCGCCGGGACCAGGGCAGCGGTGCGTGCGGGTCAGGAACCGGGCCCCTTCGCGGTCGCAGCGCGCCAGCAGCCAGGGCAGGTGGGTCGGGACGGTGAGCACCGGGACGGTCGCCCGGACGCCGGCCAGCGCCCCGGGCGGCAGCTCCTCCGGCGTGGCCTCCCGGTGACCGGGGACCGGCGCCGACCACGACCGGTCGGCGCCGCCCGGGTGCCGCTCCACGACCAGGCCCGAGCGCAGGTCCACGCCGGTGTCCGGGTCGGCGCGAGCTCGGTGGAGCGGAGCAGGCTGCGCGCCAGCCAGGTGCCGAGCGACGGTTGCCCGGAGCGGTAGGGGAACCACAGCGCCGCCGCGGCGGCGGAGACGCTGTCCTCGGCGGTCCGGTCGGCCAGCACGGTCACCGGCGTCCCGGCCAGCGCGAGCTCCGCCGCGATGGTCAGGCCGATCACCCCGCCGCCGACGACGGCCACCCGCGGGCCGCTCACCGGGGCACCTCCAGCCCGGCCAGCGCGGCCGGGACGTCGGCGGGGGTCGCGGCGACGACGGCCGCCCCGGCCGCGGCGAGCTCCCCCGGGGGCGCCGGGCCCCAGCCGGCGCCGATGCACGGCAGCCCGTGGGCGCGGGCGCCCAGGACGTCGTGCGCCCGGTCCCCCACGAGCACCGGGCGCTCGCCGTCCGGGTGGGCGGTCAGCGCGGCGGCGACCACCTGGTCCTTGTGCCGCACCGTGCCGTCGAACGTCGCGCCGTGCACGCTCGCGAACTGGGCGAGCAACCCGACGTGGTCCAGCACCCGGAGGGCGAACTCCTCGGGCTTGCTGGTCGCCACCGCCAGCGTGGTGCCGTCCGCCCGCAGGCCGGCGAGCAGGTCGGGGATGCCGGGGTGGACGTCGGCGTCCAGCAGCGGCCCACGGGCGTAGTGCGCGCGGTAGGCGAGCACCGCTCGGTCGACGTCGTCCCCGGCGAGACCGAAGGCCCCGGCGAAGCCGTCCTGCAGCGGTGGCCCGACCATCGACCGGAGCTGTGCCTCGGTCGGCTCGGGCAGCCCCAGCTCGGCCGCGGCGGCCCGGGTCGACGTCCAGATGCCCTGCGTCGAGTCGACCAGCGTGCCGTCGAGGTCGAAGAGGACCAATCGCCGGTCGCCCCCTTCCCCGTGCGCCGCCGAGGTGTTTACATGAACTCTCAAGGAACCGTTTCCTTCCCGAGGGGCGTCGCGATGACCCGCACCCAGCCCGTACCGACCGCCCGGAGCACGTCGAGCGTCCGGGCCGTCCAGGCCGCAGCGGCGCTGTCGGTGCTGGTGCTGCTCTGGCAGTTCGTCACGGCGGGCCGGCTGATGTCCGGCGACCAGGCCCCCCACGGCGCCGGGGCGATCGGCCTGCACGTCGCGACCTTCCTGCTCGTGGCGGCGACGCTGCTGCACGCCCGCGCCGGCGGCGCCCGTTGGCCGGTCGCCGTGTCCGCCGCGGTCTTCGTCGCCAGCTTCCTGCAGGCCGCCCTCGGCAGCGGCGGGAACATGGCCGCGCACGTGCCCGGCGCGCTCGTGCTGACCGTCGGGACGGTGTGGGTCACCGCGTGGGCCTTCCGGAGCTCGACCCGGGGCTGACCCGCGCCAGCCAGGCAAGCGCCTCCTCGACGGTCGCGGCGGTCGGCACCCCGGGCGGCAGCGGTGGCCGGCGGACCAGCACCACCGGGATGCCCAGTTCGCGGGCCGCGGCCAGCTTCGCCCCGGTCATGTGCCCGCCGGAGTCCTTGGTGACCACGACGTCGACCGCGTGCTCGCGCAGCAGCGCCAGCTCGCCGGCGAGGCTGAACGGCCCGCGGGCCAGCAGCAGCGTCGCGCCGGCCGGCAGCGGCTCGTCCGGCGGGTCCACCGAGCGCACGAGGACCCGGCCGGGCAGCCCGGCGAACGCGCCCACGCCCTGACGGCCGGTGGTCAGGAAGACGCTGCGGGAGCCGGCGACCGCCCGGGCCGCCTCGGTCAGCGAGTCGACGAACCGCCAGCTGTCCCCCGGCTGCGGCGTCCACCCCGGGCGCTGCAGCCGCAGCAGCGGAGTGCCCAGGGTCGCCGCGGCGGTAGCCGCCGAGGCGGTGATGCGGGCCGCGAACGGGTGGGTCGCGTCGACGACGGCCCGCGGCCGGTGCTCGGCCAGCCAGCCGGCCAGGCCCTCCGCGCCACCGAACCCGCCGATCCGCACCGCTCCCTCCGGCAGCGCCGGGTCGGCCACCCGCCCGGCCAGGCTGGACAGCACGTCGACGCCCCGCTCGACCAGGGCCGCGGCCAGCCGCCGGGCCTCCCCGGTGCCGCCGAGCACGAGCACCTGGTCGCTCATCCGCGGCGGCCAGGCACGATGAGGCCGTGAGCAGGGACGGTGCCGGCGGGCTGCGGCACGGCTGGACGACGGGCGCCTGCGCGACCGCCGCCACCACCGCGGCCTACACCGCGCTGCTCACCGGCGAGTTCCCCGACCCGGTCCGGATCGACCTGCCCCACGACCGGCACCCGGCGTTCGCGCTGGCCCGGGAGCTGCTCGAGCCGGGCGCGGCCACCGTCGGCATCGTCAAGGACGCCGGCGACGACCCCGACGTCACCCACGGGGCGCTCGTCTCCGCGCGCGTCACCCTCGGCGGGCCGGGCAGCGGCGTGCTGTTCCGGGCCGGTCCGGGCGTGGGCACGGTGACCAAGCCGGGCCTGCCGCTGGCGGTGGGCGAGCCGGCGATCAACCCGATGCCGCGCAGGTTCATCACCGAGCACGTGGCCGCGGTGGCCGCCCGGCACGGCGGCACCGGGGACGTCGTCGTCGAGGTGTCGGTGGAGCACGGCGAGGAGCTGGCCCGGAGGACGTGGAACCCGCGGCTGGGCATCCTCGGCGGGCTCTCCATCCTCGGGACGACGGGCGTCGTCGTCCCCTACTCCTGCTCGTCGTGGATCGACTCGATCCGCCGCGGCATCGACGTGGCCCGCGCCGCGGGGCGCACCCACGTCGCCGGGTGCACCGGGTCGACGAGCGAGCAGACCGTGCAGCGCCTCCACGACCTGCCCGAGGACGCGCTGCTGGACATGGGCGACTTCGCCGGCGCCGTGCTCAAGTACCTGCGCCGGCACCCGGTGCCGCGGCTGACGATCGCCGGCGGGATCGGCAAGCTCGCCAAGCTCGCCGAAGGTCACCTGGACCTGCACTCGGCGCGCTCCCAGGTGTCCTTCGCCGCGCTGGCCGCGCTGGTCGCCGACGCCGGTGCACCGCCCGAGCTGGTCACGGGCGTGCGCGGGGCGAACACCGCGCTCGACGCGCTGCGCCAGTGCCAGGCCGCCGGGCTGCCGCTCGGCGACCTGGTGGCCGCCGGGGCCCGCCGGACCGCCGAGGGGGTGCTGCGCGGGGCGCCGGTGGAGGTCGACGTGGTCGTGATCGACCGCGCCGGGACCATCGTGGGTCGCGCCTAGCAGGAGGACCCCACTGCCCCCCACCACTCGCAGGCTCGCGGCGGGCCCCTGCAGTGCGGCCGTCATCTGGGGCGGGTGGTCGAGTAGAGGTGGCTGTCGGGGAACTGCCCCGCCGCCAGCGCGCGGCCGACGATCACCACCGCGGTGCGCCGGACGCCGGCGGCGGTGACCTGCGCCGCGATGTCGGCGAGCGTGCCGCGCAGGGTGAGCTCGTCGTCCCGGCTGGCCCGGGCCACCACCGCGACCGGGCAGTCCGCGCCGTAGTGCGCGGCGAGCTCCGGAGCCAGCTCGGTCATCCGCTGCACCGCGAGGTGCAGCACCAGCGTGGCGCCGGTCGCGGCGTAGGCGGCCAGCTGCTCCCCGGGCGGCATCGGGGTGGAGCGGGCGCTGGTCCGGGTGAGGACGACGGTCTGCGCGACCCCGGGCACGGTCAGCTCCCGCTTGAGCGTGGCCGCGGCGGCCGCGAACGCCGGCACCCCGGGGACCACCTCGTAGGGCACGCCGGCCGCGTCGAGCCGGCGCATCTGCTCGGCCATCGCGCTGTACACCGACGGGTCGCCGGAGTGCAGGCGGGCGACGTCCAGGCCCGCGGCGTGCGCGGCGACCAGCTCGGCGGTGATCCGGTCGAGGTCCAGGTCGGCGGTGTCGACCAGCCGGGCGCCGTCGGGGGCGGTGTCCAGCAGCTCGCGCGGCACCAGCGCACCGGCGTAGAGGCAGACCCGGCAGGTGGCGATCAGCCGGGCCGCCCGGACGGTGACGAGGTCCGCGGCCCCCGGCCCCGCCCCGATGAAGTGCACCGTCATGCGCCCCTCCCCCGGGCTTCGGGGCGGTAAGGGCCGCCCCTGGGTGTGGCCACTACCGCCCCAGAGCCCGTCATCGGGTGACCGACCAGATGGTGACGGGGAGGGCGGGCTTGAAGCTGGTGAAGCTGCCGACCGGCTGGGCGTGCGCGACGGACAGCCGGGTCAGCTCGCCCCCCACCCGGGTCCGCCACTGCGCCAGCAGCGCCTCGCTCTCCACCGTCACCGCGTTCACCACCAGCCGGCCGCCCGGGGCGAGCGCCGACCAGCACGTCTCCAGCAGGCCGGGCACCGTGGCGCCGCCGCCGACGAACACCGCGTCCGGGGGCGGCAGCCCGGCGAGCGCCCCGGGGGCCCGGCCCTCGACCACCCGCAGCCCGGGGACGCCGAGCCGGCTGGCGTTGGCGGTGGTCCGCGCCGCGCGCTCCGGGGACGACTCGACGGCCACCGCCCGGCAGGACGGGTGCACGCGCATCCACTCGATGCCGATCGAGCCCGCGCCGGCGCCGACGTCCCACAGCAGCTGGCCGGGCAGCGGCGCGAGCCGCGCGAGGGTCACCGCGCGGACGTCCCGCTTGGTGAGCTGCCCGTCGTGGGCGTAGGCGTCGTCGGGCAGCCCGGGCGTGGTCGGCAGCGGCACGGTGCCCGGATCGGCCACCACCTCGACGGCGGTGACCACCAGCGGGTCGGCCTCCGGGTGGGGCCAGCCGGCGGCGGTGCCGGAGACGCGCCGCTCCCCCGGCCCGCCGAGCTGCGCGAGCACGGTCAGCCGGCTCGCGCCGTACCCCCAATCGCGGAGCCGGGACGCCAGCTCGGCGGGCGTGCGGCCGTCGGAGCCGAGCACCAGCAGCCGTCGTCCGGGAGTCGCGTGCGGGGCGACCAGCTCGACCGGCCTCCCCACCACGCTGACCACCGCGGTCTCCTCCACCGCCCAGCCCAGCCGCGCGCAGGCCAGGCTCACCGACGACGGGTGCGGCACCACCGCGACGGCGCCGGGCCCGAACAGCCGGACCAGCGACGTGCCGACGCCGGAGAGCATCGGGTCCCCGCTGGCGAGCACGACGACCCGGCGGCCGGGGTGCGCGTCGCGCAGCCCGGCCAGCGCGGAGGCCATCGGCGACGGCCAGGGCACCCGCTCCGCCGTCACCGCGGACGGCAGCAGGCCCAGCTGCCGGGCGCTCCCGCGCAGCACCTCGGCGCCCTCGACCGCGCGCCGGGCCGCCGGGGAGAGCCCGTCCCAGCCGTCGGCACCGATCCCGACCACGGTCACCGACCAGCGTGCCGTCGTCACGCGGGCAGCTCGCCCTCCGGGCCGGCCGCCTCGGCGAGCAGGCGTCCGCGCTGCTCCTCGGGCAGCAGGTCGACGTAGACCAGGCCGTTGAGGTGGTCGACCTCGTGCTGCAGGCAGCGGGCGGCCATGCCGGTGGCCTCGATCGACGTCGCCTGGCCGGTGACGTCGACGCCGTCCACCCGCGCGCGGAACGCCCGCTCGAGCTCGGCGTAGGGACCGGGCACCGACAGGCAGCCCTCCTCGGTGACCTCCGCCGCCGGCTCGTCGCCGACCGGGTCCAGGATCGTGAGCACCGGGTTCACCACGTAGCCGAGGACGTCCTCGCCGTCGGCGTCCGGGCACTCGATGACGAACACCCGGGCGTCGACGCCGATCTGGTTGGCCGCCAGCCCCACGCCGTCGGCGGCGACCATGCTGGCGAACATGTCCAGGACCAGGTGCCGGAGCGCGCGGTCGAAGACGGTCACCTCCGCGCAGGGGCGGTGCAGCACCGGGTTGCTGCCGTAGGTGACGATCGGCCGGGCGACGCCGTCGTAACGGCCGGGCAGGCGCATGACCGTCGATCCTAGGGACGCCCCGGCTCTCTACAGTCACCGGCGATGTCCTCCGCCGATGCTCGTGCTCTGAGTCGCCCACCGACTCAGAGCACAGGCTCTCGGGGAGAGCTCTCCTCCTCCCTCGGACTGGCGCTCGGCGCCGCGGCCGACCTGCTGTTCGCCGACCCCCGCCACCGGCACCCGGTCGCCGGCTTCGGCCAGGCCGCCGCGGCTCTGGAACGGCGGATGTGGCGCGACTCCCGCACGGCCGGCGCCGGATTCGTGGCGGTGTCCGTCGGGACCGCGGCCGCCCTGGGGACGGCGGCGCACCGGCTGACCGCCGGCTCACCGGTCGCCCGCACGGTGGTGACCGCGCTGGCCACCTGGGCCGTGCTCGGCGGCACCTCGCTGGCCCGGGCGGCGACGACGATGGCCGACCACCTCGCGGCCGGCGACCTCCCGGCCGCCCGGGCGCACCTGTCCTCCCTGGCCGGCCGGGACCCCCGCGACCTCGGTGAGCCGGAACTCGTGCGGGCCACGGTCGAGTCCGTCGCCGAGAACACCTCCGACGCCGCGGTGGCCCCGTTGTTCTGGGGCGCGGTGGCCGGGCTGCCGGGGCTGCTGGCCTACCGGGCGGCCAACACCCTGGACGCGATGGTCGGGTACCGGTCGGCGCGGTACGAGCGGTTCGGCTGGGCGGCCGCGCGGCTCGACGACGTCTTCAACTGGGCGCCGGCCCGGCTGACCGCGCTGCTCACCGTCGCCACCGCCCCGCTGGCCGGCGGCTCGCCCGCCGGTGCGTGGCGGGCGTGGCGGCGGGACGGCGCCGCCCATCCCAGCCCGAACGCCGGCCGGTGCGAGGCGGCCCTGGCCGGCGCCCTGGGCCTGCGGCTGGGCGGCCGCAACGTGTACGGCGCCCGGGTCGAGCAGCGGCCGCACCTGGGCGACGGTCAGCCGCCGGTGCGCGGCGACATCGGCCGCGCGACGCGGCTGTCCCGCGCCGTGTGGACGACCGCGGCGGCCGTGGCGGTCCTCCACCGGCCGGTCCGGCGCGGTCCCCGCACCCGCCGGGGCTGAGCCCGGTGCCGGGGCAGCACGCCCCGCGGCTCGGACGGCACCGGGAACCCGCCGGGGTCGATCCGGAGGTGGCTGGCCGGCGGGTCGTCCGGGCCGAGCCCGCCCCGGACGGCGACGACCAGGGTCGTGACGGTCAGGGCAGCCAGACCGACGAGGAACAGCAGGGCGAGGAGTCCACCAGGAGTCATGGGACGACAGTGGCACCATCGCGACTGGTGCGGAGCAGGCCAATCCGGCATGGTGGACCCATGCCACCGTCGACCGAGCAGTCCACTCCGGCACGTCAACTGGCCACCCTCGTCGGCCCGCTCGACGCGCACCCCGGCCCGCGGTACGCCGGGCTGGCCCGGCGGGTCAGGGAGTTGGTCGAGACCGGGCAGCTGCCACCCGGGACCCGGCTGCCCGCCGAGCGGGACCTGGCGGCCGAGCTGGCCACCAGCCGGGTGACGATCACCTCGGCCTACCGGGTGCTGCGCGAGCAGGGCTGGGCCCGGACCAGGCACGGCTCGGGGACCGTCACCGAGCTGCCCGGCGACCGGGCCGACTTCGCCTGGCCACCCCGGCCCGCGCCCGGCGTCATCGACCTGGCCCACGCCGCCCCCGCCGCCACCTCCCAGCTGGAGCCGGCCTACCGTGCCGCCCTCGAGCAGCTCCCGGCGCACACCGGCGCCCACGGCTACGCGCCCTCCGGGCTGCCGGAGCTGCGCGAGGCGATCGCCGACCGGTTCACCGCCCGCGGCCTGCCCACCGACCCCGAGCAGGTGGTGGTGACCGTCGGGGTGGGCGACGCCGCCGCCGTCGTCGTCGAGGCGCTGCTGGGTCCCGGCGACCGGGTGCTGCTCGAGCACCCGAGCTATCCGGGGGCCCTGAGGGTGGCGGAGGACCGCGGCGCCCGGGTCGTCCCGGTGGCGGTCGACGCGACCGATCCGGACGCCCTCGTGCAGGCCGCCCACCTGGCGGCCCGGCAGAGCAGCCCGCGGATGGCGTACCTGATGCCGGACTTCTCCAACCCCACGGGCGCGCGCCTGTCCGCCGCCGGCCGGCGCCGGCTCGCCGCCACCCTGTGGCAGCAGGGGGTGGTCACCGTCGTCGACGAGGTGTGCGCGGAGCTCCACCTGGACGACGGCCCGCTGCCGCCCTTCGCCGCCGGGTTGCCCGACGCGGCCACCGTGACCGTCGGGGGGCTGGCCAAGGCGGTGTGGGGCGGGTTGCGGATCGGCTGGCTCCGGACCGACGCAGCCCTGGCCGACCGCCTCGGCACGGTGCTCGGCCACCGCCAGCTGTCGGTCGGCATGCTCGACCAGCTGGCCGCGACGCTGCTGGTCCGCGACCTGGACGCGGTGCTGGCCGAGCGGCGCGAGCAGCTGCGCCGACAGCGGGACGCCCTCCTCGACGCCCTGGCGGCGCAGCTGCCCGAGTGGCGGGTGCACCCACCGTCGGGCGGCCTGTCGCTCTGGTGCGGGCTCCCGCCGGGACTCAGCTCCGCCGCGCTCAGCGCGGCGGCGGCGCAGCACGGCCTGCTGCTCGCGGAGGGGCGGGTGTTCGGCACCGGCCACGCGTTCGACGACCACCTCCGGCTGCCGTTCACCCGCCCGGCGGAGGAGCTGCGGGCAGCGGTGGACGTGCTGGTGCGCTTGGCCGGGCAGCAACGGGGTGAGGGGCCCTCCGCGGCGCCCCGCACCGTGGTCTGAGAAGAGTGCGTCCAACCGACCGCACTGCGTCACGGCGCGTACGCCGGGCTTAGGCAGCCCTTCGTTGGCCCATGCACACCCTGGAGGCGCGCGGTAGCTTGCCCGCACTGGAGCGGTCGGCTCAGGCCGACGAGTGGGTCCGCGTCGAGCGCACGGCGGGACCGACGCCACCGGCGTACCGGTGCGCCAGCACAGATCGGCCTCGACATGTCCGTCCCGACCACCGCCACGTCGGCCAGCAGCCCCCGCGCGACCAGTCGGACGCGCCCCCCGCGCACCACGCCGCAGGCCCCCCAGCCGCGCCCCGGCCACTGGCGCGGGGACCTGCTCACCGGCGAGTGGTGGTGGTCCCCCGAGGTGGTCGACCTCCTCGGCCTGCAGTCCCGCACCGCCACCCCGTCGGTGCAGCTGCTGCTGTCCCACGTCCACCCCGAGGACCGCCCGGCGCTGCGCAACGACCTCGGCCTCGCCTGCACCACCGGCATGCCGTTCACCCGCGAGTTCCGGCTGCTGCGTGCGGACGGCCGGCAGCGCTGCGTGCTCTTGGTCTGCGAACCCGCGGTCGACGGGAACGTCACCGTCGTCGCGCTCTCCGGGCTGGCGATCGACGTCACCGACCAGGTGCGGCCGGGCACGGCGCGCGACCGGGACGAGCAGGTGCGCCACCTGGAGACCGAGATCGAGCAGCTGCGCACGGCGATGGCCAGCCGGGCCGCCATCGAGCAGGCCAAGGGCATCCTGATGCTGCTGATGTCGTGCGGCGACCAGGTGGCGTTCGACCTGCTCGCGCACATCTCCAGCCACACCCACCGCAAGGTGCGCGAGGTCGCGGTCTCGATCATCGACTCGGCCACCGGCCGGGGCACCCTGCCCGCCGACGTGCGGACGATCCTGCGCGACGCCTGCCCACCGGGCCGCGCCACCGGGTAGTCCCCGCCGACCCGCCCGCCCCGGTACCGCTCCCGTCCGGGAGGATGCCGGGGCCGCCCCCGGCATCGGGGCCGGGACGAGCGAGGGAGGTCGGCGCGTGTTCTACCTGTTCGTCCGGTTGGTGCTGCGCCCCCTGTTCCGGCTGGCCTTCCGACCCACGGTGGTCGGCCGGGAGAACGTGCCGCTGTCCGGGCCGGTCATCCTGGCCAGCAACCACCTCTCCTTCATCGACAGCATCGCCATCCCGCTGATGGCCCCCCGCCGGGTGTCCTACCTGGCCAAGGCCGAGTACTGGCAGGGCACGGGGCTGAAGGGCTGGTTCACCCGGACGGTGTTCACCGCGCTGCAGGCGCAGCCGGTCGAGCGCCAGACCCAGCGCGCGGCCACCGCCGCCCTGGACACGGCTCTGGCCGTGCTCCAGGCCGGCGGGGCCTTCGGCATCTACCCCGAGGGCACCCGCTCGCGCGACGGCCGGCTGGCCCGCGGCAAGACCGGGGTCGCCTGGCTCGCGCTCACCGCCAACTGCCCCGTCGTCCCGGTGGCCGTGCACGGCACCGACCAGGTGCAGCCGATCGGTGCGCGCTGGCCCCGGCCGGCCCGGATCAGGGTGACCTTCGGGGAGCCGCTCACCTTCCCCGAGCACCGCGGGATGGCCGGCAAGGGCCGGGCCCGCCGCGAGGTCACCGACCGGGTGATGGAGGCGATCGCCGAGCTGTCCGGTCAGGAGCGGGCCGGCTGGGGCACGCCGTCGGCCGCCGGCTGAGGATGAGCGGCGCGCTGCTGGTCGCCGGCACCACCTCCGACGCCGGCAAGTCCGTCGTCACCGCCGGCATCTGCCGCTGGCTGGTGCGCCAGGGCATCAGCGTGGCTCCGTTCAAGGCCCAGAACATGAGCAACAACTCGATGGTCACCGCCGAGGGGGCGGAGATCGGCCGGGCGCAGGTCATGCAGGCCGCCGCGTCGCGGGTCGAGCCCGAGGCGGCGATGAACCCGGTCCTGCTGAAGCCGGGTGGCGAGAACGCCAGCCAGGTCGTCGTCCTGGGCCGGCCGGTCGCCGACGTGACGGCGCTGTCCTACCGGCCGATGAAGGCGGCGCTGCTGGAGCAGGCGCTGGCCTGCCTGGCCGACCTGCGGTCCCGCTTCGACGTCGTCGTCTGCGAGGGCGCGGGCTCACCCACCGAGATCAACCTGCGCGCCGACGACATCGCCAACATGGGGCTGGCCACCGCGGCGGACCTCCCCGTGGTGGTGGTGGGCGACATCGACCGCGGCGGGGTGTTCGCCGCGCTCTACGGCACCGTCGCGCTCATGCCGCCGGCCGACCAGCGCCTGGTCGCGGGGTTCCTGGTCAACAAGTTCCGCGGCGACGCCCGGCTGCTCGCCCCCGGCCTGGCGCAGCTGCACGAGCTCACCGGCCGGCCCACGCTGGGCGTGCTGCCCTGGCGGCAGGGCCTCCACCTGGACGTCGAGGACTCCCTCGGCATCGGCACCGCCCGCGGGCCCGCACTGCCCCCGCACGGCGAGGACGTGCTGCGGGTGTCGGTCGCCCGGCTGCCCCGGCTGTCCAACGTCACCGACCTCGACGCGCTGGCCGCCGAGCCGGGCGTGCTGGTCCGGTACGCCACGCGGCCCGAGGAGCTCGCCGACGCCGACCTGGTCGTGCTGCCCGGCAGCCGGTCCACGGTGGCCGACCTGCGCTGGCTCCGCGAGACCGGGCTGGCCGACGCGGTGTCCCGCCGGACCGCCGAGGGCCGGCCGGTGCTCGGCATCTGCGGCGGCCACCAGATGCTCGCCCGCACGATCACCGACGAGGTGGAGTCCCGGGCCGGCGCCGTCCCCGGGCTCGGGCTGCTGCCGACCCACGTCCGGTTCGCCGCCGGCAAGGTCCTCGGCCGGCCCACCGGCTCGGCCTTCGGCGAGCCGGTGCGCGGGTACGAGATCCACCACGGGGTGGTCACCGTCGACAGCTCCCCCGCCTTCCCGGACGCCGAGCCGTTCCTCGACGGCGTGCGCGCCGGGTCGGTGTGGGGGACGACGTGGCACGGGGCGCTGGAGAACGACGGGTTCCGCCGGGCGTTCCTCACCGAGGTCGCCCGGGTCAGCGGACGGCGGTTCACCGTCGCGCCGGACACCGACTTCGCCGCCGTCCGGGAGGCCCGGCTGGACGCCCTCGGCGACCTGGTCGCCGAGCACGCCGACACCGGCGCCCTGTGGCGGCTGCTCGAGTCCGGTCCACCGGCCGGGCTGCCCGTGCTCCCGCCCGGCTCCGGGTTCAGTCCGCCGTGATCCGGACGCGGACGTCGTCCGGCCAGGGCGTCGACCGCCCGTCGGCGACGCAGACGTAGGTGTTGCGGACGACGCAGCAGGTCCGCTCCCCCACCCGCACCGTGTACCGGACCGTGGCGCTGGTGCGGCCGACCGCGTCGGTCTCGGCGTCGACGGTGACGGTGTCACCGAACCGGGCCGAGGAGCTCCACTCCAGCGTGCTGGCCTTGACCACCGGGGCGATCCCCCGGTCCACCAGCTCGTCCCACGGCAGGCCCAGCGACGCCCACCAGACGTTCGACGTCTCGTCGGCCCAGACCAGGTAGTGGGCGTTGAAGACCACGCCCTGCTGGTCGCACTCCACGTAGCGGACGGGGGCGCTCCACTCTGCCGGCACGGGATCGCACGCTACCCAGGCCGTGTCCTGCGGCCGGTTACGGTTCCCCCGTGGACGACGCACCCCACCCCGCCGCCGTTGCCCCCGCAGGACCCGACGGCGAGGTGCTGTCCGCCTACCGCGACCCGAACAAGCTGGTGCTGGACAAGGTGATCCACCGGCTGGACGCGCACTGCCGGGAGTTCATCGCGCTGTCCCCGTTCGCGACGCTGGCGACCGCCGACGCCGAGGGCTGGCCCGACGTCTCGCCGCGCGGCGGGGACCCGGGGTTCGTGCACGTCCTCGACGAGCACCGCCTCGTCCTGCCCGACCGCCCGGGGAACAACCGGGCCGACAGCCTGCGCAACCTCGCGGTGAACCCGCGGGCCGCGCTGATGTTCCTCGTCCCCGGCGTCGAGCAGACGCTCCGGGTGTTCGGGACGACGTCCCTCGTCCGGCCCGAGGACCTCGACGTCGACCTGACCGAGTTCGGCCGCGCACCGCTGTCGGTCCTGGTGCTGCAGGTGACCCGGGCCTACTTCCAGTGCCCGAAGTCCGTGATGCGCTCGGGGCTCTGGGACCCGGCCAAGCGGGTCGACCGCTCGGCGCTGACCCCGTTCGGGCGGGTGCTCAAGGACCACTGCGCGCTGGAGGACGACCTCCCCGACGACGCGACGATCCGGGCCGAGCTGGCGCACGAGCTCTGAGCCCTGTCGGTGCCGGGCCGTAGCGTGCCGCCATGGCGTACGACTTCCAGGTGACGATCGACTCCGCCGCGCCGCACCCGCTCGCCGACTGGTGGGCCGAGGCGCTGGGCTGGGAGCGGGAACCGACCGACGAGGCCTTCATCCGCCGGATGGTCCAGGAGGGCCAGGCGTCGGAGGAGGACACGATGCGGCACAACGGCGAGCTGGTGTGGGTGGTGGGCGCCGCCATCCGGCACCCGGCCGGCACCGCTCCCCGGGTGCTGTTCCAGCTCGTCCCGGAGCCCAAGACGGTCAAGAACCGGGTGCACCTCGACGTGCGGGTCGGCGCGGGCGCCGTCCAGGCCGAGGTCGAGCGGCTCACCGCGCGGGGCGCGACCGTGCTGCACACCGGCCGGCAGGGCCCCCACTCGTGGGTGACGATCGCCGACCCCGAGGGCAACGAGCTCTGCCTGACCTGACCCGGCCGGGGTCAGCCGTCGGGCAGTTCCCGCTCGGCCCGGCGGTCCGCGACCGCGCGCTGGGCCAGCAGCCGCCGGCGGGCGAGGTGCGGCGGGCGTCCGGCCACGCGGTAGCGGGCGTCCTCGACCAGTTGCCAGGCGGCCAGGGTGCTGGCCCTCACCCGGCCCGGCGTCGGGCCCCCGACGGGTTGCGCCGGCTCACTGGCGGCCATGCCGACCCCTTCCCCCATGACGGCTGCCCTCAGCCGTTCCCCGAGTGTGACTCGCCGCCACGCCTCAGACCTGCGGTTGTGACCAGTCGGTCCCTCGGAGGAGTGTCGTGTCGGCAGGATCACACGACGGTGATCATCACGCCCATCGGACGCGCCGGTTCCGGAACGTGCCCGGCGTGTTGTCAGGCGGCGCGCCGGTCCGGCCGTCCCCTACCGTGTCGGGATGGCGCGCGGCAGCTGGCGGGAGTCCCTGGGCCGACTGGTCACCGCGGTGCTCCGGGAGGGCATCCGCCCGGCGCGCGCAGGACGCCCGGCGGCGGCCCGCCGCCGGATCCGGTCGGCCGCGCCCCGCAGCACCCCGGTCCCCCCGGCGGCCGGCGCACCGGACCTCGACTACGCCCCCCGGGACGACGGCCACCCCGACCCCGGCGAGATCGTCTGGGCCTGGGTCCCGTTCGAGGAGGGCGACGGCCGCGGCAAGGACCGCCCGGTCCTGGTCGTCGGCCGGGACGGGGAAACGCTGCTCGGTCTCATGCTGAGCAGCCAGGACCACGACCTCGACGCCGCCGACGAGGCCCGGCACGGCCGCTACTGGGTCGACGTGGGCACCGGCGCCTGGGACCGGCGGGGCCGCCCGAGCGAGGCGCGGGTGGACCGGCTGCTCCGGCTCGACCCGGCCGACGTCCGGCGCGAGGGCGCCGTGCTGGCCCGGGAGCGGTTCGACGAGGTCGCCGCGGAGGTGCGGCGGCACCACGGCTGACCCGCCCGGGACGAGCGGCGGCCACGCCCCGGGCCCTGCCGGCCCCGTCCAGGGCACCGCCCTGAGCCTGCGGAGGGCGGCGAGGACGGGGTCCTCCCTCACTCCGCCGCGGTGCCGCTCTGCTGCGGGCTGTGCACCGTCGGGCGCAGGTGGTAGACGCCGGCCCGTCCCGCCAGCGACTGCAGGTCGTACCGGTGCACCACCTTGGGCCCGCCGTGCAGGTGGACGTGCGTGATCGTCGGCAGCGGCTCCCCGTGCCGGGCCTCGCGGATCTGCACCCGGCCGTCGAGGGGGCCACCGACGAAGAGCAGCACGGCGTCCTCGTCGCTCGTGCCGGCGGCGGCGTCCTCGGTCAGTGCTCCTCCTCGGCTCGACTGGCACACCCGGTCCAGGGTAGGCGTGACCGGTGCCCGGTCAGGCCGTCGCCGCCGTCCGCCCGGCGACCTCCGCCCGGACCACCGGCGCGACCTCCGTGCCCAGCAGCTCGATGGACCGCATCGCCTCGGCGTGCGGCACGGCGCCCATCGAGGTCTGCATCAGGAAGCGCTGGTGACCGAACACCTCGTGCTGGAACAGCAGCTTCTCCACGACCTGCTGCGGGCTGCCGACCACGAGCGCGCCGTGCAGCCCGGTCAGCCCGGCGAACTGGTCCCGGCTCATCGGCCCCCAGCCGCGCTCCCGCCCGAGGGCGTCCATCACCTCGGCATAGGTCGGGTAGAAGACGTCGTCGGCGGCCTGCGAGGTGTCGGCGACGAAGCCCATCGAGTTGACCGACACGGGCAACGGTCCGTGCCCGTACTGCGCGGCGGCCCGCCGGTGCAGCTCGGCCAGCGGCGCGAACCGGGCCGGCTCGCCGCCGATGATCGCCAGCGCCAGCGGCAGGCCCAGCGCGCCGGCCCGCACCACCGACTGCGGGTTGCCGCCGACGGCGACCCACAGCGGCAGCGGGTCCTGGTCCGGGCGCGGGAGGACCGGCTGGTCGACGAGCGCCGCGCGGTGCCGGCCCGACCAGGTGACCCGGGTCCGTTCGCGGAGCTCGAGCAGCAGCTCCAGCTTCTCGGCGAACAGCTCGTCGTAGTCGTCGAGGTCGTACCCGAACAACGGGAAGGACTCGATGAAGGAGCCGCGGCCCGCCATCACCTCGGCCCGGCCGCCGGAGATCAGGTCGATGGTGGCGTACTGCTGGAACACCCGGACCGGGTCCTCCGACGACAGCACCGTGACCGCGCTGGTGAGCCGGATCCGCTCGGTGCGGGCCGCCGCCGCGGCGAGCACCACCGCGGGTGCGGACACCGCGTAGTCCTGCCGGTGGTGCTCGCCGACGCCGAAGACGTCCAGACCCACCTGCTCGGCGAGCTCCACCTCCTCGAGCAGGTCGGCCAGCCGCTGCCGCGGGCTGACGGTGGTGCCGGTGCGCGGGTCGCGCACGACGTCGCCGAAGGTGTAGACGCCGAGTTCCATGCAGGTGCCTCCGGGGGCGTGGTCAGGTCGCGCGCGGTCGTAGGAGCCGGGCCAGCAGCGGTGCGGACAAGAGCATGACGAACAGCCGCAACACCTGGACGGCGAGCACGAAGGTCGCGTCGGCGCCGCTGTCGGTCGCGGTGGCCAGCACCGCGTACAGCCCGCCCGGGGTCGTGGCGAGGTACCCGTCGAGGAGGCTGACGCCGGCCGCGCGGGACAGCAGCACCCCGAGCCCGGCGCAGGCGACCACCGCGCCGACGATGAGCAGCGTGGCCAGCGGCAGGGCCCGGCCGACCAGCCGCAGGCCGGCCCGGGTGAAGCCGAGCCCCACCTGCAGCCCGATCGCCAGGAAGCCGCCCTGCTCGACGAGCGCCGGCACGTCCGCGCCCCGGGACGCCCCGGTCAGGTCCAGGACGGCGGCCACGACGAGCGGGCCGAGCAGCGCGCCGACCGGGATCCGGGCCACCCGCCCGACCAGCATCCCGGCGACGACGCAGACGACGGTGAACAGCAGCCCGGCCGGCCATCCCGGGCCCGTCTCCGCAGGCGCCGTCCCCCCGCCCGCCGTGGCGCCGTAGACCGTCGTCGCCACCACCGGCATGGCGACCACGATGAGCAGGACCCGCAGGTACTGGAGGACCGCGACCACCTGCTCGTCGGCGCCGAGGTCGCGGGCCATCGCGGTGATCCCCGAGGCACCGCCGGCGATCATGGCGAACGCACCGGTCACCGGGTCGATCCCCCGCTGCAACCGCATCAGCTGCCCGGCGGCCAGGCTGACCAGCAGGGTGGCCACGGTCGCCCCCAGGACCGTTGGCCAGTTCTCGGCGATCCGGCGCAGGGTGTCGGTCTGCACCAGGGCGCCGATGCTGACGCCGACGACCGCCTGGGCGACCGTCCCCGCCGGACGGGCCAGGACGAGGGTGGTGCGGCCGAGCAGCGCCCGGCCGAGGCCGGCGACCAGCCCGCCGAAGAGCGCGGGCGAGGGGATCCCCAGCAGCCCGAACCCGGTCGCTGCCGCGGCGCCCACGACGAGGACGACGGCCCAGTCGAGCGCGGCCCGCCGCCGTCCGTCCGTCACAGAGGCCCCCTACCCGGCGGGAGGGGGCCCCTGGTCACGCGCCGACGATCCGGCGGAGCTCGGCGACGTGCGCGTCGAACGCCGTCCGCCCCGCCTTGGTGAGCGCCAGGCTGGTGCGCTGCCGGGAGGCGATGGTCGCCTTGCGCAGCTGCACGTAGCCGGCCTCCTCGAGCTGCTTGACGTGCTTGGAGAGCACCGAGTCGCTCACCCCGACGGCGTCCCGGACGGCGGCGAACTCCATCGTCTCGACCGCCGCGAGGAGCCCGCAGATCTGCAGCCGGGGCGGCGGGTGGATGACCGCGTCGAAGTGCGGCGCCACGGCGGTCACAACGCGCCGCCGCGCAGGTGGTCGGCGTAGGCCCGGCCCCACACCCGTCCCATCACCATGACCGCGAGGCCGAGGACCGCCCCGGCGGGCACCATCACCCAGTGGTGGCCGTGGCCCTCCGCCAGCACGAACGCCGGCACGAGGACGAGCAGGACCAGGGCGGCCCACGGGACCAGGACCCGGGCGCCGGCGGTGACCCAGACCCCGGTGATCCGCTTGTAGGCCGCGACCAGGGCACCGAGCCCGGCGAAGAAGACGACCATCGCCGGGAAGGTCACCCAGAGCGAGTCGAAGGCGTAGGACGCCACGAACCCGAAGAGCAGCAGCCCCAGCGCGACGTCGTACCACCACGGCTGCACGACGCGCTCGGCCAGCGCCACCCGGTCGGCCTGCAGGGCGGCCAGCTGGGCGGCCGCGTCGTCCCGATCGATCCCGTTGCTTTCCATGCCGGAAAGTGTGGCGCATGACTTTCCAATCCGTCAAGAGACACCGCCCCTGTCCCTCGCCGGGGTGTCGTGGTCTGATGTGCGACGAACTGCGACGGCAGTGGAGGAAGCCCGGTGCGACTCCGGCGCGGTCCCGCCACTGTGAGCCGGTGACCCCGGCGAGCCAGGAACTCCCGCCGTCGCCTCCTGCCACCTCCGGGCGCGGACACCCGGGGAGAGGACCTGTGGTCGCGTGACCTACCCCTTCGGCGCCGTCGTCGGCATGGACGACATGCGCCTGGCCCTGCTCCTGAACGCGGTCTCCCCCGCCGTCGGCGGCGTGCTCGTGCGCGGCGAGAAGGGGACGGCGAAGTCGACGGCGGTGCGCGCGCTGGCCGCCGTCCTGCCCTCCGTGGACGTCGTGACCGGCTGCCGGTTCGCCTGCGACCCGGCCGCCCCCGACCCCGAGTGCCCGGACGGCCCGCACGATCCGGCGTCCCCGGCGACCACCCGCCCGGCCCGGCTGGTCGAGCTGCCGGTGGGCGCGTCCGAGGACCGGGTCGTCGGCGCGCTGGACCTGGAGCGGGCCCTCACCGAGGGCGTGAAGGCCTTCGAGCCGGGCCTGCTCGCCGCCGCGCACCGCGGCCTGCTCTACGTCGACGAGGTCAACCTGCTGCACGACCACCTGGTCGACCTCCTGCTGGACGCCGCCGCGATGGGACGCGCCTACGTCGAGCGCGAGGGCGTGTCGGTGCGGCACGCGGCCCGGTTCCTGCTGGTCGGGACGATGAACCCCGAGGAGGGTGAGCTCCGGCCGCAGCTGCTGGACCGCTTCGGGCTCACCGTCGAGGTGGCCGCCCCGCGGGAGGCCGCCGAGCGCGCCGAGGTGGTGCGCCGCCGGTTCGCCCACGACGCCGACCCGGCCGGGTTCGCCGCCACCTGGGCCGCGGAGGAGGCCGCGCTCGCCGCGCGGATCGCCGACGCCCGGGCCCGGCTGCCCCGGGTCGTCCTCTCGGACGCCGCGCTGCGCCAGGTGACCACCGTCTGCGCCGCCTTCGACGTCGACGGCCTGCGGGCCGACCTGGTCACCGCCCGCGCCGCGATCGCGCACGCCGCGTGGTCCGGCCGCGAGGAGGTCACCGAGGACGACGTCCGGGTCGCCGCCCGGCTCGCCCTCCCCCACCGCCGCCGGCGCAACCCCTTCGACGCCCCGGGCCTGGACGAGGAGACGCTGGACCAGGCGCTGGCCGACTCCCGCCCCGACTCCCCCGACGACGAGCCCCCACCCGACGGCGGCCCGGACGGCGGTGGCACTCCCCCGCCGAGCGGCCCCACCGAGGAGGGCCCCCCGGAGGACGGCCATGTTGGCCAACATGGCCCCGACGGGCGGCCGCCGACGACGGCGCCGCGGGGCGAGGGAGGGCCGCACACCGACGCCGCCCCCGCGCGGGAGAAGGCGGCCGTCGCGCCGTCCGACCCGTTCCGCACCCGCCGGCTGGAGGTGCCCGGCATCGGCGCCGGCGCGGCCGGGCGGCGGTCCCGGGCCCGCAGCGACCGCGGCCGGGTGGTCGGTTCCCGCCGTCCGGCGGGGCCGGTGACCCGGCTGCACCTGGTGGACACGGTGGTCGCCGCGGCGCCGCACCAGCGGGCCCGCGGCCGCACCGGCCCCGGCCTGCACGTGGACCGGGCGGACCTGCGGCAGGCCACGCTCGAGGGCCGCGAGGGCAACCTCGTGCTGTTCGTGGTCGACGCCAGCGGGTCGATGGGGGCCCGCTCGCGGATGGCCGCGGTGAAGGGCGCCGTCCTCTCCCTGCTGCTGGACGCCTACCAGCGCCGGGACAAGGTCGGCCTGGTCACCTTCCGCGGCGGCGACGCCGAGCTCGCCCTGCCACCGACCTGGTCGGTCGAGGCAGCCGCGGCCCGGCTCACCGGCCTGCCCACCGGCGGGCGGACCCCGCTCGCGGCCGGGCTGCTCAAGGCGCACCAGACGCTGACCCTGGAGCGGGTGCGGGACCCGCGGCGCCGTCCGCTGCTCGTCGTCGTCACCGACGGCCGGGCCACCGGCGCCCGCGGCGGCGACCACCTCGGGGACGCCCGCCGGGCGGCGGGGCTGCTGGCCGCCGCGGACGTGGCCAGCGTGGTGGTCGACTGCGAGTCCGGACCAGTGCGCCTGGGCCTGGCCGCCACCCTCGGGACGGCGCTGCGCGGGCAGACCCTGCGGCTGGAGGAGCTCGGCGCAGAGTCGCTCGCCGGCACGGTGCGCTCGATGCGGGGGGCCGCCTGATGCCGCAGGGCCAGGTCACCACGGTCCCCGACGACGGGCTGACCACGAGGCAGCGCCGCAACCGCCCGCTGCTCGTCGTGCACACCGGCGAGATGAAGGGCAAGTCGACCGCCGCGTTCGGCATGGCGCTGCGGGCGTGGAACCAGGGCTGGTCGGTGGCGGTCTACCAGTTCGTCAAGAGCGCCAAGTGGAAGGTCGGCGAGGAGAACGCGCTGACCGCGCTGGGCCGGCTGCACGCCGAGACCGGCGAGGGCGGCCCGGTGGTCTGGCACAAGATGGGCTCGGGCTGGAGCTGGTCGCGCCGGCAGGGCACCGAGGTCGACCACGCCGCCGACGCCGCCGAGGGCTGGGCGCAGATCAAGCGCGACCTCGCCGCCGAGGCGCACCGCTTCTACGTGCTCGACGAGTTCACCTACCCCCTGACGTGGGGCTGGGTGGACGCGGACGACGTGGTGCGGACGCTGGTCGACCGGCCGGGCAGCCAGCACGTGGTGATCACCGGGCGCGACGCCCACCCCGCGCTCGTCGAGGCCGCGGACCTGGTCGTGGAGATGACCAAGGTCAAGCACCCGATGGACGCCGGGCAGAAGGGCCAGCGGGGGATCGAGTGGTGACCCCTTTCCCGGCCATGTTGGCCGACATGGCCACTCGAGGTGGCGAAGTCGCGATCGTGGCCGGATCCGGGGCCGGGCGATGAGGATCCCGCGGATCGTGCTCGCCGCGCCGTCCTCCGGTGCCGGCAAGACCTCGATCGCCACCGGCCTGATCGCCGCCCTCACCGCCCGCGGCCTGCGGGTGAGCCCGCACAAGGTCGGCCCCGACTACATCGACCCCGGCTACCACGCGCTCGCCGCCGGCCGGCCCGGGCGCAACCTCGACCCGTGGCTGGTCGGCGACGACCGGATCACCCCGCTGTTCCTGCACGGGGCCCGCGGCGCCGACGTCGCCGTCGTCGAGGGCGTGATGGGCCTCTTCGACGGGGCCGCGCACCCCAGCGTCGAGCCGGGGTACGGCTCCACCGCCCAGCTCGCCGCGCACCTGCAGGCCCCCGTGGTGCTCGTGGTCGACGCGGCGGCGCAGGCCCGCAGCGTGGCCGCGCTGGTGCACGGCTTCGCCACCTTCGACCCGTCGGTGCGGATCGGCGGGGTGGTGCTCAACCGGGTCGGCACCGACCGGCACGAGACGATCCTGCGCGAGGCGCTCGGCGCGGCCGGCGTCCCGGTGCTCGGCGCGGTGCGGCGGATCGAGGAGCTGCACACGCCGTCCCGGCACCTGGGCCTGGTGCCCGCCGCGGAACGCTCCGCCGAGGCGGTGCGGACGGTGCGGGCGCTGGGCGCGGTGGTCGGGTCCTCGATCGACCTGGACGCCGTCCTCCGGCTGGCCCGCACGGCGCCCGACCTCGGCGGCGAGCCCTGGGACCCGGTGGCCGAGGTGACCCAGGTCGAGGGCCGGCCGGTGGTCGCCGTCGCCGGTGGTCCCGCGTTCACCTTCGGCTACCCGGAGACCACCGAGCTGCTGGCCGCGGCGGGCGCCGACGTCCGCACCGTCGACCCGCTGCGGGACGACGCCCTGCCGGCCGGCACCACCGCCCTGGTGGTCGGCGGTGGCTTCCCCGAGGTGCACGTCGGCGCGCTGGCCGCCAACGTCGGACTGCGGTCGGCGATCGCCCGGCTGGCCGGCGCCGGCGGCCCGGTCGCCGCCGAGTGCGCCGGCCTGCTGTACCTGTCCCGGGAGCTGGACGGCGAGCCGATGTGCGGCGTCCTGCCCACGACGACGGCGATGCACCCGCGGCTCACCCTGGGCTACCGGGCCGCCGTCGCGCTGTCGGACAGCGTCCTCGCCCCCGCCGGCACCCGGGTCCGCGGGCACGAGTTCCACCGCACCACCGCCTCCCCCGCCGCCGGGGCCACCCCGGCCTGGCAGTGGAGCGCCGACGGACCGGAGGGTTTCGTGACACCGAACGTCCACGCGTCGTACCTGCACCTGCACTGGGCCGGGTCGCCGGCGATGGCGTCCCGCTTCGTGGCCGCCGCTGTCCGGGCGGAGGTGGCCGCCGGTGCACATCGCTGAGGGGTTCCTGCCGCCGGCGCACGCCATCGGCTGGACCGTCGCCGCCGCCCCGTTCGTGGTCCACGGCGCCCGCGCGGTGGTGAAGGAGGTCCGCGAGCACCCGGAGTCGACCCTCCTGCTGGGCGCCGCCGGGGCCTTCACCTTCGTGCTCAGCGCGATCAAGCTGCCCTCGGTCACCGGCAGCTCCAGCCACCCCACGGGCACGGGGGCCGGCGCGATCCTGTTCCGGCCACCGGTGATGGCGCTGCTGGGCACCGTCGTGCTGCTGTTCCAGGCGCTGCTGCTGGCCCACGGCGGGCTGACCACGCTGGGCGCGAACGCCTTCTCCATGGCGGTGGTGGGCCCCTGGACCGGCTACGCCGCGTACCGGCTGACCCGCCGGCTCGGGAGCGGGCTGCTGGGCGGGGTGTTCGCCGGCATGGCCGTGGCGGACCTGGCCACGTACGTCACCACGGCGCTGCAGCTGGCGCTGGCGTTCCCCGATGCGGAGAGCGGGTTCGCCGGGGCGGCGGGGAAGTTCCTCGGGGTCTTCGCGGTCACCCAGGTGCCGTTGGCGATCGGCGAGGGGCTGCTCGGCGTCCTGCTGTTCCGGGTGCTCACCACCAGCGCCCGCCCGGAGCTCGAGCGGCTCGGCGTGCTGCCCCCTCGCCCCGAGGGGCCATCACCGCCCCGAAGTCCGGTCGGGGAGCGGGAGGGGCGGCGATGAGGCGGCACCTGGTCACCGCGCTGCTCGTCCTCCTCGTCGTCGCGCTCTTCGCCGTCCCGCTGCTGCTCGGCGGGGAGAGCGAGTACGCCGGCACCGACAGCCGGGCGACCGAGCTGATCGAGGACTCCGGGTACCGGCCGTGGTTCGAGTCGGTGTTCTCACCGGGCTCCAGCGAGATCGAGTCGGGCCTGTTCGCGCTGCAGGCGGCCGTGGGCGGCGGCGTGCTCGGCTACGTGCTGGGCCGCCTGCGCGGGCGCCACGTGGCCAGGCAGCAAGCCCCGGACCAGCCGTGACCGGCCTGGCGATCGACGACGCCGCGTGGGCCAGCGCGTGGCGGGTCCGGTCGCCGGCCGACAAGCTGCTGCTGAGCCTCGGGCTGGTCGTCTGCGCCCTGGTGCTGCCCGCCTGGCCGGGCAGCGTGCTGGTCGGGCTGACCGCGGTGCTGCTGGCGCTGGGCCCGGCCCGGGTCCCCGCGCGCACCTTCGGCCGCGCCGTCCGTCTGCCGCTCGCGTTCATCCTGGTCGGCGCGGCGACCGCGGTGGTCGAGGTGGGCGGGGACGGGATCGGCTGGGCCCCGGACGCCGCGGCCCGCGCCGGCGGCCTGGTCGGCCACGCGCTGGCCGGCAGCGCGGCGGTGCTGCTGCTGGCCACCACCACCCCGCTGTCCGACCTGCTCCCGGCCCTGCAGCGGCTGCGGGTGCCGGCGGCCGTGGTGGAGGTCGCCTCGGTGACCTACCGGCTGCTGTTCGTGCTGCTCACCAGCCTGACCACCATCCGGGAGGCGCAGGCCGCCCGGATGGGCTACGCCTCCGTCCGCGGCTCCTACCGGTCGGCCGGGGCGCTGACCGCCGCCGTGCTCACCCGCTCCTGGGACCGCGCCCGGCGGCTGCAGGACGGGCTGGCCGGCCGCGGCATGGACGTCGGGCTGCGGGTGCTGCCGGAGGCACGGCCGTCGTCCCGCCGGTTCGTCGCCGCGACGGTCGCGGGCCTGGCCGTGCTCGTCACGGTCGGGGTGACGGCGGGATGAGCCACCTCACGCTCGCCGCCGAGGGCCTGGTGGTCGGCTACGACCGCGGCGCGCCCGTGCTGGACGGCGCGTCCCTCACCGTCCCGGCCGGACGGCGGCTGGCGGTGCTCGGCGCGAACGGCTCGGGCAAGACCACGCTGCTGCGCTGCCTGTCCGGGGCGCTGCGGCCGGCGCGCGGGCGGGTGACCCTGGACGGCGGGGAGCTGCGGCACACCCGGGCCGGCCTGCGGGCGCACCGGCAGGAGGTGCAGCTGGTCCTGCAGGACCCCGACGACCAGCTGTTCAGCGCCTCGGTGGCCCAGGACGTCTCGTTCGGCCCGGTGAACCTCGGCCTGCCCGACGACGAGGTGCGGGCCCGGGTCGCCGAGGCCCTCGACCTGCTCGGCGTCGCGCCGCTGGCCGGCCGCCCCACCCACCAGCTGTCCTACGGCGAGCGCAAGCGGGTGGCGATCGCCGGCGCGGTCGCGATGCGCCCCTGCGTGCTGCTGCTCGACGAGCCCACCGCCGGGCTCGACCCGACCGCGGTCGGCGAGGCGCTGGCCGCGCTCGCCCGGCTGCAGGAGGCCGACTCCACGGTGGTCATGAGCACCCACGACGTCGACCTGGCCCTGCGCTGGGCCGACGAGGTCGCCGTCGTCGTCGGCGGGCGGGTGGTGCAGGGCGCGCCGGACGTCGTCCTCGGGGACGACGCGCTCCTCGCCGGCGCCCGGCTGGACCGGCCCTGGGCGCTGACCGTCGGCGCGCGGCTGCGCGAGCTGGGCCTGCTGCCCGGCGGCGCGCTCCCCCGTGACGCCGACGCCCTGCTGGCCGCGCTGCCCGACTCACGCGAGGTCCGGGCGTGATCACGGTGGGCGTCGGCGCCTGCCGCGGGGTGGCCGCCGACGAGGTGCTGGCCGCGGTCGACGCCGTCCTGCCGGCCGGGGCGGACGGCGTCACCCTGGCCACCCTCGACGCGCGGGCCGCCGAGGCGGGGCTGCGGGCGGCCGCCCGGCAGCGCGGCTGGCAGCTGACCGGGCACCCCGCGGCGACGCTGGCCGCGGTCGCCGTCCCCACCCCCTCGGGCCTGGTCGCCGCCGCGGTGGGCACGCCCTCGGTGGCCGAGGCGGCGGCCCTGCTCGGCGGCGGGGAGCTCCTCGTGGGCAAGACGGCCGTCGGCCGGGTCACCGTGGCCCTGGCCCGGCACGTCGACCTCCGGCACCACGGGGACGCCGAGGTAGCGCCCGGCCTCACCGACCTCGCGGTGAACGTCCGCGCCGGCGCACCGCCGGACTGGCTCCGCGCGGTGCTGCACCGGGCGCTGGACGACAGCGCCGCCTACCCCGACGACCGCTCCGCCCGGGCCGCGGTCGCCGCGGCGCACGGGCGCCCGACCGACGAGGTGCTGCTCACCGCCGGCGCCGCGGAGACGTTCACCCTCGTCGCCCGGGCGCTCACCCCGCGCCGCGCGGTCGTCGTCCACCCGTCGTTCACCGAGCCGGAGGCCGCGCTGCGCGCCGCCGGCCACCCGGTGGAGCGGCTGCCGCTGGCTCCGCCCGGGTACCGGCTGCGCAGCGTGCCGGACGACGCCGACCTGGTCGTGCTCGGCAACCCGACCAACCCCACCTCGGTGCTGCACCCCGCGGCGGACGTCGCCGCCCTCGCCCGCCCGGGCCGGGTGCTGCTGGTCGACGAGGCGTTCGCCGACACCGTGCCGGGCGAGCCGGAGTCGCTGGCCGGACGGCGGGACCTCCCGGGCCTGCTCGTGGTGCGCAGCCTCACCAAGACCTGGGGGCTGGCCGGGCTGCGGGTCGGCTACGCCCTCGGCCCGGCCGACCTGGTCGCCCGGCTCGCCGCCCGGCAGCCGCACTGGCCGGTGTCCACCCCCGCCCTGGCCGCGCTGGCCGCCTGCACCTCCCCCGCCGCGCGGGCCGAGGCGGAGACCTGGGCCCGGGAGCTGGCCGGGCACCGGGCCGCGCTGCTCGACGCCCTGCCGGCACAGGTGGCGGTGGTCGGCGAGCCCCGGTCGTCGTTCGTGCTGCTCCGGGTCCCCGGCGGGGCGCAGGTCCGGGAGCGGCTGCGCGCGGCGGGCTGGGCGGTGCGCCGCGGCGACACCTTCCCCGGCCTGACCGCGGACCACCTGCGCGTCGCCGTCCGGGACCCGGCGACCTCCCGTGCGTTCGCCGCGGACCTGGCTGCGATCCTTGACCGGTCCGGCACCGCGCCGGCCGGTGCACCAGGAAAGAGCTGATGACCCCGCCCGACCCCCGCTCGGCAGCCGTCTACCCGGTCGGCCTGCGGCTCTCCGGGCGCCGGGTCGTCGTCGTGGGCGGCGGCCAGGTCGCCCACCGGCGGGTCGCCGGCCTGCTCGAGGCCGGCGCCGACATCACCGTGGTCAGCCCCCAGGTGACCCCGGCCCTGGAGGCGCTGGTCGGCCCGCGCGCGGTCACCTGGCACGCCCGCCGATACGCCGACGGGGACCTGGCCGGCGCCTGGTACGCCGTCGCCGCCACCGACGACCCGGCGGTCAACGCCTCGGTCGCCGCCGAGGCCGAGCGGTCCCGGGTGTTCTGCGCGCGCGCCGACGACCGCGCCGCCTCCAGCGTGTGGACCCCCGCCGTCGGCCGCCAGGGCGACCTCGTGGTGGGCGTGCACGGCGGTGGCGACCCGCAGCGGGCGGTCGGCGTCCGGGACGCGGTGCTCGCCGGGCTGACCGACGGCTCGATCGCCGACCGGACCTCCCGCGCCCCGGCCGACGCGCCGGGCAGCGTCGTGCTCGTCGGCGGCGGCCCGGGCGACCCCGGGCTGGTCACCGTCCGCGGCCGGCAGGCGGTCGCCACCGCCGACGTCGTCGTCGCCGACCACCTCGCCCCGCAGGCGCTGCTGGCCTCGCTCCCGGCCGGGGTGGAGGTCATCGACGCCTCCAAGCTGCCGCGCGGCCGGTCGATGGCGCAGGAGCAGATCAACGAGCTGCTGGTCGCGCACGCGCAGGCCGGGCGCCGGGTGGTGCGGCTCAAGGGCGGTGACCCGTTCGTCTTCGGCCGCGGCTGGGAGGAGGTCGAGGCCTGCGCGGCCGCCGGCGTCCCGGTCGAGGTGGTGCCCGGCGTGACCAGCGCGATCGGCGTCCCCGGGCTGGCCGGCATCCCGGTCACCCACCGCGGGATGACCCACGAGTTCGTCGTCGTGTCCGGGCACGTGCCACCGGGGCACCCGCAGTCGCTGGTGGACTGGGCGGCGCTCGGCCGGCTGCGCGGGACCGTCGTGGTGCTCATGGGGGTCGACACCGCCGCCGCGATCGCCGCGTCCCTGGTCGAGCACGGCCGGGACCCGCGGACGCCGGTCGCCGTGGTCACCGACGGGGCGATGCCCACCCAGCGCACGCTGCGCACCACGCTCGCCGAGCTGCCCCGGACGATCGCCGACGAGGGCGTCCGCCCGCCGGCGGTCTGGGTGGTCGGGGACGTCGTCTCCCTGGGCGCCGCGCGCTGACCCACCGATGACTCCGGCTCCCCCGGCCGGTCCCTGCTCCAGACGCCCCGCCGGGGTGCGGACCGCAGGAGGACCCGTGGCGAAGGTGATCGCCGGGATGACGATCTCGCTGGACGGCTTCATCGCCGACGAGCGGGGGGACCACGGGATGCTGTACTCGGACTTCGAGGAGCTGGACGGGCCGTACCTGGACGAGGTCCGGGAGGTGACCGGCGCGGCGCTCATGGGCCGCACCACCTTCGACGGCGCCGAGGACCCGGACGGCTACGCGGACGGCTACGAGTTCCAGGTGCCGATCGTCGTGCTCACGCACGACCCGCCGGCGGTGGAGCCGAAGCGGAACGACCGGCTCTTCTTCAGCTTCGTCACCGCGGGCGTGGAGGCGGCCGTGGCCCGGGCCGCCGAGCTGGCCGGCGACCGGGCGGTCACCGTGATCGGCGGCGCCGACCTGAACCAGCAGCTGCTCGCCGCGGGCCTGGTCGACGAGCTGTGGGTCGACGTGATGCCGGTGCTGCTCGGTGACGGCCTGCGGTTGTTCGAGCGCGCTCCCCGCCTCGCGCTGGAGAAGCTGGGCGTCGTCGACATGGGCGCACGGACCAGCCTCCGCTTCCGGGTGTTGCGGCCGGGCTGACAGCACTGGTGCTACGGGATGTAGCACTCCTACTATGTCGGGCGTCCCCGCCGCGGCGACAGGAGTGCCCGATGCCGACGATCCCCCCGTCCACCGAGCCGGTGGTCGCCGTCCGCGACCTGCGGATGAGCTACGGGACGCACGAGGTCCTCACCGGGGTCCACTTCGACGTCCACCCCGGTGAGGTCGTCTGCCTGCTCGGGCCCAACGGCGCCGGCAAGACGACGACGATCGAGGTGCTGGAGGGCTTCCGGCTGCCCTCCGCCGGCACCGTCCGGGTGCTGGGCGCCGACCCGGCCACCGGCGACGACGCCTGGCGGGCCCGGGTCGGCGTGGTGCTCCAGTCCTGGCGGGACCACCCGCGGTGGACCCCCCGCCGCCTGCTCGGCTACCTGGGCGGCTACTACGTGCCGTACGCGACGGCCGACCACCCGCGCCCCTACGACGTGGAGTGGCTGCTGGACACCGTCGGCCTGGCCGACGGCGCCGACCGCAGGATCGCGACGCTCTCCGGTGGGCAGCGGCGGCGCCTCGACGTCGCCGTGGGCATCGTCGGCCGCCCGGAGCTGCTGTTCCTCGACGAGCCCACCGCCGGCTTCGACCCGCAGGCCCGCCGGGACTTCCACGACCTGGTGCACCGGCTGTCGGACCTGGAGGGCACCACCATCCTGCTCACCACGCACGACCTCGCCGAGGCCGAGCGGCTGGCCGACCGCATCCTGATCCTCACCGACGGCCGGATCGTCGCCGACGGCAGTCCCGACGCGCTGGCCCGTGAGGTCGCCGGGCGCGCCGAGGTGCGCTGGACCTGCGACGGCGAGGTGTTCGTGCACCCGACCGCCGAGCCGGTGCCCTTCGTCCGGCAGCTGCTGGCCCAGCACGGCGAGGAGCTCACCGACCTGGAGGTGCGGCGGGCCGGCCTGGAGGACACCTACCTGGCGATGGTCCAGCGGTTCGAGTCCGCAGCCCGCCCGGCCGAGCTCGCGGAGGTGACCCGGTGAACCCCACCCGGAACGCGTTCCGGCAGGGCCTGCGGCGTGGCTGGGCCGAGTTCGCGCAGAGCCTGCGCAGCCCGCAGGACCAGGGCTTCTACCTGTTCACCGGGCTGGTCACGGTGGCCTGGCTGTGGTTCAACCGGAACGACGAGGTCGGGGACAGCGGCCTGCTGTACCCGAGCTTCGCGCTGCCCAGCATCCTCGGCGGCTTCCTCACCTTCGGCGTGGTCATCGGGCCGGCGTACGCGCTCGCGATGGAGCGGGAGGACGGCACGCTGCTCCGCCACAAGGCACTCCCGCACGGGATGCCCGGCTACGTCACCGGCCAGCTGACCCTCCAGTCGCTGTCCCTCGCGCCGGCCCTGCTGGTCGTGCTCCTCCCCGCGCTGTTGCTGTTCGACGACCTGATGCACCGCGGGGCGGCCGGCTGGGCGACCGTGCTGGGGCTGGTCCTGCTGGGCCTGCTCGCGACGCTGCCCTGGGGGATGGTCCTCGGCGCGGTCGTGCCCGGCGTCCAGAAGATGGGCACCTGGGGGATGCTCCCGGTGCTGGTCCTCGTGGGCATCTCCGGGATCGTGGCGCCGGTGCAGGCGCTGTGGGGCTGGCTGCAGGCGGTGGCGCAGGTCTTCCCGGTCTACTGGCTGGGCCACGGCCTGCGCTGGGCGTTCCTGCCCGACGCGGCGGCTGCGGCCGAGCTCGGCGGGGTCTGGCGGCCGGGGACCGCCGTGCTGGTGCTCGTCGCGTGGGGCGTGGTGGGCTGCCTCGTCGCGCCGCGGGTGCTGCGCCGGATGGCCCGGCGGCAATCGGGTTCCCAGGTGCAGGCCGCGCGGGAGGCGGCGCTGCAGTGGGTGAGGTGACCGACGGCGTCCACAACCGGATCGCGGTGCTCCGCGCCGAGCAGGGCGTGACCCGGCGGGAGCTGGCCGACGCCCTGGGGGTCCACTACCAGACGGTCGGCTACCTGGAGCGCGGCGAGTACAACCCGAGCCTGCACCTCGCGCTGCGGATCGCGACGTTCTTCGGCGTCCCGGTGGAGGCGGTCTTCTCCACCACCCCCTTCCCCCGCGTCGCCGACCAGCACCGCCGGCCACCGGGTTCCGCCTCGGCCTGAGCCCTCGGGTGGCGCCCCGGGCTCCCCACGGCGACGCTGATGCCACCCGGGCGACGGTGAGCACAGCCGCCTCCCCGGTCCGCCGGCGCAGAGGGGGCAGTGATGCCCGGTTCGTGGCTCGTCCGCTCCGGCGGCGCCGGCCTGCCGGACACCGGCTCCCCGGCGGCCCGGCAGGACGGGGAGGACCCGGCGCGCGCCGTCCTGCTCGGCCTGGACGCCGACGCGAGCGGGCCCGGTGGCCTGGACGAGCTGGAGCGGCTGGCCGAGACCGACGGGGTGGCCGTCGTCGGCCGGATCACCCGGCCCCAGGACGCGCCCGACCCCGCGACGTACCTCGGCGCCGGTGAGGTGGACCGGCTGGCCGACCTGGTGCGCGACCGGGACGCCGCGATGGTCATCGCGGACGGCGAGCTGAGCCCCGACCAGGCGCGCAACCTCGAGGACCGGATCGGTGCCCGGGTGGTGGACCGGGTGGCGCTGATCCTGGACATCTTCGCCCAGCACGCCCGCAGCCGTGAGGGCCGGGCGCAGGTGGAGCTCGCGCAGCTCGCCTACGAGCTGCCGCGGTTGCGCGGCCAGGGCACCGCCCGCGCCACCGGTGAGCAGCGCCTGGAGACCCAGCTCCGGCACCTGCGCCGGCGCATGGCGCTGCTGCGCCGGCAGGTCGCCGACACCGGCCGGCGCCGGCAGCGGTCCCGGTTCGGCCGCCGCCGCTCGCGGGTCCCCTCGGTCGCGCTGACCGGGTACACCAACGCCGGCAAGTCCGCGCTGCTCAACCGGCTGACCGGTGCCGACGTCCCGGTCGGGGAGGCGCTGTTCGCCACCGTCGACCCGACCCTGCGGCGCACCCGGCTCCCCGACGACCGGACGGTGACGGTCACCGACACGGTGGGCCTGGTCCGGCGCCTGCCGCACGAGCTCGTCGACGCGTTCCGGCCCACGCTGGAGGAGGTCGTCGACGCCGACCTGGTGCTGCACGTCGTCGACGCCTCCGCGCCCGACGCGGCGGCCCAGGTGGCCACGGTGCGCGGGGTGCTCGGCGAGCTCGGCGTGCAGGGCCACCCCGAGCTGCTGGCGCTCAACAAGGTCGACGCCGCGCCGCCGGAGTGCCTGGCCGCGCTGCGCCGAGCCCACCCCGGCGCGGTGCCGGTCTCGGCCCGGACCGGCGAGGGCCTCGACGAGCTGCGCGCGGCGATCGCCGCGCGGCTGCCGCGCGGCTGAGGCCGCTCAGCCCGCGTTCGAGGTGGGCGGGACCCGGCGCAGCAGCGGGGACAGCCACCGGGCGCCGGAGCCCTCCCGGCTCGCGACGTCCCCCGGGTTGGACAGCGCGCACCGGTCCAGCGACAGGCACCCGCAGCCGATGCAGGAGTCCAGGCCGTCGCGGAGCTGGGTGAGCGCGGCGATCTGCGCGTCGAGCCGGTCGCGCCAGCCGCGGGAGAGCCGGGCCCAGTCCGCCGCCGTGGGTGGCCGCTCCCCGGGGAGCGTGTCCAGCGCGGCGCGGATCTCGGTGAGCGACAGCCCGACGTTCTGCGCGGCGCGCACGAACGCCAGCCGGCGGAGCACGCTGCGGGGGAACCGCCGGGCCCCGCCGCTGGTGCGGGTGGCCGTGACCAGCCCCTGCTGCTCGTAGTAGCGCAGCGCCGAGGGCGCCACGCCGGAGCGCGCGGACACCTGACCGATCGTCAGCAGCTCCACGGCCGACCCCCTTGACCTCAAGTCGACTTCACGTCCGAGCCTAGCCCCATGCAGACCTCCACCGCACTCGTCACCGGTGCCTCCCGCGGCCTCGGCCGCGCCCTCGCCACCGAGCTCGCCGCCCGCGGGTGGCGCCTCGTCCTCGACGCCCGGGACGGCGACCGGCTGGCCGCCGCCGTCACCGGCCTCCCCTCGTCCGACCTGGTCACCGCGCTGCCCGGCGACGTCGCCGACCCCGCCCACCGGGCCGCCCTCGCGGACGCCGTGGGCGACCGGCTGGACCTGCTGGTGCACAACGCCAGCGACCTCGGGCCCAGCCCCCTCCCACCGCTCGCCGACCTCCCCCTCGACGCGTTCACCCGCGTGCTGCAGGTCAACGTGGTGGCCCCGCTCGGGCTGACCCAGCTGCTGCTCCCGGCTCTCACCCGGGCCGGCGGCCGCGTGCTGGCGGTCAGCTCCGACGCCGCCGTCGAGGCGTATCCCGGCTGGGGCGGCTACGGCAGCAGCAAGGCCGCCCTCGACCACCTCGCCGCCGTCCTGGCCGCCGAGCACCCGGACCTGCGGGTGTGGGCGGTCGATCCCGGCGACATGGCCACCGACATGCAGCAGGCCGCGTTCCCCGGCGAGGACGTCAGCGACCGGCCGGCTCCGGAGACCGTCGTCCCCGCCCTCCTCCGGCTGGTCGAGGAGCGGCTGCCCAGCGATCGATACCGGGCGGCCTCCCTGCAGGGGCCCGCCGCGAGCTCGCGAGCGGTGGGGGGCAGGGAGGTCCTCCCACTCGCGCCGGCCGGAGCGGCCCGATGACCCCGCGGTTCACCCTCCCCCCGGACCGGGAGGCGACCGCGCCGGCCGAGTGGTCCGGCCGCAGCCGGGACGAGGTGCGCCTCATGGCGGTCTCCCCCGGCGAGGTCCGGCACACGCTGTTCCGCGACCTCCCGCTGCTGCTCCGGCCCGGCGACCTCGTCGTGGTCAACACCTCCGGCACGCTGCCCGCGCGGCTGGACGCCCGGCGGGCCGACGGCGTCGTCGTGCCGCTGCACGTCTCGACCGAGCTGGACGACGGCGGCTGGGTCGTCGAGGTGCGCCGGCCGGACAACTCCGGGCCCGACCTCGGCGGCGAGCCCGGCGCCGCCCTGGGCCTGCCCGGCGGGCACCGGCTGACGCTGCGGGCCGGGTTCCCGGACCCGGCCCGCCCGGGGCGGCTGTGGCGGGCGGAGGTCACGCCCCGGACGCCGGCCGCGGCGTTCCTCGCCCGGCACGGCCGGCCGGTCCGCTACGGGTACGTGACCGGCGACGTCCCCCTGCAGGCCTACCAGAACGTCTACGCCACCGAGCTCGGCAGCGCCGAGATGGCCAGCGCCGGCCGCCCCTTCAGCGAGCGGCTGCTGGTCCGGCTGGTGGCCCGCGGCGTCGTCGTGGCGCCGCTGACCCTGCACACCGGGGTCAGCAGCCCGGAGGCGCACGAGCCGCCGGCCCCGGAGCGGTTCGCCGTCCCCGAGGTCACCGCCCGGCTGGTGGGCACGACCCGCCGCGCGGGCGGCCGGGTGGTCGCGGTGGGCACCACGGTCACCCGGGCGCTGGAGAGCGCCACCGGCGAGGACGGCGGGACCCGCCCGGCCGCCGGCTGGACCGACCTCGTGCTCGGCGCCGAGCGCCCGGCCCGGGTGGTCACCGGCCTGGTCACCGGGCTGCACGCCCCCGAGGCGAGCCACCTGGAGCTGCTCGAGGCGGTGGCCGGGGCCGGCCTGGTCGAGCGCGCCTACGCGGAGGCGGTGCGCGGCGGCTACCTGTGGCACGAGTTCGGCGACGCGATGCTCTTCCTGCCCTGACCACCCGTCATGCTGCAGGGGATGAGCACCCACGACGAACCCGCGGCCGCGACGCTCGAGGACCGGCTGCGCCTGCTGACCGAGGCGTCGGGACTGCCGGTCCCGCGGCTGGTGGTCGACCAGCCGCGGGGGCAGGAGCGGCTGCCCCAGTCCCGCGAGGCCGACGGCGAGCGGGTCGTGTCCGTGCCGCGGTCGCTGCTGACCGCCGGCCCGGCGCGGCAGTTCTGGCACCTCGCGGCCTGCCTGGGGCGCTGGGTATCGCCGGAGCCGGCGCGGCGCCACCGGCTGGGCGGCATCGGCCTGGTCGTCCTGCTCGTGGTGTACGTGGTCCTGCTGTTCGCGCTCGCGTCGGCCGTGCCGTGGCTGTGGATCACCGTGCTGCTGGCCTATCCGATCGGCGCGTGGACGATCCGCTGGGAGCGGCAGGCGATGGAGGCCGCCGGGCGCACCGTCCTCGCCGCGGCGGGGCACCCGCCGGTCGAGGTCGCCCGGGCGGCCTTCGGCGACGAGCCGGACCCGCCGTTCCTCAAGGCCCTGCTCGCCGGCGAGCCGACGCCGAGCCGGCGGATCCGGGCCGCGGAGCTCGACGCGGTCTGACGCCCACCTCCTCGGGGCGTGCGACCTGCCGGGTTCCGGCCAGCTGGAACCCGGGTCGGCCGGGCAGCGGGATGGTCCTCGGGCGAGCGGGTGGCGAGGCTCGAGCGGCCGGACCACCCGACCCCGGGAGTCCCGTGACCGGTCCGCACCCCCGCTCCTCGTCGTCCCGCCGGCTGGCCCGCGCCGCCGGCACCACCGCGCTGTGCGCCGCGCTCGGCATCGGCCTGCTCGCCCCCGCGGCCGCTTCCGCCGCGCCCCCGGAGGACGCGCCGCCCTCCGCGTCCGCGTTGCAGGCCGACCTCGACCGGCTGACCGGCCCCGGCGGGTTCCCCGGCGCGCTGGCCGCGGTGCGCGGGGCCGACGGCGAGGTGCACGACCTGACCGCCGGCGTCGGCGACCTGGCCACCCGCGCCCCCGTCCCGGTCGACGGCGAGGTGCGGATCGCCAGCAACACCAAGACGTTCGTGTCCGCCGTCGTCCTGCAGCTGGTGGGCGAGGGCCGGGTGCAGCTCGACTCCCCGGTCGAGACGTACCTGCCCGGGCTGCTCCGCGGAGAGGGCATCGATGGCCACGCGATCACCGTCCGCCAGCTGCTGCAGCACACCAGCGGCCTGCCCGAGTACGTCGACCAGCTCGTCCCGGACCTGGTCGACGGCGCCCCGCACCGCTTCGTCGAACCGCACCAGCTCCTGGCCGTCGCGCTGAGCCGGCCCGCGGTGTTCGCGCCCGGCACGGCGTGGCAGGACAGCAACACCAACTACGTGGTCGCCGGCCTGCTGGTGCAGGAGGTCACCGGCCGGCCGGTCGGCGAGGAGGTCACCCGCCGGGTGGTCGAGCCGCTGGAGCTGGCCGGCACGTACTGGCCGGCCGAGGGCGAGGTGTCGCTGCGCGGGGAGCACCCGCACGGGTACTTCGCCGCCGCGCCCGGCGACCGCTGGCCACCACGCTGAGCTGCGGGGTCGTGGCCTGGGGCCACGGGGACGACATCCCCGGCTACTCGACCCGCAACGCGGTGACCGCCGACGGCCGCGGCGCGGTGGTCGCGGTGACCGCCACCCCCACCTCGCTCGAGCAGTACGTGCAGGTCGAGGACGCCGTCGACGCCGCGATCTGCGGCTGGACCCTCAGGCCCGGAGCCGGGCGGCGGTGTCCTCGAGCAGGACCCGCCGCTCGGCCGGGTGGCGGCGCGGGCAGGAGGTGCACAGCGCCTCGTGCGGCACCCGGTACAGCAGGCAGCAGGAGGCCCGGCGGGTGAACCGCGCCCCGGCGACGTCCTCGTACCGCGGCGCGGGCAGCGGCGCGCCCACGGCCGCCGCGAGCGGCCCGGCCAGCGCGGCCGCGGTGGGCACGTCCCCGAGCGCGCGGCCCAGCGCGAGCAGCCGGTTGGCCAGCGAGTCGGTCGCGACGGCCCACAGCGGTCGCTCCCGCACGCCGCCGGCCCCGGCCACCGCGGCGACCACGGCGGCGAGGGTCCCGCGCAGCTCCCCGGCCAGGTCGCCGCGGCCGGCGGTCGCCGTCGCGGCCACCGGCGCGGCGCCCGCCCGCAGGTGCACGGCGGTGTCGTCGAGGCGCCCCGACAGCGGCCGGCCGGTGACCAGCCCGGCGAGCGCCGGGGTCAGCAGCACGCTGGACAGCGAGTACCACCACACGGTCGCCAGCACCCGCCGGTCGCCGGTGCCCGCCCGGACGGCGCGGACCGCCAGGACCTCCGCCGTCCAGCCCGGATCGGCGAGCAGGGTGCCGGGGACGGCAGCCGCACCCGGCGGGGGCAGCAGCCCGAGCGCGGCCGCCCCGGGCACCCGGGCCACGACCGCCGCCGCGGCGCCGTCGTCGCGCGCTGCGCCGTCCACCCGGCCAGTCTGCCGGGGGCCGCCGGCAGACCGCACGCTGCCTGGAGGGGACGCGGACGTGACCGGGGTCATAGGGTCAGGACCGAGTCGGTGTCGCCTCGGGGGCGGCGCCCGGACGGCGGAGGTGGCGCATGAGCGATACAGAGGCCGGCACCCAGGCGCAGGGCCTGACCCACGAGTTGCCCGAGGGCGGGTTCCCGCCACCGGAGGCGTTCGCGGCGGCCGCGAACGCGGGTCCCGACGTCTACGAGCGTGCGGCCGCGGACCGGGTGGGCTTCTGGGAGGAGCAGGCCCGCCGGCTGGACTGGGCGCAGGAGTGGGACCAGGCGCTGGACTGGAGCAACCCGCCGTTCGCGAAGTGGTTCGTCGGCGGGAAGCTGAACGTCGCGGTCAACTGCGTGGACCGGCACGTCGACGCGGGGCACGGCGAGCAGGTGGCCTACCACTGGATCGGTGAGCCCGGGGACACCCGCACGATCACCTACGCCCAGCTCAAGGACGAGGTCTGCAAGGCGGCGAACGCGCTGGTGGAGCTCGGCGTGCAGGCCGGGGACCGGGTGGCGCTGTACATGCCGATGATCCCCGAGGCCGTCGTCTCGATGCTGGCCTGCGCCCGGATCGGCGCGGTCCACATGGTGGTCTTCGGCGGCTTCTCCCCCGACGCGCTGGCCAGCCGGATCACCGACGCCGACGCCAAGGTGGTCATCACCGCCGACGGGGGCTACCGGCGGGGCGCACCCAGCGGGCTCAAGCCCAACGTCGACGAGGCGCTCACCAAGACCGAGGGCGTGCGCACCGTGCTCGTCGTCCGGCGCACCGGGCAGGACGTCGAGATGTCCGAGGGCCGCGACGTCTGGTGGTCCGACCTCGTGGACCGCCAGTCGACCGAGCACGCCGCGGAGGCGTTCGACGCCGAGCACCCGCTCTACATCATGTACACGTCCGGGACGACGGCGCAGCCCAAGGGCATCCTGCACACCTCGGGCGGCTACCTGACCCAGGTCAGCTACACCCACTGGGCGAGCTTCGACATCAAGCCCGACACCGACGTCTTCTGGACGGCGGCCGACGTCGGCTGGGTCACCGGCCACAGCTACATCGTCTACGGGCCGCTCTCCAACCGGGCCACCTCGGTCATGTACGAGGGCACCCCGGAGACCCCGCACCGCGGCCGCTGGTGGGAGATCGTGCAGGAGTACGGCGTCACGATCCTGTACACCGCCCCGACCACGATCCGCACCTTCATGAAGTGGGGCGAGGACGTCCCGGCCGGCTTCGACCTCTCCTCGCTGCGGCTGCTCGGCTCGGTCGGTGAGCCGATCAACCCCGAGGCGTGGCTCTGGTACCACAAGAACATCGGCGGCGGTCGCTGCCCGGTCGTGGACACCTGGTGGCAGACCGAGACCGGCGCCCACATGGTCAACCCGCTGCCGGGCGTGACCACGCTCAAGCCCGGTTCGGCGCAGCGGCCGTTCCCCGGCATCGGCGTGAAGGTGGTCGACGAGGAGGGCAACCCGATCGAGCCCGGCGCCACCGGGTACCTGGTGCTGACCGACCCGTGGCCGTCGATGCTGCGCACGATCTGGGGCGACGACGAGCGGTACAAGGACACCTACTGGTCGCGCTACGGCCAGGGCATCTACTTCGCCGGCGACGGGGCCAAGCTCGACGAGGACGGCGACATCTGGCTGCTCGGCCGGGTCGACGACGTCATGAACGTCTCCGGCCACCGGATCTCCACCACCGAGGTGGAGTCGGCGCTGGTCAGCCACCCGACCGTCGCCGAGGCAGCGGTGGTGGGCGCCACCGACCCCACCACCGGGCAGGGCATCGTCGCGTTCGTGATCCTCCGCGGGGACGCCGTCGACTCCGGCGAGGACCTGGTCAAGGCGCTGCGGCAGCACGTCCGCAAGGAGATCGGCCCGATCGCCTCGCCCCGGCAGATCATGGTGGTCGCCGAGCTGCCGAAGACCCGCTCGGGCAAGATCATGCGCCGCCTGCTGCGCGACGTGGCCGAGAACCGCGACCTCGGCGACGTCACCACGCTCACCGACTCCTCGGTGATGGACCTGATCAGCGCCAACCTGCCGGCCGCGTCGTCGGAGGACTGAGAAAGGACCCCCTCCCCCCCACCCCTCGCAAGCTCGGGGCGGTGCCCTGGAGGGGGCCGCCTCGGACCGCCTCCACGACGCTCGTGCTCTGAGTGCACAGACGACTCAGAGCACGAGCGTCGCCGCGCGTCCCTCCGCCGGGTGGTCCTGGATCGGCGGCCGGAGCCGTCATGCGGCACGATCATCCCCAGTCCACCGAGCCGGGTCGCCGACCTGCGCCGACCAGGGAGGAGCCCATCCGTGGCCCACAGCGCACCGCTGCACCGGCTGGCGGGATCGTCCGCCGCTTCCGCCGAACCCTCCGTCGGTGCCCTCGCGCAGAGCGCGATGGCCGACGTCTCCACCCTCATCCGGTCGGAGATCGAGCTGGCGAAGGCCGAGATCGGCAGCTCGGCGAAGCGGGCGGGGGTGAGCGTCGGCTCGTTCGCCGTCGCCGGGGTCATGGCCGCCTTCGCCGCGGTCTTCTTCTTCATCGCGCTGGCCGAGTTCCTGACCTGGCTGGGCCTGGCCCGCTGGGTCTCCTACCTGATCGTCTTCTTCCTGCTCCTGCTGATCGCCGGGGTCGCCGGGCTGATCGGCCTGCGCATGCTCAAGAAGATCGAGAAGCCGGCGCGGACGCTGGAGACGCTGCACGACCTGCCCGACGTCGTCCGCCGGGAGCAGCCCGGCCAGCGGAAGCGCGACCTCCCCACCGTGCGCGACGGCCAGGTCGTCCGGCAGGACCCGCACGCCCGCCTCACCTGACCCCCGGACGCCGGTGACGAGCCCCGAGGACGGACCGCCCGACGCCACCAGCGTCCTGCTGCCCGGTCCCTGGACCCACCGGGACGTCTCGGCCAACGGGGTGCGCCTGCACGCCGCCGAGGCCGGGGAGGGCCCGCTCGTGCTGCTGCTGCACGGGTTCCCCGAGTTCTGGTGGGCCTGGCGGTCGCAGCTGACCGGCCTGGCCGCGGCCGGGCTCCGGGTCGTCGCCCCCGACCTGCGGGGCTACGGCGCGAGCGACAAGCCGCCGCGCGGCTACGACCTGCCGACCGCGGCCGCCGACGCCGCCGCCGTGGTGCGCGCGCTCGGGGAGCAGGACGCCGTCGTCGTCGGCGCCGACTGGGGCGGTCTGGTGGCCTGGACGATGGCCGCGCTGCACCCGCGCAGCGTGCGCCGGCTGGTGGTCGTCGGCACCGCCCACCCCCGCCAGCTGCGCAGCTCGATGGCGGACCGCCGGCAGCGCCGGGCGCTGGCCCACGCCCTCCGCTTCCAGCTCCCCCGGCTGCCCGAACGCCGGCTCACCCGCGCCGACGACGACCCGGTCGCCGAGCTCATGCGCCGGTGGGCCGGGCCGTCGTGGGTGCACACCGCCGACTTCGCCGAGGCGGTGCAGCGGTACCGCTCCGCCACGCGGATCCCGCAGGCCGCCTACGGCGCGATGGAGTACTACCGCTGGGCGGGCCGCTCCCAGCTGCGCCCCGACGGGCTCCGCTTCGCCCGGCGGATGGCCGCGCCGATCACCGCGCCGACCCTGCAGCTGCACGGCGCCGCGGATCCGTACGTCCTCCCGCGCACCGCACAGGGCTCGGGCCGCTACGTGGCCGGCGCCTACGAGTGGCGCGAGCTGGCGGGGATCGGCCACTTCCCCCACGAGGAGGCCGCCGAGGAGGTCACCACCGCCATCACCACCTGGGCGAGGTGACGGACTGGAAAGGCCCCCGTGCAGGGACCCGCTGCGGCGGGGTCCGCTTACTCGCAGGCGCCGGTGTCGACCAGCGCGGTGGCGCCGATCCCGGTGTCCGCCGCGACGGCGACCTCGGCCCGGGTCAGCGCGTAGCCGGTGTCCGGGTCGTCGATGGCAGAGGCGAAGACCACGCCGAGGACGGTGCCGTCGGCGGCGAACAGCGGACCGCCCGAGTTGCCGGCGCGCACCTGCCCGTGCAGGGCGTACACCTCGCGCTCGACGGTCCCGGTCGCCCGGAAGTCGGGCCCGCTGATCTCCCCGCGGTCACGGACCCGGGCCGGCCCGACGTACAGCCCGCCACCGCCGGGGTAGCCCATGACGATCGCGTCGGCACCGGTGTCGACCGGTGCCGGTGTCCAGGTCAGCGGCACCTGCGGCAACCCGGGGACGGCGAGCACCGCGACGTCGGTCGCCTCGTCGACGAAGACCGGGACGGCGTCGTAGGTCTCGCCCTCGGCGGTGACCACCGCCTCGTCCACGCCGGCCAGCACGTGCGCGTTGGTCATCACCCGCTGCGGGGCGTAGACGAAGCCGGACCCGTCGATCTGCCGGGAGCAGGAGGTGGCGATGCCGCGGATCTGCACCACCGATCCCTGCACCCGGCCGACGATCGGGCTGGCCTGCAGCGCCGGGTCGGGCGCGGGGACCTCGCGGGCCTGGGTGGGCGTCAGCGGGTCCAGCACGTCGGGCAGGCCCCGCCGGTCGATCGCCTCGCGCAGCGAGTCGTACAGCGTGCGCACCTTGCCGGGGACGGCATGGTCGACCGCCTGCACCAGCGCCGACTGCCGCACCTGCCCGGACACCCCCGGGAACGGCGAGCTGGCCAGCGGCGTGGCCACCATCCACGCGACGAGCAGGACGGCGACCGAGGACAGCACCGCCCCGGCCACGGCGTCGACCATCCGGGCCGGCTCCCAGGTGACCCGCCGGCGCACCGCCCGGCCGACCAGCCCCGCGACCAGCTGCCCCAGCAGGGCCCCGGCGAGCACCACGACGAGGGCCACGAACACCCGGGTCACCGACGACTCGGCGAGCTGGTCGGCCAGCGGGCCGGAGAGCTGGGCGCCGAGCACCGCGCCCCCGAAGAAGCCGACGAACGACGTCGCGGCGATGATCAGCCCTTGCCGGAAGCCGGACAGGGCGAACAGCAGGGCCAGCGCGATGAGCGCCACGTCCACCAGGGACATCGCCCGGTCAGCCCGTGACCGTCATCGTGCCCACCTGACCGAGCCGGAGGTGGAAGGTGCACTCGAACTGGTAGTCCCCCGGTGCCGTCACGGTGAACTCGATGGTCTCGCTCTGGCCGGGGCCGAGCACCGGGATGCGCTCGGCGATGGGGGCGGGCCCCTGCCCCTCGCTGAACTCGAAGTTGTGGGTCATCTGCTCGGCGATGTTGCGGACCGTCACGCGCACCGTCCCCGGCGCCACGGTGAACGTCGCCGGCGTGAAGACGTAGTCGTCGCCGGTCTCGAGGGTGACCTCCTGGACGCCGGCGTCGTCGGTGGTGACCGTGCCGACGTCCGCGGCGGTGGCGCGGGTCGGCTCGGGCAAGGTGGGTTCCCGGTTGGTGCAGCCGCTCAGGACCGCCAGCAGCAGGACCAGCGCCCCGAGGCGGGCACGGCGGGACGCGGACGGGGGCCGGCCGGACCGGGTCCCGGGGGGAGCTGCGCTCATCGCCCCGGAACCGTACGCGCGGTACCTGGCTGTCCGGCGTCGTCGGCCACCGTCGGCGCGGCGCGGTCGGCCAGGTCGTCGTCCAGCGGCTCGTCGTCCGGCGTGCTCTCCAGCGGCCCGGCCGGCAGCAGCTCCAGCGGCCGGACGTCGCGCTGGTCCCACGGGCGGTTGAGCCCGGCGGCCTCCAGGACGGCGTCGAGCAGGCCCGCGGTGAACCCCCACACGACCATGTCGGCCACGCCGAACGCCGGACCCACGTAGCCCGACGGGTGCCGCACGCGGAACCTGTTGGCCGGCTCGACCAGTTCGGCGAGCGGGACCCGGGCCACCCGGGCGACCTCCCGGGGGTCGCCGACGGTGACGTCGCGCGGGTCGTCCCACCAGCCGACGACCGGCACGACCAGGTTGTCCGACGGCCCGAGGAACAGCTCGGGCAGCGTGACCAGCACCCGGACCCCCGCCGGGTCGATGCCGGCCTCCTCCTCCGCCTCGCGCAGCGCGGTGCCCACCGGGTAGTCGTCCCCGGGGTCGGCGCCGCCGCCGGGGAACGCGGGCTGGCCGGCGTGGCTGCGCAGGTGCGGCGACTTCTCGATCAGCAGCACGTCCGGCCCGGCCGGGCCCTCACCGAGCAGGATGAGCACCGCCGAACGGCGGGCGCTGGCCGAGGGCCGGCCGTGCCGGTGCTGCAGCGGCAGGTCGGCCGCGGCGGCGACCAGCCGCCGGACGTGCTCGGGGAGCCCGGTGAGCTCCTCGGCGGGCCTCACAGCTGCACGTCCAGGTGCTCGCCGACGAGCTGCTCGAACTCCGCCAGCGACTCCACCTGACCGACCTCGACGTGGGCGATCGACCCGTCGGCGGCGAGGAAGAGGGTGTAGGGCAGCGCCGCGAACCCGAGCGCGGTCATCGCCGTCCCGTCGCCGTCGAAGGCGCTCGGGAAGGTCACGTCGGCGTCCGCGGCGAAGGAGGTCGACTGCGGGACGCCGTCCTGGCTGGCCACACCGACGACCCGCAGCCGGTCGCCGGCGGCGTCGGCCAGCTGCTGGACCAGCGGCAGCTCCTCGCGGCACGGGCCGCACCAGCTCGCCCAGAGGTTCACCACCGTGGGCGTCCCCTGGGCGCGGTCGAAGTCCAGGGTGCCGCCGCTGAAGCAGGGCAGCGCGATGCCGGACAGGTCGGTGGTCGCGGCGGGCTGGTCGGGCTGCTCGGCGCAGGCGGTGAGGCCGGTGTCGACGTCGGCGACCGCCGTGCTCGCCGGCGCGGCGTCCGGCCCGCCGGCGGCGGTGGACGTGCAGCCGGCGAGCAGCGCCGGGACACCGGTCACCAGGGCGCCGGTCAGCAGGGCGGCGCGGGCCCGGGGGCGGCGGCTCACTCGGTGTCCGAGGCGGCCGGGGACCTCACCAGCTTCGCCGCGGCCTCCGGGTCGAGCGGCCCGATGCCGAAGCTCGGGCACCAGGCGGCCAGCCCGCACGCCCCGCAGGCGGGCTTCTTGGCGTGGCACACGCGGCGGCCGTGGAAGATCACCCGGTGGGAGAAGATCGTCCACTCCTTCTTCGGGATGATCTCGGCGATCTGCGCCTCGACCTTGACCGGGTCCTCCTCCGCCGTCCAGCCGAACCGGCGCACCAGCCGGCCGAAGTGGGTGTCGACGGTGAGGCCCGGGACGCCGAAGGCGTTGCCCAGCACCACGTTGGCGGTCTTGCGCCCCACGCCGGGCAGCGTGACCAGGTCCGCCAGCCGGCCGGGGACCTCCCCGTCGAACCGCTCGACCAGCGCCTGCCCCAGCCCGATCACCGAGTTGGCCTTGGCCCGGAAGAACCCGGTGGGCTTGAGGATCTGCTCGAGCTCGGCGCGGTCGGCGCCGGCGTAGTCGGCGGCGGTCGGGTACCGGGCGAACAGCCGCGGGGTGACCTTGTTGACCATCTTGTCCGTGGTCTGCGCGGACAGCACGGTGGCCACCAGCAGCTCCAGCGGGGTGGTGAAGTCCAGTTCGCAGTGCGCGTCCGGGTGGATGACCGCCAGCTCGCGGGCCATCCGGCGGGCCCGCCGGGTGCGGGCGAGCGGGCTCTCCGCGGGGTCGAAGGCACCCACGCCGAGGCGGGCCACCGGGCCGGGACGGCGGGCGCGCACCGGCCGCGCGTAGGGCGAGGTGCCGGCGGGCTCGGCGGACTGGGACACGCACTGCAGGGTAGGCGTCGGCACCGACGCCCACTGCCGGTCATACTCGTCGGTGGTGCACGGTCCGGCTCCGCGCTGGGTACGTCCCCCACCGAACGACGGACGTCGTCTCTCCCCCCGGGCCGCCCAGCCCGGAAGACGCCGCCGAGGAGGTTCCCGTGGTCGCCCTCGTCGTCATCCTGTTCCCTCCGCTGCTGATCGCGTTCCTGCTGGTCATGGAGCGGGTGGAGGAGCCCCTGCGGCGCCCCACCTCACAGCGCGAGGTCGAGGACTTCCTCGACTCCGCGACCGCCGGCGAGGTCGGCACGCTCGCCACCTCCGGCATCCGCCGGGCCATGAGCCGGTGGCGGGACCGCCGCCGCGGACGCGCCCGCCGCTCACCCGAGCCGGCGCTCACCGACTGGGAGCACAAGCACCCGGAGCACAGCCGCCAGTCAGGGTGATCGAGATCTCACATCCGGTCCCTCAGGACCACCCTCCGGCCAGGGGCTACCACTCAGAGTGGGCACCCCGGTGACGCACCGCACCGGTGAGTCTGGCCACAGGCCCTAGACTCTCCGAGGACGCGGGTCGCCATCGCACCCGTGAGGACGTTCGAGAGGTGCACGTGGACGAGGTACTTGCCCAGTCCGGTCTCTTCCAGGGGCTGTCGGAGGAGTCCGTCGAGCCGGTGGCCAGCTCCCTCGAGACGGTGACGCTGCCACGCGGCCGAGTGGTCTTCAACGAGGGCGAGTCGGGCGACAGCCTCTACGTCGTGCTCTCCGGCAAGATCAAGCTGTCCCGGCGGGCGCCGGACGGCCGGGAGAACGTGCTGGCCGTCATGGGTCCGTCCGACCAGTTCGGTGAGCTGTCGGTGTTCGACCCCGGTCCCCGCACGGCGACGGCGACGGCGGTGACCGACGTGCGGCTGGCGAAGATGCCGCAGTCGATGCTGCGGCCGTGGATCGAGGCCCACCCCGAGATCGGTGAGCGCCTGCTGCAGGTGCTGGCCCGGCGGCTGCGGCGCACCAACGACTCCGTCGCCGACCTCATCTTCACCGACGTGCCGGGCCGGGTCGCCAAGGCGCTGCTGCAGATGGCCGACCGGTTCGGCAGCCGGGAGAGCGACGGCCTGCGGGTCAAGCACGACCTCACGCAGGAGGAGCTGGCCCAGCTGGTCGGCGCCTCGCGGGAGACGGTCAACAAGGCGCTGGCCGACTTCGTGCACCGCGGCTGGATCCAGCTGCAGGGCAAGTCGGTCGTCGTCCTCGACGAGGAGCGCCTGCGCCGCCGCGCGCGCTGACGTCCCGACAGCCGGCGAAGGGCCCCACTCCACCCGGAGCGGGGCCCTTCGCCGTGTCGTGCTGCAGCGGGGACCGCCTCGCATGCGCTCCTCACGCAGGGAGCGGCAGGACCATCCGGATCCGGGTGCCGTCGGGCAGGACGGCGAACAGGCCGCCGGGCTCCTCGGCGAAGGCCGGCATGATCGGCTCCAGCGGCGCCGGCGGGGACCCGGCCAGCGCGGACGCGGCGTCCGGGAACGCCGTCAGCTGCTCCAGGGTGTGGATCGTGGGCGGCAGCATCGGCCGGGTGCCGGCACGGTGCTCGGTCAGCGCGGCGGCCGGCGTCGTCCAGACTGCCTCGTCGGCCTCCCCCGAGACGTCCCGCGCCTCCTGCCCGGCCGGCATCAGCGCCGCGAAGAACCGGGTGTCGTAGCGCCGCGCCTCCCCGGGCGGGGTGATCCAGTGCGCGAACGGGCGCAGCAGGTCCGCGCGCAGCGCGAGGTCCCGGCGGGCCAGCAGCTCGCTGAGGGAGAGCTCGTGGGCGAGCAGCGCGCGGCGCTCGCGCTCCCACTCCTCGCTGGAGACGTCGTCCACCAGGCCCGTCGTCCCCCCGCCGTCCGCCGCCGGACCGGCCAGCAGGACGCCGGCCTCCTCGAAGGTCTCCCGGACGGCGGCGCACACCAGTTCGCGGGCCAGCCGCTCGTCGCCCCCCAGGGAGTCCGCCCACTCCGCCGGTGCCGGCCCCACCCAGGCGAGCGGCGTGTTCCCGTCCCGCTCGTCGACCCCGCCCCCGGGGTACGCGCTCATCCCACCGGCGAACGGCATGCCCCGGGTGCGGCGCAGGAGGTAGACCTCCAGGCCCGCGGCGCCGTCGCGGAGCAGCAGGACCGTGGCGGCCGGCCGGACCGCCTCCGGGGCCGGATGGCTCATGCCACGCCGACGAAGGAGGCGGTGGACCCGGCACGGGGGCCGGAGGCCTCCCGCCGAGGACACGGCGCCACGCTCGGCGCAACGGACACCGCTCCCTGGCCGCGGTGCGGCCCGGAGGGTCGCGGCGTCATGTGCTCACCTCAGCTCGACGACCAGCTCGACCTCGACGGGGGCGTTCATCGGCAGCTCCGCGACGCCCACGGCACTGCGGGCGTGCTGCCCGGCGTCCCCGAACACCCGCCCGAGGAACTCGCTGGCGCCGTTGACCACCCGCGGCTGGCCACCGAAGCCCTCCGCGCTGGCCACGTACCCGACCACCCGCACGACCCGCGCCACGGCGTCCAGCCCGACCAGTTCGTCGACCGCGGCGAGCGCGTTGAGCGCGCACACCTTGGCGTCGGCGGCGGCCTCCTCCGGGTCGACCGAGCCGCCCACCTTGCCGGTGCGGCGCAGGCCGCCGTCGACGAAGGGCAGCTGGCCGGAGGTGTAGACCAGCTGGCCGCTGCGCACCGCGGGCACGTAGGAGGCGACCGGGGTGGCCACCGGGGGGAGCCGGACGCCGAGCTCGGCGAGGCGGGCGTGCCAGCTGACGGGAGCTTCGCTCATCGTGGCCGCCTCAGTTGGTGGGTCGCTTGAGGTAGGCGACCAGCTGGTCCCCGCCGCCCGGTCCCTGCAGGACGGTCACCAGCTCCCACCCGTCGACGCCCCACGAGTCCAGGATCGCCTTGGTGTTGTGGATCAGCAGCGGGATGGTCGCGTACTCCCAGGTACGGCGGGCCGGTGAGCTCATGCCGCGACGCTAGCGCAGCCGGGACAGGCCGGAGTCGGCCGCCGCTCGTAGGCTTCCAGGGGTGAGCGTCGCGTCCCCGACCGGAGAGCCGTCCGCCCCCCGCCTGCACGTGGTCACCGGCAAGGGCGGGACGGGCAAGACCACGGTCGCCGCCGCCCTGGCCCTGGCCCTGGCCGCCGACGGCGGCCACGTGCTGCTGGTCGAGACCGAGGGCCGCCAGGGCATCGCCCAGCTCTTCGACACCCCTCCCCTGCCCTACGAGGAGCGGCGGGTGGCGGTCGCACGCGGCGGCGGCGAGGTGAAGGCGCTGGCGATCGACGTCGAGGCGGCGTTCCTCGAGTACCTCGACATGTTCTACAACCTCAAGCGGGCCGGCCGGGCCCTGCGGAAGATGGGCGCGGTCGACTTCGCCACCGCGATCGCCCCGGGCCTGCGCGACGTGCTGCTCACCGGCAAGATCAAGGAGGCGGTGACCCGGCGCGCCGGCGGCCGGCCGGTGTACGACGCCGTGGTCGTCGACGCCCCCCCGACCGGCCGGATCACCCGCTTCCTCAACGTCACCAACGAGGTCGCCGGACTGGCCCGGTCGGGTCCGATCAAGTCGCAGAGCGACGGGGTCATGGCGGTGCTCCGCTCCCCGCGGACGGCGGTGCACCTGGTGACCCTGCTGGAGGACATGCCGGTGCAGGAGACCGCCGACGCCATCGCGGAGCTCACCGCGGCCGGCCTCCCGGTCGGCTCGGTGATCGTGAACATGGCGACCGAGCCGCTGCTGCCGGCGGCCAGCCTGGGGCGCGCGGCCGAGGGCCGGCTCACCGGCCGGGACCTGCTCCCCGCGCTGACCTCCGCGGGCGTGCCCGGCGGCCTGGAGCTGGCCGACGCGCTGGCCGCCGAGGCGGTCGAGCACGCGCGGCGGTGGTCGTCGCAGGACGCGCTGCGCGAGCAGGTGGCGGCCCTGCACCGGCCCACCGTGGAGCTGCCGCTGACCGTGGGGCCGATGGACGTCGGCTGCCTGTTCGACCTCTCCGAGCGGCTGGAGACGCACCTGCGCGACGAGGTGGCCGCGTGACGCGACCGCCGCACCTCGCGCCCCCGCTCGACCTCGCCGGGCTGGTCGCCGACCCGGCCACCCGGATCGTCGTCTGCTGCGGGTCCGGCGGGGTGGGCAAGACCACGACGTCGGCCGCGCTCGCGCTCGCCGCGGCGGAGGCCGGCCGGCACGTCGTCGTCCTCACCATCGACCCGGCCCGCCGGCTGGCCCAGTCCCTGGGGCTGCAGGAGCTGGACAACGAGCCGCGGCTGGTCGAGACGCCGGGGTTGGCCGGCTCGCTGCACGCGATGATGCTGGACATGAAGCGGACGTTCGACGACGTCGTCGCCGCGCACTCGACCCCGGACCGGGCCGAGCAGATCTTCGCCAACCCCTTCTACCAGGCGCTGTCCTCCTCCTTCGCCGGCACGCAGGAGTACATGGCGATGGAGAAGCTCGGCCAGCTTCGGGCCACCGACCGGTGGGACCTGATCATCGTGGACACCCCGCCGTCCCGTTCGGCGCTGGACTTCCTCGACGCCCCCAACCGGCTCTCCCGGTTCCTCGACGGCACGATGATCCGGCTGCTCACCGCGCCCGCCCGGGCCGGTGGGCGGGCCGGGGTGAGGCTGGTCGGCGCGGGTTTCATGATCTTCAGCCGGATCATCAGCAAGGTGCTCGGCGGCCAGCTGCTGGCCGACATCTCCACCTTCATCACCGCGCTGGACACCATGTTCGGCGGGTTCCGCGAGCGGGCGACGGCCACCTACGAGCTGCTGCGCCAGCCGGGGACGTCGTTCCTCGTCGTCGCCGCCCCGGAGCCCGACGCGCTGCGCGAGGCCTCCTACTTCGTCGACCGGCTCTCCACCGAGGGGATGCCGCTGGCCGGGCTGGTGCTCAACCGCACCCACCCCCCGGCGACGACGGCGCTGTCGGCGACCCGGGCCGACGCCGCGGCGGAGGCGGTCGCCGAGGCCGGCGGCCCGGGCGCGAAGCTCGCCGCGGGGGCGCTGCGGGTGCACGCCGAGCGGCTGACCCAGGCCACCCGCGAGCAGCGGCTGGCCGACCGGTTCACCAGCGCCCACCCCGGGGTGCCGATCCGGACGGTGCCCGCGACCGGCGGCGACATCCACGACCTCGACGGCCTGCGGGTCATGGGCGAGGCGCTGATGGCGGAGGAGACCGCGACCGGCACCGGGACGCCGCGCAGCCGGGTGCTGCCGGCCCGGCCGCCGGCCGCCTGAGGCCCGGTCCGACCGCGGGCTGACCTGGCGGTCCGGCGGCGCGCCGGTGCCCGCGCGTCGCCACGCCGGGCCCGCCGCCGGCGTGCTCCGGACCGGTACCTTGGCGGGCGATGTCCGAGTCTGCACGCCTCCGTCTGGGCACCCTCGCGAAGCTGGCCACGGCGATCGTCGCCGCCGGCCTCCTGGTCGCCGCCCTCCTGCTGCCCTGGGTGGGCGGGACCGGGCTCGTCGCCCGCAACTCCACCAGCCTCCTCGACGCCCTGCCGGTCGAGCTCACCGACAAGACGCCGAACGGCAACACCACCGTGCTCGCCGCGGACGGCCAGGTGATCACGCAGTTCTACGAGAACAACCGCACGCCGGTCACCGCGGACCAGATCTCGCCGGTCATGAAGCAGGCGATCGTCGACATCGAGGACTCCCGGTTCTACGAGCACCGGGGCGTCGACGTGCAGGGCACCATGCGCGCCCTGGTCACCAACGTGGCCGCGGGCAGCGTGCAGGAGGGTGGCTCCACGCTCACCCAGCAGCTGGTGAAGCAGACCCTGCTGCAGACCGCGGACAGCCCGGAGGAGCGGCAGGCCGCCACCGAGCAGACGCCCGGCCGCAAGCTGCGTGAGGCCCGGCTGGCCCTCGCCCTGGAGAAGACCTACTCCAAGGACGAGATCCTCACCCGGTACCTGAACATCGCCTACTTCGGGCACGGCGCGTACGGCATCCAGGCCGCGTCCCAGACCTACTTCAGCGTCAACGCCTGGGACCTCACCCTCCCCCAGGCCTCGGTGCTGGCCGGCCTGGTGCAGAGCCCGGCCGCCGACGACCCGCTGAACAACCCGGACGCGGCCGCGGCCCGGCGCAACCAGGTGCTCAACCGCATGTTCCAGCTCGGCCACATCAGCGAGCAGGAGCTGACCGAGATCTCGGCGAGCCCCATCCCGACCGTCGAGGGCGCCAGCCCGCCCAACGGCTGCGCCTCGGCCTCCGTCGGCGGGTTCTTCTGCGACTACCTGCAGAGCTACCTGATCCGCACCCTGGGGCTGACCCAGACCGAGCTCGACAACGGCGGCTACACGATCCAGACCACCCTGCGGCCGGACGTGCAGATCGCCGGGGACCAGGCGGTGGTCGCCACCCTGCCGATGGGCAACTCGCTGGCCGGGATCTTCACCGCGGTCGAGCCGGGCACCGGGAAGGTGCTCGCGATGAGCGTCAACCGGCAGTTCGGGTGCGACGTCACGGTGAACGCCGCGTGCGAGTCGGTGAACCTCAACGTGGCCGCCAGCCAGGGCTCCGGGTCGACCTACAAGGTGTTCACCGCCGCCGCCGCCCTCGAGCAGGGCTTCGGCGTGAACTACCACATCACCACCAGCGACCCGTACTACTCCCGCGTGTACAAGAAGAACGGCGGCACCCGCGGCGCCCCCTACGGCCCGATCGGGAACGTGGGCACGCTGCCGAACCGGCTGAACATGCACGACGCGCTGGTGCGGTCGTCGAACACCTACTTCGTCGCGCTCCAGGACGCCCTCGGCAGCGTCGAGGGGCCGGTGCGGATGGCCCAGCGGATGGGCCTGAAGTCGATCGACGAGCAGGCGCAGTCGATCATCGACGGGCGGATGGGCTCGTTCACCCTCGGCCCGTTCGCGACCAGCCCGCTGTACCTGGCCAGCGCCTACTCGACGCTGGGCGCCAGCGGCACGCAGTGCGACCCGACCCCGGTGGTGCAGGTCCTGGACCGCAGCGGCCAGCCGCTCACCGGTGACGACGGCCAGCCGCTGGTCAAGAACGACAACTGCACGGCCGAGGCCATCCCGCCCGGGGTCGCCAACACCCTCGCGAACGTGCTGGTCGACGACGTGACCAGCGGTACCGGGCAGCGGGCCAACGTCCCCGGGCACCAGATCGCGGGCAAGACCGGGACGTCGCAGAACCAGTTCTCCGCCGCCTTCGTGGGCTTCACGCCCGAGTACGCGGCCAGCGTGATGGTGCTCAACCCCAAGGAGAACCAGAACGTCGGCGGCTACGGCGGCAACAAGCCGGCCCAGATCTGGCACGACGCGATGGCGCCGGTCCTGAACCAGGGTCCGACCGGGACCTTCCCGCCCGCCGACCCGGCCGTGGCCGCCGGCACGCGGGGCAGCGGCAGCGCGCCCGCGCCCGCCCCACGCAACGACGACGACGACGACGACCGTCGGCGCGGTGGCACCACTCCGGCCCCGGGTTCCCCGGCCCCGAGCGCCCCGGCGCCGGCCCCGCCCGCGGAACCGGCGCCGAGCGAGCCGGCCCCGAGCGCCCCGGAGGACCCGGGCGTCCCGGACACCAACGACGGCGCCCAGCCCACCGGCTGACGGCCCTGCAGCAGGGTCCTTTCTCAGCCGAGCTGGCGGCGGACCTCCGCGGCCACCCGGCCGCCCTCGGCGCGGCCGGCCACCTGGCCCTGCACGGCACCCATCACCTTGCCCATGTCCTTCATCCCGGCGGCGCCGGTGCGGGTGATGACGTCGGCCACCAGCGCGGTGAGGTCGGCGTCCTCCAGCTGCGCCGGCAGGTAACCGGCGACCACGCCCTCCTCCGCCCGCTCCCGGTCGGCCTGCTCCGCCCGGCCGGCACCGGCGTAGGCCTCGGCGGCCTCCCGACGCTTCTTCGCCTCGCGGCGGAGCACCGCCTGCACCTCGTCGTCGGACAGCTGGCGAGCCTCCTTGCCGGACACCTCCTCGGCGGAGACGGCGGCGAGCACCATGCGCAGCGTCGCGGTGCGCAGCTCGTCGCGCCCCTTCATCGCGGTGGTCAGGTCGGCGCGCAGTCGGTCCTTCAGTTCAGCCACGGGGCCGAGCCTGCCACCTGCCGCCCGGCCGCGACGACGCAGTTCCGCGGGCGGCCCTAGGCTCGGGGGATGCGCGCGAGCACCGCCGTCCCCACCGCCGTCCTGGCCACCGGGGCCGCCACCGTGGCCTACGCGAGCCTGGTCGAGCGCACCCGCTGGACGCTGCGCCGCTTCGACGTGCCGGTGCTGCCGCCCGGGCAGGCGCCGCTGCGGGTGCTGCAGCTGTCGGACCTGCACATGACCGCGGGCCAGCGCAGCAAGCAGGAGTGGGTGGCCGGCCTCGCCGACCTCGCCCCGGACCTCGTGGTCACCACCGGGGACAACCTGGCCGGCATGGACGCCGTCCCGCCCACGCTGCGCGCGCTCGACCCGCTGATGGAGCTGCCCGGCGTCTTCGTGCTGGCCAGCAACGACTACTACGCCCCGCGCGCGAAGAACCCGCTGAAGTACTTCAAGACCGACCACAAGCGGGTGCTCGGGGACCCCCTGCCCTGGCACGAGCTGCGCGACGGCATGACCGCCCGCGGCTGGCTGGACCTGACCAACGCCCGGGGCACGCTGACCGTCGACGGACGGCGGATCGCCTTCGCCGGGCTGGACGACCCGCACCTGAAGCGGGACCGGTACGACGACGTCGCGGGCCCCGCCGACCCGGACGCCGACGTCCGGATCGGGCTGGTGCACTCCCCCGAGCCGCGGGTGCTCGACCGGTTCGCCGCCGACGGCTACGACCTGCTCCTGTGCGGCCACACCCACGGCGGGCAGCTGCGGGTGCCCTTCTACGGCGCGCTGGTCACCAACTGCGGCATCGACCGGCAGCACGTCCGCTGGCTGCACCGGTGGGCCGAGCCGACGCCGCAGCACCCGACCGGCACCTGGCTGCACGTCTCGGCCGGGCTCGGCACCAGCCCGTACGCGCCGGTGCGGTTCGCCTGCCCGCCGGAGGCGACGCTGCTGACGCTGACCCCGAGGCCCGCCTGACGGCAGCCCCGGGAGCATCGCAGCGAGGAACGAGCGAGGAGCGGACCGGGGCGCGGAGTCAGGCCAGAGGGCACCGCCTCCCGAAGGACCCCCTGCCCCCCGGGAAGGACCCCGTCCATCCGACGCTCGCGGCGGGCCCCTGCAGGGGGCCACCCGGCGTCGAGTAGAGTTCTGTCCGCACCTCGGGGTGTGGCGCAGCTTGGTAGCGCGCGTCGTTCGGGACGACGAGGCCGCAGGTTCAAATCCTGTCACCCCGACCAGTCCGCTCAGGGACCGCCGCGAGGCGGTCCCTGAGTGCTTCGGGGCCGCTGTTTCCCGTCCACCGCCCCCGGGCAGGGGGGACGGGTGACGCCCTGGCTGCTCCTGCTGGCGGCCGTGGTGCTGACCGCGCTGACCGGCTTCTTCGTCGCGGCCGAGTTCTCCCTCACCACCGTGGACCGCGGGCAGGCCGAGCAGGCCGCCCAGCGCGAGGACCGTGGTGCCTCCTCCGTGGTGGCCGCGCTGCGCGAGCTGTCCACCCAGCTGTCGACGGCTCAGCTGGGCATCACGCTGACCACCCTGGTCGTCGGCTACCTCGCCGAGCCCGCGCTGGGCCGGCTCCTGGAGGGCCCGCTGGAGTCGGTGGGCCTGCCCGCGGCCGCGGCGGGCGGCACCGCCGTCGGCCTGGCCATCGCGCTGGCCACCGTGCTGCAGATGCTGCTCGGCGAGCTCGGCCCCAAGAACCTGGCCATCGCCCGGCCGCTGCCGGTCGCCCGGGCCGTGGCCCCGGGCCTGCGCGCCTTCACCTGGGTCACCGGCCCGGTCGTGCGCACGCTGCAGCGGCTGGCCAACGCGATCGTGCGCCGGCTGGGCATCGAGCCGCGTGAGGAGCTGGACGACGTCCGGGGCGCCGACGAGCTGGCCGCCGTCGCCCGGCGGTCGGCCGAGGAGGGCGACCTCTCCCCCGTGGCGGCCCGCCTGCTCACCCGGTCGCTGGGCCTGCGGGACAAGTACGCCACCGACGTGATGACCCCGCGCACCCGGCTGTGGACCCTCCCGGCGAGCGCGTCGGCGGCCGCGGTGATCGACGCGGCGATCCGGTCGGGCAACTCGCGCTTCCCGGTGTACGGCGAGGACCTGGACGAGGTGACCGGGGTCGTGCACGTGAAGCAGGCGGTCGCCGTCCCGGAGGCCGAGCGGGAGCGGCGGACGGCGGGCGAGCTGGCCGCGCCGGTGCTCGCCGTCCCCTCGTCGATGCGGCTGGACCCGCTGCTGGACCGGCTGCGCGACCAGGGCCTGCAGCTGGCCCTCGTGGTCGACGAGTGGGGCGCCACCCACGGGATCGTGACCCTGGAGGACATCGTCGAGGAACTGGTCGGCGAGATCACCGACGAGACCGACCGGCCGCTGCGCCAGCTGCGCCGGCAGGGCGCGGAGTGGACGCTGTCGGGGCTGCTGCGACCCGACGAGGTCCGTGAGCGCACCGAGATCCCGGTGCCCGAGGGGCGCTACGAGACGGTCGCCGGTTTCGTGCTCGAGCGGCTGGGCCGGCTGCCGGAGGAAGGCGCCTCGGTGGAGGTCGAGGGCTGGCGGCTGACCGTGACCGGCGTCGAGGGACGGCGGATCGCGCGGCTGGAGGCCGTCCCCGTGGCCGGGGAGCCCGACCGGGGGACCGCGGAACCGGTCGCCCGCGACCGGCAGCCCGAGGCGGCCCAGGCATGACCGACGTCCTGAGCCTGCTGGTCCTCATCGCGCTGCTGCTGGGCAACGCCTTCTTCGTCGCCGCCGAGTTCGCGCTGGTCTCCGCGCGCGCCGACCAGCTGGAGCCCCGCGCCGCGGCGGGGTCGGCCCGGGCCCGCCGGGCGCTGGCCGCGATGCGCAACGTGTCGCAGATGATGGCCGGCGCCCAGCTGGGCATCACGCTGTGCTCGCTCGGCCTGGGCGCGGTCGGTGAGCCGGCGATCGCGCACCTGATCGAGGCGCCGCTGCACGCGGCCGGCGTGCCGGACGGGCTGCTGCACCCGATCGCCCTGGTCGTCGCGCTGTCGCTGGTCACCGTGCTGCACATGGTGCTCGGCGAGATGGTGCCCAAGAACATCACCATCGCCGGGCCCGACCGGGCCGCGATGGTGCTCGGGCCGCCGCTGGCCACGGTCGTGCGCGTGCTCAAGCCCTTCATCTGGTTCTTCAACACCACCGCCAACGCCTTCGTGCGGCTGTTCGGCGTGCAGCCCACCGACGAGGTGCACGCCGGCTTCGACGAGTCGGAGATCCGCTCGATGGTCGCCCAGTCCCGCCGGGAGGGGCTGCTGGGCTCCGAGGTGAGCGAGCTGGCCGCCGGCGCGCTGGCGTTCGAGCAGCACGACGTCCGCTCGGTCCTGCTGCCGCTGGACGCCGTGGTGACCGTGCCCCGGGAGGCGACGCCGCGGCAGCTGGAGTCGGTCGTCGCCCGGCACGGGCACAGCCGGTACCCGGTGCGGCTGCCGGACGGCTCGCTGGCCGGCTACGTGCACGTCAAGGACGTGCTGGGCAGCGGCCCCTCGTCCCGCGACCAGCCGGTCCCGGACCAGGCGATCACGTCGTTCGTGGAGCTGGCGGCGGACGAGCCGCTCCCGGAGGTCCTGCAGGAGATGCGGCGCAGCGGCGCGCACCTGGGCCGGGTCGTGGAGGACGGCCGGATCGTCGGGATCGTGGCTCTGGAGGACGTGCTCGAGCAGCTGATCGGCGACGTCCGCGGTGCCGACGTGCGGCTGGCTCCTCCCACCGCGCCGCCGGCCGGTGCGGGGGCCGGGGGAAGATGACCGGGTGAGTGCCGAGCCGACGACCAGCCCCACCCCCGCCCTCCCCCCGGAGGTCACCGCCCGCTGGCAGGCCCGCTTCCGCGCGCCCCGGATCAGCCTCCCCGAGTGGGCCGAGGACGCCCCGCACCGCAACGTCTACGCCTCCGACGTCAGCGGGGTCGTCGAGCAGTACGCCTGGGACCGGGAGACCGACACGCACCGCCAGGTCACCGACCGGCCCAACGGCACGCTCGCGGCCACGCTCAGCCCGGACGGCGAGACCATCTGGTGGTTCGCCGACACCGACGGCGACGAGTTCGGCGTGTGGCGCACCCAGCCGTTCGCCGGCGGGCGGGACCAGGTCGCCGTCCCCGAGGTGGGCCCGGCCTACCCGGCCGGACTGGAGATCGGGCACCGGGTCGTGGCGATCGGCCGGTCGACCGACGACGGCAGCGAGCTGTGGATCGCGGGCACCGACCGGACGCCGGAGGTCTTCTACTCGTCCCCCGACACGGCCGGGGTGGAGGCGCTGTCCCGGGACGACGGCCTGCTGGTCTACTCGCACTCCGAGCACGGCGACCCCCGCTACCCCGCGCTGCGGGTGCTGCGCACCGGCGACCTGTCGGTCGTCGCCGACAAGTGGGACGGCGAGGGCCGCGGGCTGCACGCGCTCGCGTTCTCGCCGGTGGAGGGCGACCAGCGGCTGCTCGTGGGTCACGAGCGCCGGGGCCGGGAGGAGCTGCTGCTCTGGGACGTCACCGCGGGCACCGAGACCGAGCTGGTCCTGGACCTGCCCGGGGACGTGACCGCCGGCTGGTACCCCGACGGCTCCGCGCTGCTGGTGGGCCACGACCACGCCGCCCGCAGCGAGCTGTACCGCTACGACCTCGCCACCGGGACGCTGGAGCAGCTGGAGACCCCGCGGGGCGTCGTCCGGGGCGCCACCGCCCGGCCGGACGGCACCGTGGAGCTGGCCTGGTCCTCAGCCGAGCGGCCGCCGGTGATCCGCCGCGCCGACGGGCCGGTGGTGCTGGCCGCCCCCGGGGAGGAGCCCCCGGCCGCCTACCCGGTCGAGGACCGCTGGGTGCCCGGACCGGGTGGGGACGTGCACGCGCTCGTGGTGCGCCCGGCGGGTCCCGCGCCGTACGCGACGGCGTTCCTGGTGCACGGCGGCCCCGAGGCGTTGGACGACGACTCCTACCGCGCGCGGCGGGCGGCCTACGTCGATGCCGGGTACGCGGTGGTGCACGTGAACTACCGCGGGTCCACCGGCTACGGCAGCCAGTGGCGGGACGCGCTGACCGGCCGGCCGGGGCTCACCGAGCTGGAGGACGTCGGCGCGGTCCACGACGCGCTGGTCGCCGAGGGGTTCGTCGACCCGGCCCGGACCATCCTCTCCGGCGGCTCCTGGGGCGGGTTCCTCACCCTGCTCGGCCTGGGCACCCAGCCGGAGCGGTGGACGGCGGGCATCGCCGAGGTGCCGGTCGCCGACTACCTGGCCGCCTACGAGGACGAGATGGAGGGGCTGCGGGCCTACGACCGGGCGCTGTTCGGCGGCTCACCCGACGAGGTGCACGACCGGTACGTGCGGTCCTCCCCGATCACCTACGTCGACGCGGTCGCCGCGCCGGTGCTCGTGGTGGCCGGGGCGAACGACCCGCGCTGCCCCATCCGGCAGATCGACAACTACCTGGCCGAGCTCGACCGGCTGGGCAAGCCGCACGAGGTGTACCGGTTCGACGCCGGCCACGGCTCGCTGGTGATCGAGGAGACCATCCGCCAGGTCGAGGCCGCGCTCTCCTTCGCCCTGCGCCACGTCACGCCCTGAGGTGGCCGGTCAGCCGCGCTGGGCGAGGAGGAGCTCGGCGATCTGCACGGTGTTCAGGGCGGCGCCCTTGCGCAGGTTGTCGTTGCTGATGAACAGCGCCAGCCCGCGGCCGCCGTCGACGCCCGGGTCCTGCCGGATCCGGCCGACGTAGCTCGGGTCGCTGCCGGCGGCCTGCAGCGGGGTGGGGACGCCGGTCAGCTGCACCCCCGGCGCCTGCTCGAGCAGCTCGGTGGCGCGCTCGACCGACAGCGGCCGCTCGAACTCGACGTTCAGCGACAGCGAGTGCCCGGTGAAGACCGGGACGCGGACGCAGGTCCCGGAGACCCGCAGGTCGGGGACCTCGAGGATCTTGCGGCTCTCGTTGCGGAGCTTCTGCTCCTCGTCGGTCTCGAAGCTGCCGTCGTCGACGATCGAGCCGGCGAGCGGCAGGACGTTGAAGGCGATCGGGCGGACGAACTTCACCGGGTCGGGGAACGTCACCGCCGACCCGTCGTGGGTCAGCTCGGCGGCCTTCTCCACGACCGCCTGGGCCTGCCCGGCCAGCTCGTCGACGCCGGCCAGCCCCGCACCGCTCACCGCCTGGTAGGTGCTGGCGACGATGCGGACCAGCCCGGCCTCGGCGTGCAGCGGCTTGAGCACCGGCATCGCGGCCATGGTGGTGCAGTTCGGGTTGGCGATGATGCCCTTGCGCACCTCGGCCAGGGCGTGCGGGTTCACCTCGCTGACGATCAGCGGGACGTCGGGGTCCCGCCGCCAGGCCGAGCTGTTGTCGATGACCGTCACGCCGGCGGCGGCGAACCGCGGTGCCTGCGCCTTGGAGGTGGCGCCGCCCGCGCTGAAGATGGCGATGTCCAGGCCGGTGGGGTCGGCGGTGGCGGCGTCCTCGACGGTGAGCTCGCGACCGCCCCACGGCAGGGTGCGGCCGGCCGAGCGGGCCGAGGCGAACAGGCGCAGCTCGCTGACCGGGAAGTCGCGCTCGGCGAGGATCCGCAGCACCACGCCGCCGACCTGGCCGGTGGCGCCGACGATGCCGACCCGCAGGCCGTCACCGGAGCCCTGCCCACTCAACAGCTCGCTCATCGTCCGGTCCCTCCGTAGACGACCGCCTCGGCCTGGTCGGAGCCGAGGTCGAAGGCATCGTGCACCGCGCGGACGGCGAGGTCGACGTCGGTGTCCCGGCACACCACGGAGATGCGGATCTCCGAGGTGCTGATCAGCTCGAGGTTCACGCCCGCGTCGGCGAGCGCGCCGAAGAACCTGGCCGAGACCCCGGGGTGCGAGCGCATCCCCGCGCCCACCAGCGACACCTTGCCGATGTGCTGGTCGAACCGGACGTCGGTGTAGCCCACGGTGTGCTTCACCTTCTCCAGGGCGGCGAGCGCGGCGGGGCCGTCGCTGACCGGCAGGGTGAAGGAGATGTCGGCGAGCTTGCTGGCCTCGGCCGAGACGTTCTGCACGATCATGTCGATGTTGACCTCGGCGTCGGCGAGCACCCGGAACAGCTGAGCCGCCTCACCCGGGCGGTCGGGCACGCCGTAGACGGTGATCTTGCCCTCGCTGCGGTCGTGCGCGACGCCGGTGATGATGGCCTGTTCCACGCTGAGGTCCTCCATCGAGCCGGTCACGATCGTGCCGGCGAGTTGTGAGTAGGAGCTGCGGACGTGCACGGGGATGCCGTAGCGGCGGGCGTACTCGACGCAGCGGAGCATGAGCACCTTCGCGCCGGACGCGGCCAGCTCCAGCATCTCCTCGTAGGTGACCGTCTCCAGCCGCTTGGCGTTGGGGACGATCCGCGGGTCGGCGCTGAAGACGCCGTCCACGTCGGTGTAGATCTCGCAGACGTCGGCCTCCAGCGCGGCGGCCACCGCGACGGCCGTGGTGTCCGACCCGCCCCGGCCGAGGGTCGTGACGTCCTTGGTGTCCTGGCTGACACCCTGGAACCCGGCCACGATGACGATCGACCCCTCGTCCAGGGCCTGCCGCAGCCGGCCCGGGGTGACGTCGATGATCCGCGCCCGGCCGTGGCTGGACGTGGTGATCACCCCGGCCTGCGACCCGGTGAAGGACCGGGCCTCGTAGCCGTGCGTGGAGATGGCGATGGCCAGCAGCGCCATGGAGATGCGCTCGCCGGCCGTGAGCAGCATGTCGAGCTCGCGGCCGGGCGGATCGTCGGTGATCTGGCTCGCCTGGTCGAGGAGCTCGTCGGTGGTGTCGCCCATGGCGGAGACGACCACGACCACGTCGTCGCCGTTCTTCTTCGCCTCGACGATCCGCTCGGCCACACGCTTCACGCGCTCGGGGTTGGCGACGGACGAACCGCCGTACTTCTGCACGACCAGGGCCACGCCCTCAGGCTACCGGCGCGGGCCGGCCGGCCCGCGCCGGCTGAGGCAACTGGCAGGACCGCGCGGCCGCGAGGGGTGCCCGAGCGCGCTCCGGACGGGTTTGATCACTGCCGTGACCGGACCCGAGGACTGGCTGCTCACCGAGGACGAGCGGGGCAACCCCGCGACGGCGCTGCCGGCCTGGGTCGCGGGCAACCTCGCCGAGCCGCTGGTGCACGGGTCGGCCTACTTCGACCGGCTGGTGGCGGCCGTGGACGGGCTCGGGGCCGGGGACCACCTGCTGTTCACCGACTGGCGCGGTGACCCGGACGAGCGGCTGCGGGAGGACGGGCCGACCGTCGCCGAGCTCTTCGGCGCGGCGGCGCGGCGGGGGGTGTGCGTGCGCGGGCTGGTCTGGCGGTCGCACTGGGACGGGCTCAGTTTCAGCAAGGAGGAGAACGCGGCGCTGGACCGGGAGCTGGAGGAGGCCGGCGCGGTGGTCGTCCGGGACGAGCGCGTGCGGCGGTGGGGCAGCCACCACCAGAAGTTCATCGTCCTGCGTCACCCGGACGACCCGTCGCGCGACGTCGCCTTCGCCGGCGGCATCGACCTCGGCCACTCGCGCCGGGACGACGACCGGCACCTCGGGGACCCGCAGCCGCAGTCGATGTCCTCCGCCTACGGGGACCGGCCGCCGTGGCACGACGTGCAACTGCAGCTGCGCGGCCCGGTGGTCGGCGTGCTGGACACGGTGTTCCGCGAGCGCTGGGACGACCCCACCAGCCCCGACTCGGAGAACCCGGTGGCCTGGGTGCACGACAAGGTGCTGGCGCTGCTCAAGCGCTCGCAGATGGACGCCACGCCGCTCCCGCCCCAGCCTCCCGCGCCCCCGGAGTGCGGCCCGCACGTGGTGCAGACCCTGCGCACCTACCCGGCGGTGTGGCCGGCGTACGACTTCGCGCCGCGCGGCGAGCGGTCGGTGGCCCGGGGGTACTCGAAGGCGATCCGCCGGGCCCGCCGGCTGGTGTACCTGGAGGACCAGTACCTGTGGTCCCGGGAGGTCGCCCAGCTGTTCGCCCGGGCCCTGGAGGTGCATCCGGAGCTGCACCTGGTGGTCGTCGTCCCGCGCGTGCCCGACCAGGAGGGGGCCGTGTCGGAGCGGCCGCAGTACGTCGGGCGGGCCCAGGCGCTGGAGGCCTGCCGGCGCGCCGGACCGGACCGCGTGCACGTCTTCGACGTGGAGAACCACGAGGGGACGCCGGTCTACGTGCACGCGAAGGTCTGCGTGGTGGACGACGTGTGGGCCAGCGTCGGCAGCGACAACTTCAACCGCCGGTCGTGGACCCACGACAGCGAGCTCTCCAGCGCGGTGCTCGACACCACGCTGGACCCCCGCGAGCCCCGTGACCCGGCCGGCACCGGGGACGGCGCACGCACGTTCGCCCGGGACCTGCGCCTGCGGCTGGCCCGCGAGCACCTGGACCGCGCACCGGACGGCAGCGCGGACGACGACCTGCTCGACCCCGACGACTTCGTGGCGGCCGTCGAGCGCAGCGCCGAGCAGCTGCAGGCCTGGCACGACGGTGACCGGGTCGGGCCCCGACCACCGGGCCGGCTGAGGCCGCACCGCACCGAGGAGCTGTCCCGCGTCACGCGCCTGTGGGCGGCGCCGGTGTACCGGCTGTCCGTCGACCCCGACGGCCGCCCCTTCCGCCTGCGCCGGGCGCACGAGTTCTGACGTGACCCGCCCGGCCGACACGGCCCGCTCTCCCGCGGTCCTGACTCGGTTCTCGCATGCTTGTGCTCTGAGTCGCCGTCCGACCCAGAGCACGAGCATCCGCGGAGAAGGGTGCCGCCGGTCCGTCGGAGTCCAGCGCGACATGCCGCTGTCCACAGCCCGCCGTCCACCGCCCCGCCGCCTCGGGAGCTGGCCGAGGATGTGGCGCGTGGCCCGGCTGGACGTCGCCAACGCGGTACGCCGGATCCGGCGCACGGCCGACGTGTCCCAGCGGCAGCTCGCCGAGGCCTGCGGGGTCTCACAGTCGCTCGTGGCGCGGGTGGAGGCCGGCAAGCAGGACGTCCCGGTCGCGCTCTTCGCCCGGCTGGCGGCCGTGGCCGGCCTCCGGGTCGCGCTGCTGGACGAGACGGGCGTCGGGGTCGGCCCCATGGCCGGGGGCGCCGTGCGCGACGGAGCCGGTCGGCGGTTCCCCGCGCACCTGGACACCCGGTACGGGGACCTGGACTGGTGGCACGGCGTCCAGCGGTACAGCCGGGAGCAGCCCTGGTACACGTTCGACCGGTCCCGGGACCTGCGCGACGGATGGCGCGGTCGGTCGGGCACCCCGGATGACCACCAGCTGCCGCAGCCGGGCGACTCGCCGCAGGACCGCGCCGCCGCCCGCCGCCTCGAGGCCGAGCGGCGGCGGCGCGCTGAGCACCGGCGGCGGTGGGAGGCCGGTGAGCTGCGCCGATGCCCGGAGTGGGTCTGCGACTGCCCGCCGGAGTGCGCGGACCAGGACACCGGCGAACTGCCGGCCCACGTCCCGGAGTGCCCCTGTGAGTGCGACGTCGACTGATCCCTTGCTACCGTTGTGCCGTGCGCGGCAGCCTCCTGCTTACCGGCCGCGGCGAGGCCCTCTCCTAGGTCGGCCCCCTCGCCGCGGAGTCCGCGCGTTCCCGGCGCACGCTGACCGTCACCCGGAGCTGTGTGCAGCCCGCGCACGGCAGCCCGCCCCAGGAGCCCCCCATGAGCGACACCCACCCGCACGCCCGCAATCCCCAGCGACCCTCGGGGATGCCGATCCACAAGTACGCGCCGTTCACCCCGATCGCGCTGCCCGACCGCACCTGGCCGGAGACGGTGACCACCGTCGCCCCGCGCTGGTGCGCCGTCGACCTCCGGGACGGCAACCAGGCGCTGATCGACCCGATGACCCCCGAGCGCAAGCGCCGCATGTTCGAGCTGCTCGTACGCATGGGCTACAAGGAGATCGAGGTCGGCTTCCCCGCTGCCAGCCAGACCGACTACGACTTCATCCGGCAACTGGTCGAGGACGACCTCATCCCCGACGACGTCACCGTCCAGGTGCTGACCCAGGCCCGGGACGAGCTGATCGAGCGCACCTACGAGTCGCTGCGCGGGGCCAAGCAGGCGATCGTCCACCTGTACAACTCCACCTCCACGCTGCAGCGGCGGGTGGTGTTCAACTCCGACCGCGCCGGCATCGTCGACATCGCCGTCCACGGCGCCCAGCTGGTGCGCAAGCTGGCCGAGCAGGCCAACGACACCGAGATCCGCTTCGAGTACTCCCCGGAGTCCTTCACGGGCACCGAGCTCGACTTCGCCGTCGAGGTCTGCAACGCCGTCACCGACGTGTGGGAGCCGACGCCGGACCGGCCGACGATCCTCAACCTGCCGGCCACCGTCGAGATGGCCCAGCCCACGGTGTACGCCGACCAGGTCGAGTGGATGCACCGCAACCTGGGGCGCCGGGACGCCGTCGTCCTCAGCCTGCACCCGCACAACGACCGCGGTACCGCCGTCGCCGCCGCCGAGCTGGGCTACCGCGCCGGCGCGGACCGGATCGAGGGCTGCCTGTTCGGCAACGGTGAGCGCACCGGCAACGTCGACCTGGTCACCCTCGGCCTGAACCTGTTCAGCCAGGGCATCGACCCGCAGATCGACTTCTCCGACATCGACGAGATCCGGCGCACGGTCGAGTACTGCAACCAGCTGGGCGTCCACGAGCGGCACCCGTACGGCGGCGACCTGGTCTACACCGCCTTCTCCGGCTCCCACCAGGACGCCATCAACAAGGGCTTCAAGGCGCTGCAGGCCGACGCCGAGGCCGCCGGCAAGGGCGTCGACGAGCTCCCCTGGGCCGTCCCCTACCTGCCGATCGACCCCAAGGACGTCGGCCGCAGCTACGAGGCCGTGATCCGGGTCAACAGCCAGTCCGGCAAGGGCGGCGTCGCCTACATCATGAAGACCGAGAACCAGCTCGACCTCCCGCGCCGGCTGCAGATCGAGTTCAGCGCGGTCGTCCAGCGCCACACCGACAACGAGGGCGGCGAGGTCACCGCCCAGCAGATGTGGGCCGCCTTCAGCAACGAGTACCTGCCCGACCCGGACGCCCCGTGGGGCCGGTTCTCCCTGGCCGGGCACGAGCACACCGCGCACGGCAACGGCCCGGACGAGATCACCGTCGAGCTCGTCGACGCCGGGGTGCCGACCACCGTCCGCGGGCAGGGCAACGGCCCGATCGCGGCCTTCGTCGACGCGCTGGCCGGGCTGGACGTCGACGTCCGGGTGCTCGACTACGCGGAGCACGCCCTCTCGGCCGGCGGCGACGCACGCGCCGCCTCCTACGTCGAGTGCGCGGTCGGCGAGCGGGTGCTCTGGGGCGTGGGGATCGACGAGAACATCGTCACCGCGTCGCTGCGGGCGATCGTCTCCGCGGTGAACCGGGCCCAGCGCTGAGGCGTGGCCGGCACGGCCTCAGGCCGTGCCGGCCACCAGCGCCGCGGTCGCGCTGTCCAGCGTCCGCCGAAACGCCGGCCAGCCGGTCGAGGACGACGCGTCGCCGAGCACCACGACCACCCTGCCGTCGGCCAGCACGCCCGCCGAGTGCAGCTGACGCCGTCCGTCGATGCAGCACATCCAGCCCTGCTTGACCGCCACCCCGGGTGCCGCGCCGAACAACCCGAACCGCTGGTCGAAACCGTCGCCCGCGGTCGGCGCGACCGAGCGCATCCAGCCCAGCAGGGTCTCCGCGCCCGGCGCCGTGTCCATCCGGGACAGGAACCGGGCGAGGTCCGTGGCGGTCGTCGTCGCCTCCCCCCACTGACCGGGCCGCTCCGGCGGTGCGGTGGCGGTCAGGCCGAACGCCGCGACGGCGTTCCGCAGCAGCGCCTCGCCGTCGTACCGGCTCCACAGCGCGCTCATCGCCTCGTCGCCGGACACGGTCACGGCGCGCTCCATCAGCTGCCGCGTGCGCTCGTCCAGGGCCACGGTACCGTCCGCCGACCGCGCGAGCAGTTGCTGCACCACCAGCAGCTTCACCAGCGAGGCCGTGGGCACGGTCCGCTCCGCGTCCGCGCTCGCCACCAGCGTCCGGCCCCACTCGTCCAGCACGACGGCGCCCACCCAGCTCCGGGACTGCGCCGCCGCACCGTCCAGCTGGGCCAGCACCGCCCCGGCGTCGACAGCGCGCGGCGGCGGTGGCTCCCCGCCCTCCCGGAGCGCACGTGGCACCGCGTCCGCGACCACCGTCCGGTCGGCGGCCGACTGCCCGGCAGCGGCCACCGCGACGGGGTCCCCGGCCGAGCGTGCCCAGTTCAGCACAGGCCGCACCAGCAGGGCGCTGAGCAGGAGGCCGGCGAGGACGAGGAAGGCCACCCGGCGCCGCGTCGACCGGGACGCGGGCGGGGCCATGGTCCGATGGTGCGCGATCAGACCGCGCTCGACCAGGGGGAGCATCCCCGGACGAGGTAACTCACATCAGGGATCCGCGGGGCTGTCGTCCCCTGGGGGGCCCGGTGCCGCGTCGGCCGTGCCCAGCTCGTCCACCAGCAGCAGGTCCCGCCGCACGTGCCGGCGGCGGTGCGCCACCCGGCTGATCATGTGCGCGCTGACCGGCGCGGTGAGCAGCTGGAACACCGCCACGAGCAGCAGCATCCAGGTGGCCGACCAGCCCTGCAGCCGGATCGCGCCGCCGACCATGACCAGCAGCACGCCCAGCACCTGCGGCTTGGTGCCGGCGTGCATCCGGGAGAGCACGTCCGGGAACCGCACCAGCCCGAGCCCGGCCGTCAGGCAGAGGAACGCGCCGGCGAGCAGGCACGCCCCCGCGATGGCGTCGGCGACGGCGCTCACCGCCCCACCTCCTGCTCCGCGGCGGGCAGCGCGCCGCCGTCCGACGCGTCTGCGTGCTCCGACTGCTGCGGCATGCCACCGACGTACCGGGCGATCGACACCGACCCGACGAACGCCAGCAGGGACACCACCACCAGCACCGGGATCACGGTCGGGTCCTGCTCGAGCGCCGCGTGCACGGCCAGGCCGGCCGAGATGATGACCAGCAGGGTGTCCGTGGCCACCACCCGGTCCAGCAACGACGGGCCCAGCGCGAGGCGGGTCAGGGCGAGCAGCGCCCCGGTGCCCAGCAGCACGTAGGCCACCACACCGACGACGGTCACGTCCGGCTCCCCTCGAGGTCCCGCTCCAGGGCCGCGACGTCGGCCGCCGACCCGAAGGCGCGGGTCAGCCGCCCCTCCACCGCCAGCACGTCGCGCTTCTGCCGCGCCACGTCCGCCAGGTCGCGGACGTGCAGCACGTGGATGGACAGCACCGAGTGCTCGCGGTCCATGTCGATCACAACGGACCCCGGCACCAGGGTCACCGACTCGGCGACCATCGTCAGCAGCAGGTCGGAGTCCGTGCGCAGCCGCACCCGGACGATCGCACCGCACCGGGGAGGGCCCGGGCGCAACGCCAGCCAGGAGACCTGCGCCGCCGAGGTCACCAGGTCGGCGGCGAAGTGCCCCAGGAAGACCAGCATCGGCAGCAACCGCACCCGGGTGCCACCCTCGACCGGCGGCAGGGGCAGCGCGGTCATCACGACGGCGGCGACCAGCAGCCCGGACAGCAGGTTCGCCCACGACCAGGTGCCCCACAGCAGCATCCAGACCAGCACGAGCCAGGCCGCCAGGGGCAGCTGCGCGCCCATCCGCCGGGCCGGGCTCACCGCAGCACCGCCACGTCGGCCACCGACTCCAGGTAGGGCGTGCGCTCCCGCAGGTCGTCGGCTGCGCGCGAGGCCAGCCCGTACAGCGGCCCGGCGATGACGGTCAGGGCCACGGTGAGGGCGACCAGGGCACCGGTGGTGGCCAGCATGACCCCCGGCAGCGGGTGGACCTCGTCGTCGTCGTCCCGTTCCTCGGCCCGGTCGTCGTCGGCCTCGGAGGCCGTGGCGACCTGGGTGTGCCGCACCCACGCGGCCTGCCGCGCCGCGCGGCGCGCCGACTGGCCGACCAGGACGGGCGCGGAACCGTTCCCGTCGGTGACCTCGCCGTCCGGTGTGTCCGGACCGGCGTCCGACGCTGCGGCGCGAGCGGTGTCCCGGCCCGGCTGCTGGGTGCGCGGCCGCCAGAAAGCGCGGGTCCAGACCCGGGCGACGGCGATGAGGGTGAGCAGGCTGGTGACGACCCCGCCGGCCACCAGCACCAGCGCCAGCGGGCTGCCCTCGGCGACGCCGGCGCGCAGCAGCCCCAGCTTGCCGATGAACCCCGAGAACGGCGGGATGCCGGCGAGGTTCATGGCGGGGACGAAGAACAGCACCGCGAGCAGCGGGGACGCCTTCGCCAGCCCGCCCAGGCGGTCGACCGCCGTCGACCCGCCCTGCCGCTCGACGAGCCCGGCGACCAGGAACAGCGTGGTCTGGATGGCGATGTGGTGGGCCACGTAGAAGATCGCGCCGGCCAGCCCGGCCGACGTCGCCAGGCCGATGCCGAACACCATGTAGCCGATGTGGCTGACGAGGGTGAACGACAGGATCCGCCGGATGTCGGTCTGCGCGATCGCGCCGAGGATGCCGATCAGCATCGTCGCCAGGGCCGCGCACATGAGCACCGTGTCCAGCGCGCCGCCGGGGAACAGCAGCGTCTGGGTGCGGATGATCGCGTAGACACCAACCTTGGTGAGCAGGCCGGCGAACACCGCGGTCACCGGTGCCGGTGCGGTCGGGTAGCTGTCCGGCAGCCAGGCGGACAGCGGGAAGACCGCCGCCTTGATGCAGAAGGCGACCAGCAGCATCGACTGCAGGAGGACCTGGGTGCCCGCGGGCAGCTCGCCCAGCCGGACCGCCAGCTGCGCGAGGTTCACCGTCCCGGTCGCGGCGTAGACCAGGCCGATCGCGGCGAGGAACACCAGGGAGCTCATCAGGCTCACCACCACGTAGGTGATGCCGCCCCGGATCCGGGGCGCGGTGCCCCCCAGGGTGAGCAGCACGTAGCTGGCCATGAGCAGGATCTCGAAACCGACGTAGAGGTTGAACAGGTCCCCCGCGAGGAAGGCGTTGCTCACCCCGGCGACCAGCACCAGGAACGTCGGGTGGAACACCGACAGCGGGGTCTGCTCCGAGCCGTCGGTCGCGCCCTGGCCGACGGCGAACACCAGCACCCCGAGGGCGACGGCGGAGGCGACGACCAGCATCAGCGCCGAGAGCCGGTCGACGACGAGCACGATGCCCAGCGGCACCGGCCACCCGCCGACCGACACCGCGGTGGCGCCGAGCGCGTCGGCGCGCAGCAGCAGGACGACCGAGACCGAGAGCACCGCGATCAGGACGACCACGCTGAGCACCCGCTGGACCGCCGGGTGCCGGCCGACCAGCAGGGTGCCGGCCGCTCCCAGCAGCGGCAGCAGGACCGGGAGCGGGGCGAGGACGCCGGTCACCGGGCGCTCGCGGACGGCAGGTCGACGTCGTCGGACGGGATGCCCCGGACCGCGCCGGCGCGGATCCGCAGGCTGTCCGCGTGACCGGCGGGCCGGTCCTCGGGGGCCAGGTCGTCGGGATCCAGCTCGTCGGCGTCCGTGTCCGAGCGCGCCGCGACCCGCCGGTCCTCCTCGTCGGTGCCCACGTTCTCCTCGTTCACCAGCCGCCAGGAGCGGTGGATCATCGCCAGCATGAACGCCGCGACGCCGAAGGTGATCACGATGGCGGTGAGGATCAGCGCCTGCGGCAGCGGGTCGCTCATCTCCTCCGCCTCCGCGTAGCCCAAGATCGGGGCCAGCCCACCCGGCCCGCCGACCGACAGCAGGAGCAGGTTGGTGGCGTTGCCCAGCAGCAGGAACCCGAGCAGCACCCGGGTCAGGCTGCGGTCGAGCAGCAGGTACACGCCCGCCGCGTAGAGGCCGCCGATGATGACCGGCAGCACGATCGTGGGGGTCATCGCACGACCACCTCTCCGGGCTGGAGCCCGATCGGGTCGTCCTCGTCGTCCTGGCGGTCCAGCTCCGCGCCCAGGCTGCGGAGCACGTCGAGGACCAGCCCGACGACGATCAGGTAGACGCCCATGTCGAAGAACAACGAGGTCACGAGCTTCACGTCGCCGAGCACGGGCAGCGTGACCTGGAGGATCGCGGACTGGAGCACGTCCTCGCCGGCCAGCAGCCCGGCGGCGCCGCTGCCGCCGGCCACCAGCAGGCCGGAGCCGAGCAGCAGCCCGGGGGCGACCCGGGCGGCCTCACCGAGCTCGTAGCGCCCGCCGGCCAGGTACCGCAGCACCAGCGCCAGCCCGGCGACGAGGCCGCCGGCGAAGCCACCGCCGGGCTCGTTGTGCCCGCTGAACAGCAGGTAGAGGGAGAAGACGAGGATCGAGTGGAACAGCAGCCGGGTGATGACCTCGAGCACTACCGAGCGGCGCTGCGGGTCCAGCGTGGCGGTGGCGGCGAGCCAGCGGCGCCGAGGAGCCCGACGGGGGCTGACGCCGTCGGGCCGCAGCTGGAGGTCCTCGGCCCGGTCGACCCCGCCGGTGCGGTGCCGCAGGAACACCAGGCTGGCAACCCCCGTCGCGGCGACGACCAGCAGCGAGATCTCCCCGAGGGTGTCCCAGGCGCGGATGTCGACCAGGGTCACGTTGACCACGTTCTGCCCGCCGCCGTACTCGTAGGCCTCCTCGGGGTAGTCGACGGAGACCGGCGTGGCCGTCCGGACGGCCATCGCCACCGCCCCGATCACGCCCATGAGCGCCCCGACCGCGACCGCGATCGCCCCGCGGGCGGCGCGTTCCCGCCCCCGGTGCCGCTCGGCGATGTCCTTGGGCAGCTTGCGCAGCACCAGCACGAAGACGACCAGGGTGAGGGTCTCCACCAGGAACTGGGTGAGCGCCAGGTCGGGTGCCCCCTGCAGCGCGAACAGCAGCGCGAGACCGTAGCCGGTGATCCCGACGACCAGCACCGCCGACAGCCGCTGCCGGATGCGCAGGGCCAGGGCCGCGGCGATGAGCATCACCGCCCCGACGAGCGCCTGCGCGGGGGTGTCCCAGGCCCGCCACTCCGCCGGCCAGGGCGCGCGGGTGACCAGGAGCGTGCCGGGCAGGGCCAGCAGGACGACGAGGATCGTGCCCAGGTAGGCCGGCAGCGAGCCCCGCTGGGTGGTGCCGGTGACCAGGACGGCGAGCCGGTCCAGGCCCTGCAGCACGTTCCAGTAGCCCTCGTCGGCGGAGGCGCCCACCGCCAGCCGCTCCTGCACCCGGGAGACCCGGGCCCGGACGGCGAACAGCCCGAGCCCCCCGAGCAGGGTCACCGCGGACAGCAGCAGCGCCGGCTGCCAGCCGTGCCACAGGCCCAGCTGCTCGGGCTCCGGGGCGAGCAGCGGGAGCGTGTCGGCGTAGCCGGCGACCAGCGGCTCCAGCGCCGGGCTGGCCGGGCCGGCGACGAGCCCGGCGAGCGCCAGCACGGCCGGGGCGGTGAGGAACAGCGGTCCGGGCGGGTGCGCGACCTCGGCCGGCGGGGTGCCGGGCTTGCGGGCGAAGGCACCCCAGAGGAAGCGGGCGCTGTAGGCCACGGTGAACGTCGACCCGAGGACCAGCCCGGCCAGCACGAGGGCGGCCGTGGTGCGGTCGGGCAGCCCGCCGTCCCACAGCGCCGCGAAGGCGGCCTCCTTGCCGACGAACCCCAGCAGCGGCGGGAGCCCGGCCATCGAGGCCGCAGCCGCCGTCGCGATCACGGCGAGGGCCGGCAGCTGCCGGCCCAGACCGGACACCCGGCGCAGGTCGCGGGTGCCGGTGGCGTGGTCGATGACGCCGACGGAGAGGAACAGGGTGGACTTGAACAGCGCGTGGGCGCAGGTCATCGCCAGCCCGGCGGCCGCGAGCTCCCGGCTGCCGCCGCCCAGCAGGACCATCAGGAAGCCCAGCTGGCTCACCGTGCCGAACGCGAGCAGCAGCTTCAGGTCGGTCTGCCGCAGCGCCCGCCAGCCGCCCACGAGCATCGTGGCCAGCCCCAGGCCGATCAGCACCGGCCGCCACCCGGGCACCTCGGCCAGCCCGGGGGCCAGCCGGGCGACCAGGTAGATGCCGGCCTTCACCATCGCGGCGGCGTGCAGGTAGGCGCTGACCGGGGTGGGGGCCTCCATCGCGGCGGGCAGCCAGAAGTGGAAGGGCACGAGGGCGGACTTCGTGACCGCACCGGCCAGCACCAGCAGCATCCCGGCGGTGACCGCCGGGCCCGTGCCCGGGTCCGCGACCACCTCCGACAGCAGCCAGGAGCCACTGGCCTGGCCGAGCAGCAGCAGACCGACCAGCATCGCCAGCCCGCCCGCGGTGGTCAGCACCAGCGCCTGCGTGGCGGCGCGCCGGCCGGCCAGTCGGGCGCCGTCCCCGCCGATGAGCAGGAAGCTCAGGACCGTGGTGAGCTCCCAGAAGACGTAGAGGAGCAGCAGGTCGTCGGCCAGGACGAGGCCGAGCATGGCCCCGGCGAAGCCGGTCAGGCAGGCGGCGAACCGGGCGGTGCCCTCCTCGTCACGGCCCACGTACCGCGCGCAGTAGAGGAGGACCAGGGCCCCCACGCCGGTGACCAGCGCCGCGATGGTGAGCGAGAGCGCGTCCAGCCGCAGGGTCACCGCCAGGTCCAGCGCGGGGATCCAGGACGTCGTCTCCTCGACCACTCCCCCGGCGAGCACGACCGACAGCTGGACGAGGAGCCAGGCCAGCGCCGCGCCGGGCACCAGGGCGAGCACGAGGAACGCAGCGCGCCCCCACCACCGGACCAGCAGCGGCGCCCCCAGGGCGGCGATCAGGTGGAGGAGCAGCAGTGCGGTCACGGGTCTCCCGGAGGTGGGGCGGCGTGGCGGTGGGCCCATCCTACCAAGGCCGTTCGAATTGTTCGATTTGGACGGATCGTGCGTACGATGCCGGAGTGCGCCACAGCCCTTCGGGTGAGCACACCGTGCACCCACCGAGTGATCCCCGCGAGGCGGCCCTGCTCCGCGCGCTGGCCGCCGAGCTGGCCGGCGACGGCGCCCCCACCGCCGCCGACCCCGGCGGGGCGCTGCCGGGCCCGCTGCGGGAGGTGCTGGGCCTCGCCGCCGCCGCCCTGGCGGCGGGACGGCCGGTCACCCTGGCCTGCCACGAGCCGACGCTGTCCACCCAGGAAGCGGCGGACCTGCTGGGCATCAGCAGGCCCACGCTGGTGCGCCTGCTGGACGCGGGGGTGATCCCCTACGACCGCCCCGGCCGGCACCGCCGGGTCCAGCTGGCCGACCTGCTCGTCCACCAGCAGCGTTGCCACCACGCCGAGCGCGGCGGGGAAGCGGTCACCGACCGCCCGGGGTGACCGGCCCGCTCTCGTAGCCGGAACGCCACCGCCTCCACCCGTTCCCGCAGGCTCAACTTCAGCCGGCTGACCGGACCCTTTCCCCCGAATGCTTGTGCTCTGAGTCACCAGGCGACTCAGAGCACAAGCGTCCGCAGGTCATCCCTCGACCACCTCGGCGGCGGTCAGCCACTCGCTCTCCACCTGGTCCTTCTCCGCGACCAGCTCGCGCAGCCGGGCGTCCAGCTCGGCGACCTTCGCGTAGTCGGTGGCCGCCGCGGCGAGCTGGGCGTGCAGCCGCTCCTCCTCGGCGGTCAGCTTCTCCAGCCGGCGCTCCAGGCGGGCCACCTCCTTGCGGGCGGCGCGTACGTCCGCGGCGCTGTGCGCCGGGGCACCTCCCGCCGGCGGGACCGCGGAACCCCCCGGCGGAGCCAACCGGCCGACCGACGGCAGCGAGGCCTCCCCCGCCGCCCGCCGGGCCAGGTACTCCTCCACCCCACCGGGCAGCGCGGCCAGCGAGCCGTCGCCCATCAGGGCGACCACCGAGTCGCACACCCGGTCGATGAAGTACCGGTCGTGGCTCACCACCAGCACCGTGCCGGCGAAGCCGTCCAGCAGGTCCTCGAGCTGGGTGAGGGTGTCGATGTCCAGGTCGTTGGTCGGCTCGTCGAGGATCAGCACGTTCGGCTCGCCCATCAGCAGCCGCAGCAGCTGCAGCCGGCGGCGTTCACCGCCGGAGAGGTCACCGACCGGCGTCCACTGCCGGTTCGCGGCGAACCCGAACCGCTCGGCCAGCGAGGAGGCGGAGATTTCCTGCTTGCCGATCCGGGCGATCCGGGCGACGTCCTGCACCGCCTCGAGCACCCGGAGCCGGGGGTCGAGCTCGGTCACGTGCTGGGACAGGTACGCCGGCGCCACGGTCTGCCCGACCACCACCCGGCCGGAGTCCGGCTGGGACTCCCCGACGAGCAGCCTGAGCAGCGAGGTCTTCCCCGCGCCGTTCACGCCGACGATGCCGATCCGGTCGCCGGGACCGACGTGCCACGTCAGGTCGCGGAACAGCGTCCGCTCCCCGACCGCCTGCGGGTCGGCGGGACCGGCCGGGTCCCCGTCGTCGGACACCAGGTCGGCGCCGCGCACGGTGTACGTGACGTCCTCGACGTCGTACACGGTGCGGCCGAGCCGACGGGCGGCGAAGCCGGCCAGCTCCATCGCGGAGCGGGGCGGTGGTTCGTCGGCGATGAGCGCCTCCGCCGCCTCGATCCGGAACCGGGGCTTGCTCGTACGCGCGGGCGGGCCGCGGCGCAGCCAGGCCAGCTCCTTGCGCACCAGGTTTAGCCGGCGCTCTTCGGTGACCGCCGCGATCCGGGCGCGCTCGGCCCGGGCCAGCGTGTAGGCCGCGTAGCCGCCCTCGTAGGCGTGCACCGCCCCGTCGGCGACCTCCCACGTGGTCGTGCAGACCTCGTCGAGGAACCAGCGGTCGTGCGTGACGACGACGAGCGCCCCGACCCGGTTCTTCACGTACCCGGCCAGCCAGGCGACCCCCTCGACGTCGAGGTGGTTGGTGGGCTCGTCGAGCACCAGCAGGTCCAGCGGGCGGATGAGCTGGGCCGCCAGCGCCACCCGGCGGCGCTCTCCCCCGGACATCGTGTCGACCGGGGCGTCCAACCCCATCCGGTCCAGCTCCAGACCGGTCAGGACCGAGCGGACGGCGGGATCCGCGGCCCACTCGTGCTCGGCGGCGAACGTCGACACCGGGAGGACGACGTCGCGCACCGTCGTCCCGGGCGGCAGCGTGCCCAGCTGGTCGAGCACGCCCATCGCCAGGTCGCCGCGGCGGGTGACCCGGCCGTCGTCCGGGTCCTCGGTGCCGGTGAGCACGCGCAGCAGCGTCGACTTCCCGCCGCCGTTGCGACCGACCACGCCGATCCGCTCGCCGGCGGCGACACCCAGGGAGACGTCGTCGAGGACGACCGTCGTCCCGTGGGCCTTGGACACCCGCTCGAGGTTGACCAGGTTCAGCGGAGCGCTCATGAGGTCGCCCAGTCTTTCATGGCCCCCTTGCAGGGCCCCGCCGCGAGCCTGCGAGCGGTGGGGGGCAAGGGGGTCCTTCGTCAGGCCAGGCGGGTGACCTCGACCGTCACCGAGGAGCCCTCGCTCCTCGGGCCCGAGAAGATCCCCTTCAGCGGCGGGACGTCGGAGTAGTCCCGGCCGCGGGCCAGCGTCACGTGCCGGGGGCCGATCTCCACCACGTTGGTCGGGTCGTAGCCGGACCAACCGCCGTCCCACCACTCCACCCAGGCGTGGCTCTCCCCGGTGACCGCCTCCCCGATGCCGGCGTCCCGCCGGGGGTGCAGGTACCCGGAGACGTACCGGGCCGGCAGGCCGATCGCCCGCAGCAGCCCGATCGAGACGTGCGAGATGTCCTGGCAGACGCCCTTGCCGTGCTCCCATGCCTGCATCGCGTTGGTCTTCACGTTGGTCGAGCCGGTCAGGTACTCGATCCGGTCGTGCACGAACCGGCAGACCTGCCGACCGGCCTCCCGGGGTCCGGCGTCCCCGACGAACTCCCGCACCTCCTGCACGACCGGTGCGTCCATCGTGGTGAGCCGGGTCGGGCGCAGAATCTCCCCGAACCGGTCCTGGACGTCGGGCACCGCGAGCTCGGCCCAGCTCAGCGGGTCGGCGACGTGCACCTCCGGCCCGGCCTCCACCACCGAGGTCGCCTTCACCACGAGCTCGGTGTGCGGGCCGTGGGTGTCGAAGGCGGTGACCGTGGAACCCCAGTAGTCCCGGTAGGCGAGCACGGTCGCGGTCGGCTCGATCTCGACCCGGGAGCGAAGCGTCGTCTGCCGGCTGCTGTTCTCCGGCGTCATCCGGGCCTCGTTGTAGGAGGAGCGGACCGGACCGCCGTACCGGAACTGCGTGCGGTGCACGATCTGCAGCCGCCAGCGGTCGCTGGGCACCCGCACCCTGCTGGGCTGGAACTGGTTCTGGGACTGCGGCACGGCCGTCACCCCACGCTCTCCGGCACCCAGATCTGCGGTGCCTGCTCGGTGAAGAAACGACTGGTGACCGCCTCGCTGGCCAGCGAGCAGGTGCGCTGGAGCTCATCCAGCCGCACCGGCAGCGACGCCAGGATCTCGTCGGTCTGCATGAACTCGAGCATCGTGCGGGCCCGGCCGACGATCCGGTGCGCCTCGCCGGCGACGCCGATCCGGTGCCCCTCCCGCACGTTCGCCCGCTCCAGCTCGGCCAGGCACGCCTCGGCCTGCTCCAGCGCGGCGAACACCGAGCGGGGGAACAACCGGTCCAGCAGCAGGAACTCCGCCGCCCGGCTGGAGTTGACCGCACCCCGGTAGGTGCGCAGGTAGGGCTCGTAGGCGCCGGTGGAGCGCAGCACCAGGGTCCAGGACGGCGCGGCGTCGCCGGCCAGCACCCGGGTGGAGAGCATCCGGGCGGTCATGTCCACCCGCTCCAGCGACCGGCCGAGGATGAGGAACAGCCAGCTCTCGTCCCGGCTCATGGTGGCGTCGGCCAGCCCGAACACCATCGCCGACCGCTCGCGGACGAACCGGAACAGCGAGTGCGGCCCGTAGCGGCGGGCCATCGTGCGTTGCTGCGGCAGCGCGTTGTGGGTGACGTTCAGCGACTCCCAGATCTCCGCGGAGAGCACCTCCCGGGCGCCGCGGGCGTTCTCCCGGGCGGCCGACAACGCCCCGACGATGGAGCTGGGGCTGCTCCGGTCGAAGGCCAGCGTGGCCAGCACCCGCTCGGTGTCGGCCGCACCGTCGGCACTCGGGTGGCCCATCAGCCCGAGCAGGTTGGCGCAGGCCCGCCGCTCGTCGATCCACGGGTCCTCGACCAGCCGCTGGGTGTGCACGTCGAGGATGCGTGCGGTGTCGTCGGCCCGCTCCACGTAGCGGCCGATCCAGAACAGCGACTCCGCGATCCGGCTCAGCACGGCGCGCCTTCGGGTGCGGCCATGTTGGCCAACATGGCCCCTTGCTGCTGTTGCTGGGACTGGGCAAGGGCGTTGTCGTTGGGCGGCCCCGGATCCTGCGCCGGCGGCTCCACCGGCAGGTCGGCGGTGGTGAACTCGATCCGGGTCACGTCGTGCTCGGGCGCCGCCTCGGCCGGCCGCGGCGGGCTGATCACCCAGGTGTCCTTCGAGCCGCCGCCCTGGCTGCTGTTGACCACCAGCTCGCCCTCCGGCAGCGCGACCCGGGTCAGCCCACCGGGCAGCACCCACACGTCGGACCCGTCGTGCACGGCGAACGGTCGCAGGTCGACGTGGCGGGGGGCGATCCGGCCGTTGATCAGCGTCGGGGACGTCGACAGGCCGATCGGCTTCTGCGCGATCCAGTCCCGCGGCGCGGCCCGCACCTTGACCCCGAGCTCGGCGAGCGTCCGCTCGTCGGCCCGGGGCCCGATGACGATGCCCTTGCCACCGGACCCGTCGACCGGCTTGAGCACCAGCTGGTCCAGGTTGGCCAGCACCCACTCGACGGTGCCGGGCTCGTCGAGCCGGTGCGTCTCGGCGTTCTGCAGCACGGGCTCCTCGGCCAGGTAGTAGCGGATCAGGTCGGGCACCCAGGTGTAGAGCAGCTTGTCGTCGGCGACGCCGTTGCCCACCGCGTTGGCGATGGTGACCCGGCCGGCCCGCGCCGCGTTCAGCACCCCGGCGCAGCCGATCACCGAGTCGGAGCGGAAGTGCACGGGGTCCAGGAAGTCGTCGTCGATGCGGCGGTAGATGACGTCGACGCGCTGCTGGCCGGTCGTCGTCCGCATGCTCACCTGACCGCCGGAGCACACCAGGTCGCGGCCCTCGACCAGCTCGACGCCCATCTGCCGGGCGAGCAGCGCGTGCTCGAAGTAGGCCGAGTTGTAGACCCCCGGCGTCAGCAGCACGACGGTCGGGTCGCCCACGCCGCTCGGTGCCGACGCCTTGAGCGCGGCCAGCAGCCGGCTCGGGTAGTCCGCCACCGGCTGCACCCGGTGGTCGCCGAACAGCTCGGGCAGCACCTGGCTCATTGCCGCCCGGTTGGTGATCACGTAGCTGACCCCGGACGGCGAACGGAGGTTGTCCTCGAGCACCCGGAAGTCGCCTGCCTCGTCGCGGACGAGGTCGATGCCGGACACGTGCACCCGCACGCCGTTGGGCGGGACGAGCCCGTGGGCGGCGCGGTGGAAGTGCGCGCTGGTGGTGACCACGCTGCGCGGCACCACCCGGTCGGTGAACACCTCCCCCGCGCCGTAGACGTCGGCCAGGAACGCCTCCAGGGCCAGCACGCGCTGCGCCACCCCGCGCTCGATCACCGCCCACTCCTCGTGCCCGATGACCCGCGGCACGATGTCGAGCGGGAACGGCTGCTCCTCGCCGGCGTGGGCGAACGTCACCCCGGCGTCCCGGTAGGTCTGCGAGAGGACGTCGGCGCGGGCGGCGAGCTCCTCCCCCGACATCGGCTGCAGCGAGCTGAACAGACCGGTGTAGGGGGCGCGGGGCCGGCCGGGTGCCGCGAACATCTCGTCCCACTGCTGCCCGAGGGGGTAGCCGTCGAAGAGGTCCGCCATGCGACGAACCTAGACACGCCGTGTGTCCCGCGCGTTTCGGCGCGGCCGGCCCGCGACCTCGCCGTGACCTGGCCCGCGCCCGACCCCGGCGGGACGCGGGTCAGGCGTCGGCGCGCAGGGCCTGCCAGCGGGCGCGGCGGGCGGCCTGCTCGTCCGGGTCGGGGACCGGCAGGGAGGCCAGCAGCCGCTGCGTGTACGGGTGCTGCGGCGCGCCGAGCACCTCGGCGCCGGTGCCCTCCTCGACCAGCTTCCCGCGGTAGAGCACCGCGATCCGGTCGGCGAGCAGGTCGACGACGGCCAGGTCGTGGCTGATGAACAGCGCCGCGAAGCCCTTTTCCCGCTGCAGCTCGGCGAACAGCTCCAGCACCCGGGCCTGCACCGACACGTCGAGCGCGGAGGTCGGCTCGTCGGCGATGAGCAGCTCCGGGTCCAGCGCCAGGCCACGGGCGAGGCTGGCCCGCTGCCGCTGGCCGCCGGAGAGCTCGTGCGGGTACCTGTCGCCGAACGACCTGGGCAGCTGGACCGCCTCGAGCAGCTCGTCGACCCGGGCGCGCGCCGCGCGCGGGTCCCGGGCCCGCTTGTGCACCACCAGCGGCTCGGCGACCGCCTCGGCGATGGTGAGCAGCGGGTTGAAGCTGGACGCCGGGTCCTGGAACACGAACCCGATCCGCTCGCGCACCGGGCGGAAGGCCTTCTCCTTCATCCCGACCATCTCGGTGTCCAGCACCTGCAACGAGCCGCCGCTGACCTTGGTCAGCCCCGCGATGGCCCGCCCGATCGTCGTCTTGCCGCTGCCCGACTCGCCCACCAGCCCCAGGACCTCGCCGGGGCGGATGTCGAAGCTGACCCCGTCGACGGCCACGAAGTCCGGCTGGCGCAGCCGGCCGGGATAGACGATGCGCAGGTCCCGCGCGGTGACGGCCGGGGCCGAGGCGGCCCAGCCGGGCTCCCGCCGCGCGGCCCGCTCGCGGGCGCGCTCCAGACCACTGCCCAGCTTGGGGACGGCGGCCAGCAGCTGCTGGGTGTAGGGCTCCCGCGGGGCGCTGAACAGCGTCCGGACGTCGGCCTGCTCGACGACCTCGCCCTGGTACATGACCGCGACCCGGTCGGCCAGGTCGGCGACCACGCCCATGTTGTGGGTGATCAGCACGATGGCGGCGCTGAAGTCGTCCCGGCACCGGCGCAGCAGGTCGAGGATCTCCGCCTGCACCGTGACGTCGAGGGCGGTGGTCGGCTCGTCGGCGATGATCACGCCGGGGTCGAGCACCAGCGCCTGGGCGATGACGATGCGCTGCTTCTGCCCGCCGGAGAACTGGTGCGGGTAGTGGTCGACGCGGGTCTCCGGCTCCGGGATGCCGACCCGGCGGAGCACGTCGATGGCCTTGGCCCGGGCCTCCTTCTTGCTGAGCTTGCCGTGCGCGCGCAGCCCCTCGGCGATCTGCCAGCCCACCGGGTAGACCGGGTTGAGCACGGTCGAGGGCTCCTGGAAGACCATCGCGGCGTCCTGGCCGCGGACCTCCCGCAGCTGCGCCCCGGTCAGCGGGACGACGTCCCGCGCCTGCGTGCCGTCCTTGCTGGTGAGGACGACGGCGCCGCGGATGGCCGCGGTCTCGGGCAGCAGGCCGAGGATGGTGCGCGCGGTGACGGTCTTGCCGCTGCCGCTCTCCCCGACCACGGCGAGCACCTCGCCGGCGCCGACCTGCAGGTCCACGCCCTTGACCGCCGTCACCGGACCGGCGTCGGTGGCGAAGGTGACGCGCAGGTCCTCGATCTCGACGACGTTCCTCATCGGGCTCCTCCGCCGCTCTCCAGGTCGTCGACCCCGCCCGGGGCGTTGAGCGTGCCGCCGGGCACCACGGCCACCTCCGCCATCCCGACCGGGGCGCCCTGCGCCGACACCCGGCGGCGGGTGCGCAGCCGCGGGTCGGCGAGGTCGTTGAGGCTCTCGCCGACCAGGGTCAGCCCGAGCACGACGAGCACGATGCCCAGGCCGGGGAACAGCGAGGTCCACCAGATGCCGCTGCTGACGTCGGCGATGGACCGGTTGAGGTCGAAGCCCCACTCCGCCCCCGAGGTCGGCTCGATGCCGAAGCCGAGGAAGCCCAGCCCGGCCAGGGTGAGGATCGCCTCCGACGCGTTGAGCGTCAGGATCAGCGGCAGCGTGCGAGTGGCGTTGCGCAGCACGTGCCGGAGCATGATCCGCCGGTTGCTGGCGCCGATCACCCGCGCCGACTCGACGAAGGCCTCGGACTTGATCCGCACCGTCTCCGCCCGGATCACCCGGAAGTACTGCGGGATGAACACGACGGTGATGGAGATCGCCGCGGCGAGGATGCCGCCCCACAGGCTGGACTGCCCACCGCTGATCACGATCGCGACGATGATGGCCAGCAGCAGCGTCGGGAAGGCGTAGACGGCGTCGGCCACGACCACCAGGACCCGGTCCAGCCAGCCACCGAAGTAGCCGGAGACCAGCCCGAGCAGCACCCCGGCCACGATCGACAGCGCGACGGCGACCACGATCACGTACAGCGCCGTCCGGGAGCCCCAGATGACCCGGGACAGCACGTCGTAGCCGCCGACCGTCGTCCCGAGCAGGTGGTCCCCCGACGGGGGCAGCTGGGCGCCGAACGGCCCCTCGGCGTCCCGCAGCTGGCCGTACTCGTAGGGCGCGAGCAGCGGCGCGAAGACAGCGGTGAGCACGAAGACGCCGGTGAGCACGAGGCCGGCGACGAGCATGCCGCGCTGCAGGCCGACGCTCTGCCGCAGCTGCTGCACGACCGGCAGCTGGCGCCAGGTGCGCCGGCGCGCGGCGGGCGCCGCGGTGGTGGCGGTCGCCATGTCAGTACCTCACCCGGGGGTCGATCAGCGCCGCGATGACGTCGACGATGAAGTTGGTGACGGCGACGATCACGGCCAGCAGCGCCACGATCCCCTGCACGGCCACGAAGTCACGGGCCTGCAGGTACTCCGACAGCTGGAAGCCCAGCCCCTTCCACTCGAAGGTCGTCTCGGTGAGCACCGCGCCGACGAGCAGCATGGCGATCTGCATGCCGATGACCGTGATGATCGGGATCAGCGCCGGCCGGTAGGCGTGCTTGCGCAGCAGGCGGTACTCCCCCACCCCGCGGGAGCGGGCCGCCTCGACGTAGCCGCTGCCGAGGGTGCCGATCACGTTGGTGCGCACCAGCCGCAGGAAGACCCCGGCGGTGAGCAGCCCGAGCGCGATGGACGGGAGGACGGCGTGCTGCAGGACGTCGCTCACCACCTCGCCGTTGCCGGTGCGGAGGGCATCGATCAGGTAGATGCCCGTCGAGCTGTCCAGCTGCTGGAGCTCGATCTCCGACCGGGTGGACGCCCGGCCGGCGACCGGCAGCCAGTCCAGCTGCACGGCGAACACCAGCTTGAGCAGCAGTCCGGCGAAGAAGACCGGGGTGGCGTAGCAGAGGATCGCGAAGACCCGCAGCGCGGCGTCGGGCAGCCGGTCGCGCAGGTAGGCGGCGAGCTGGCCGAGCGGGATGCCGATCAGGAACGCCACGACCAGCGCGTAGACCGTCAGCTCCAGGGTCGCGGTGCCGAAGGTGGTGAGCACCTCGGTGACCGGGCGCCGGTCGCTGAGCGTCGTCCCGAAGTCCCCCCGCACGACGCCGCCGAGGTAGTCCAGGTACTGGCTGAGCAGCGGCCGGTCGTAGCCGGCCTCGCGGATGCGTTCCTGCAGCTGGTCGGCGGGCAGCCGGCCGCCGAGCGCCGCGGTGATCGGGTCACCGGTGGCCCGCATCAGGAAGAAGACGGTCGTCACCAGGATGAAGATCGTCGGGAAGATCAGCAGGAAGCGGACCAGGAGGTAGCTGCCCAGCCCGCCGCCGCGGCGTCGCCGGGCCGGCGTACCCAGGCCCGCCGGCTCGGTGGAGCTCGCGGTGAGCTCCGTGGTCGTGGTGGTCATCTCTCCCAGTCCATCACCGGTGGCCCGCCGGGGGCAGGCCGGGACGTGCGGAGCCCCGGGTGACCCGCTGCGCGCAGGTCACCCGGGGCCGTGTGCGAGTGGTGCCGTCAGCCCTTGGCGAGGGCCCCGTAGCGGAACTTGAACGACGGGTCGAGGGTGTCCTCGGCCCCGGTGACGTCGGTCCCGGTGACGGCGACCTGGGCGCCCTGCAGGTAGGGCACCGTCGACAGGTCGTCGGCGACGAGCTCCTGGATCTGCTCGATCAGGGCCTGGCGCGCGGCGGGGTCGGCAGTGGTCGCCTGCTGCAGGATCAGGTCGTTCACCTGCTGGTTGCTGTAGTGGTTGCCGAGGAAGTTCTCCCTGAGGAAGAACGGCGTCAGGTAGTTGTCGGCGTCGGAGTAGTCCGGGAACCAGCCGAGCTGGTAGGCCGGGTAGACGTCGGCGGTGCGCTGCTCGGAGTACTGGGTCCACTCCGTCGTCTGCAGGTTGACCGCGAACAGCCCGGTGGACTCCAGCTGGTCCTTGATCAGCGCGTACTCGTCACCCGACGACGGGCCGTAGTGGTCGTTGGAGTACTGCAGGTTCAGCTCCACCGGGGTCTGCACGCCGGCGGCCTGCAGCCGCTGGGCGGCCTTGTCGGCGTCGGGCCCGCCGTTCCCGTCGCCGTACTTCTCCTGCAGCGGCGAGATCGCTCCGGTCAGGCCCTCGGGGACGAAGGAGTACAGCGGGGTGAAGGTGCCCTTGTAGACCTGGTCGGCCAGCTCCTGCCGGTCGATCAGGTCCGCGACGGCCTGCCGGACGGCCTGCGCCTTGACCGGGTCGGCCTCGGGCGTGGTGCCGCCGAACGGCTGGGTGTTGAAGTTGAAGACGATGTAGCGGATCTCGCCGCCGGGGCCGTCGACGACCTTGACCTGGTCGTTGCCGCGCAGGTCCTCGACGTCGGTGGCGGTGAGGCTCCGGAAGGCGACGTCGATGTTGCCCTCCTGCACGTCCAGCTTCAGGTTCGAGGCCTCGGCGTAGTACCGGACGTTGACCTCGGCGGTCTTCGGCGCGCCCAGCAGCCCCTGGTAGTCGGGGTTGGCCTCGTAGCTGACCAGGTTGTTCAGGTCGTAGCTGGTGATCGTGTACGGGCCGGCGAACGCCTGGCCGTCGACGATCTCCTGGTCCGGCGTCAGGGCGTCCGCGGCGAAGACGTCCTCGTCCACGATCGGGCCGGCCGGGCTGGAGAGGATCTGCGGGAAGACCTGGTCGTCGGGCGACGTCAGGTTGAACACCACGGTGGTGTCGTCCGGGGCGTCGACGCTGGCCAGGTTGTACAGCAGCGAGGCCGGGCCGTTCTCGTCGTTGATCGCGACCATGCGGTCGAAGGAGAACTTGACGTCCGACGCGGTCAGCTCGTTGCCGTTGGCGAAGGTCAATCCGGGCTTCAGGGTGACCGTGTACTGCGTGGGCGAGGTGAACTCGGCCGACTCGGCGATGTCCGGCTCGACGTCCGGGCTGCCCAGCGGGGTGTTCATCAGGAACGGGTAGACCTGGTTCATCACGGCGAAGGAGCCGTTGTCGTACGAACCGGCCGGGTCGATCGTGGTGACCTTGTCGCTGGTGCCGATGACGAGCGAGCCGCCACCGCCCCCGCTCTCCCCGCCGCCGCCGGAGCCGCCCTCGTCGCTGCCACCACCGCACGCCGACAGCGCCAGCGCCGTCGCCGTGATGCCGGCCGTCGCGGCCAGCAGTCGCCGGCCGTTCCTGGACCCGGAGTTCATCCGCCACCTCGTTCTCGTACAGGCGGCAGGCGGGCGCACAGGGCCCCGTCGCAGCAGCCGCCTGTGGCCATTGGGTGATCGACAGCTAACACCAGGGTTCCCACCAGGTGAGAACCCGGGCGGTGACCGTGACTGACTTGTGATCGGTGGGTGGCCGAACTCCCCCGCGCCGGGTCAGAACCGCCCGCCGCCGCCACGTCGGCCGCGGCTGCCGGACCCGCCGAAGCTGCCGCCGCCGCCCCGCCGGCCTCCGCCGCCACCACCGAAGCTCCCACCACCGAAGCCCCCGCCGCCGTAGCTCCCTCCGCCGAAGCCGCCCCGGCCCACCGACCCGCGCGGCCCGCCGAGCAGGATCCCGCCGAGCACCAGGCTGCCGAGGTCGACGCCCGGCCGGCCGCCGTAGCCGCCCCCGTAGCCGGGCGGGACCGGGCCGGGGCCCCAGCCGGCACCGCCGGACCAGCGGTCGACGTCCTCCCGGGCCAGGTCCAGGGCCTGCTGGGCGAGGGTGACCGCCGTCTGCGCCTCACGCAGCGCGGCCTCCGGCTCGGCCGGGCCGGTGGCGACGGCGGCGTCCAGCCGGCGCTGCGCCTCGGCGAGCCGGGTGCGCGCCTCCGGGCCGACGGCGCCCCGCCGGGTGCCGATGAAGTCGCCCGCGGCATCGATGGCCGCCCGGGCGGTGAGCAGGGTCTGGTCCAGCGCGGCGGCGGCCCGGCGGGCGCGGGTCTGGGCGTCGCGCGCGCCGGCCAGGGCGGTGTCCAGCGCGGCGTCGGCCTCCTCCAGCCGGCGGAGCGCGGCGAGGGGGTCGGGGCGCTGGTCGGCCGCCGGCTCGGCGGTGGCGGCCAGCGCCGCCTCGGCGCGGGCGACGAGCGGGGCCAGTCCGGCGGTGTCACCGGCGGCCTGGCCGAGCAGCGACCGGGCCTCGGCGAGGTCCTGGTCGGTCTCCGCCCGGACGGCGTCGATGCGCTGCGCGGCGCCGTCCAGCTCGGCGGCCAGCCGGCCGATGGCGTCCAGCAGGGTGCGGCTCTGGGCGACGGCGTCCTCGGCGACGCGCAGCGAGCCGACCGCCTTACCGGCCTGCCCTGCCTGCACGTCGGACCGCGCGTCCGCGATCTCCTGCTCGGCGGCCGCGAGCCGCGCCCGGGCCTGCTCGACGTTGTCGGCCACCGGCGCGAGCGCGGAGTCCGCCCAGCGCTCGCGCAGCGCCGCCAGCCGCCGCTCCTCCTCCGGCACCCGGGCCTGCAGCGCGTCCACCTCCGGGGCCAGCCGGTCCAGCGCCTGGGGCGCGGTGCGCTCGAGGTCGCGGAGCTCGTCGAACGCCGCCGCCTGAGCGTCGAGCCGGGCGTCGGCGGACTCGGTGAGCCGCAGCGCCTCGGCGAGCATCCGACGTTGGGTGGCCTCGTCCTCGGGGATCTCGTCGTCCAGCTGCTGGCGGAGGGTGAAGGCCTGGTGCAGCTCGGCCTGGGACTGGGCCAGCGCCTCGGCGAACCCGGCGACCTGCTCCTCGCCGTACTGCGCACGGGCGAAGTCCAGCTCGAGCTGGCTGGTGCGGCTGGCCTCGTCGAGGTCGAGCAGCGCCTGGCTGGTGCGGAAGGTGAGCTGCTCGGTGGTCTCGTCGGGGAAGGGGTCCGCCGCCCGGGCCGCGGCGACCTGCTGCTCCGCGGCCTGCTTGCGGCGCTTCCGACTGCGGACGAGTGCGTACCCGCCGCCGCCGACCAGCGCGATGGTCGCGAGCACCCCGAGCGCCGCGCCACCGCCCTCGGAGCCGTTCCCGGCACCGCCGGCGGGGTTCCCGCCCAGCCCGTCGGCGAGGGCGACCACCGAGGCGTCCCAATCCCCCGCGGCGAGCTCGGGTTCCACCTGGGAGCTGATCACGTCGGCGATCTCGTCGTCGGTGGGACCGACGGCGGCGCCGGGGTCCCAGCCGTAGGCCCGGTCCTCGATCGCCACGGCGAACAGCAGGTCGTTGCCACCGAGCCCGGACAGCTCGGCCGTCTCCTGGGCCCACGTGGTGCCGTCGGTCCCGTCGAAGCTGTCGACGAAGACGACGAACAGCTGGACGTCCCCCTCGGCCTGCAGCTCCTCGATCTGCTGCTCGTGGCTGCTCTCGTCGTCCAGGGCCCCGGCCGTGTCGGTGACCGGCCCGGTGAGCGCGAAGGGCTCGTCGGCGGCGGCCGTGCCGGTGAGGAGCAGCGGCACGGCGAACGCGGACAGGACGGCGGACGACCGGACGAGGCGGGACATGCCGCCCATCGTCGCCGATCAGGCCGGAGCCGGGGCGGTCGGTGCTGCCACGGCGTGCAGCCGCCGCTTGGCGACCGCGATCGGCACCTGCCCGACCAGGGCCGGGATCAGCCAGAAGACCGGGTTGCCCGTCTCGGCGATCAGCACCCCGGTCACCAGGGCGATGTACGAGCCGCCGAGCAGGTGCGGCTGCCAGCTCCGCCATCCGGACCAGCTCCGCCGGCGGGCCAGCGCACCGGTGACCGCCAGCGCCTCGGTCGCCACCGCGACCGGGACCAGCCACGTCAGCCCCGGTCCGGTGACGGCGAGGAAGCCGGCGGAGAGCGCGACCGACCCGACCGCTGCCTGGTAGGCGCCCGCCAGGCCGCGCGCCGGCAGGCCGCGCCGGCGGGCCACCAGCCAGGCCGGCCCGAGGAGCAGGCCGGCCGTGCCGAGCAGGACGTGCAGGGACAGGACGGTGCCGCGCACGGCGACCACTCCCTCCGGCGGGGCCGCGGACCGGCCAGGTGCAGGAGCCGGGCCGTGGAGACCCCGTCCGCCCGGCGGGTGCACCGAGCCTGTCCCCGGCCGGTCACCGGCGACAGGTGCCGGATGTCAGCAGCCGGCGGGCCGGATGTCAGGCCGGGGCTCAGCCGTCCTGCGGCTGCATCACCGAGAACGACGCGCCCCACGGGTCGGCGACCACGGCGAACCGGCCGAAGGGCGTGTCCTCGGCGGCCATCAGCACCTTGCCGCCGCCGGTCTCGACGGTCCGGACCGCCTCGTCGGTGCTCGCCACGGAGAAGCAGGCCCCCCAGCCGCGCGGCAGACCCGGGGACAGCCCGCCGAGGCCACCCAGGGGGCGGTCCTCGGTGGCGAACACGGAGTAGCCCTCGGCGTCGGGGATCTCCTCCCAGCTGAACCCGAAGACCGCGGAGTAGAACTCGCGGGCTGCGGCCTGGTCGTCGACGGCGGCCTCGTTCCAGACCAGCGATCCCGGCTCGTTGTAGATCTCCACGCCGGTGGTGAGGCCGGCCTGCCAGAGGCCGAACGGGTTGCCCTGCGGATCGGCGGCGATCGCCATCCGGCCCATCGGCCCGACGTCCATCGGTGGCGTGATCACCGACCCCCCGGCTCCGGTGATCCGGGCGGCGGTGGCGTCGGCGTCGTCCGTGGCGAAGTACGTGGTCCAGCGGGGCGGGTCGTCCGGGTCCATCTGCGGCCCGAGCCCGGCCGCCTTCCGGCCGCCGGACAGCGCCATCAGGTAACCGCCGTACTCGGGGTCGCCGCCCTCGTACGTCCAGCCGAGCAACGAGCTGTAGAAGTGGCGTGCCGCCTCGATGTCGGGCACACCCAGGTCGACCCAGCAGGGGGTGCCGGCCGGCCAGGCGGTGTCTCGGGTGGGCATGTGTCCTCCTCGTCGAGGATGTGCACTCGGCCGGACGGCCGAGGGAGCGACCGTGCCACCGGCCACCGACGGTTCCGGCCGCCGGGCGACACGACGTCTGCACGCCGTGCCGCTGGGTAGGCCACCGTGCACCGACCGCACTCCCCACCCAGGAGCAGCCCGTGCCCGAGCCCGATCGTGTCCGCGCCAGCGACCTGCCACCGGGCGCCGTCCGGCCTGCCGGGCCCTGGGCGGTGGCCAACGCCGACGGCCGGCTGGTCGCGGTCTCCCGTCGCTGCCGCCACCAGCTCGCCGACCTCGCCCAGGGCAGCGTCGACGCGGAGAACTGCCTGGTCTGCCCCTGGCACCAGAGCCGCTACGACCTGCACACCGGCGAGATGGTGTCCGGGCCGCGCGGCTTCCTCGGCTACCACGGCCCGGCTCCGGGCTACTCCGGCCTGGTCAAGCTGTTCGGCCAGGTGGTCCGGCTGCGCGTCCGCCGCGCCCTGCGCCGCGGCGACGACGTCGTCGTGGAGGAGTGAGACGAGCTCCCTGGTCCCGGCCGGAGCGGCCTCCCTGCAGGGGCCCGACCGCGAGCGTGCGAGCGGTTGGGGGTAGGGAGGTCCTCAGGCGATGCGGCGGCGGCCCTCGAACGCCCGGCCGAGGGTGACCTCGTCGGCGTACTCCAGGTCACCACCCACCGGCAGCCCGCTGGCCAGCCGGGAGACCGCCATCCCCAGCGGGCCGACGAGCCGCGCCAGGTAGGCGGCGGTCGCCTCGCCCTCCAGGTTGGGGTCGGTGGCGATGATCAGCTCGGTGACCGTGCCGTCCATCAGCCGGGTCATGAGCTCCTTGACCCGCAGGTCGTCGGGGCCGATGCCCTCGATGGGGCTGATCGCCCCACCGAGCACGTGGTACCGGCCGCGGAACTCCCGGGTCCGCTCGATCGCGACGACGTCCTTGGGCTCCTCGACGACGCAGATGACGTCGGTGGCCCGCCGCGGGTCACGGCAGATGCGGCACTGCTCGCCCTCGGCGACGTTGAAGCAGGTCACGCAGAAGCGGACCTCCGCCTGCACCCGCTGGAGCGCGGCGACCAGCCGGCCCACGTCGGCCGACTCGGCGGCCAGCAGGTGGAAGGCGATGCGCTGCGCGCTCTTGGGACCGACGCCGGGCAGTCGCCCGAGCTCGTCGATGAGGTCCTGGACAGCGCCCTCGTACACGGTGCTCCTACGGCTGGGCGGGGCACGGGGCCCCGCGTGGTCAGAGGCCGGGCAGGCCCAGCCCGCCACCGAGGCCGCCGGCGAGCGGGCCCATGGTGCGGGAGGCGAGGTCGTTGACACCGCGCTGGGCGTCCCGGATGGCGGCGATGACGAGGTCCTGCAGGGTCTCGACGTCGTCGGGGTCGACCGCGGCGGGCGCGATGGTCAGCGCGGTGATCTCACCGCTGCCGGTCATCGTGGCGCTGACCAGCCCGCCACCGGCGGTGCCGGTGACCTCCGCCGAGGCCAGCTCCTCCTGCGCGGCGGCGAGCTGCTGCTGCATCTTCTGGGCCTGCTTCATCAGCTGCTGCATGTCGGGCTGGCGTCCGGGTCCGGGCATGTACCGAGAGTAGGCGCTCGGGACGACGCCCTGCCCGGGACGCGACGTGCCGGGCGTGGGTCAGCTGTCGATCGGGCGGGCGCCCAGCTGCGCGCGCAGCAGCGCCAGGGCCGCCTGCTCGGCGTCCACCACGGGCGCGGCGTCCTCGGCGCCGGGCGCGGCGTCGCGCTCGGCGAGCAGCTCGGCCGCCTCGGCCCGCTCGGCCTTCTCGACCGCCGCCCGCGCCGCCTCCGGCGTGACGGTCGGGCCGGCGGCCGGCTGGCCGGGCTGGTCGACGACGACCTGCACCTTCCACCGGACGCCGAGGAGCTCCTCCAGCGACTGGCGGACGACGTCCTTGTTCAGGTCGTCACCCAGCATCTTGGCCAGCGCCGGGGACGTGGCCGCCAGGGTGAGCACGCCGTTGGTGACGTCGTGCACCTGCGCGCTCTTGAGCAGCGCCTCGGTGGTGCGCTTGTGCCCGCGCACCACCTTCATCAGCTCCGGCCAGATCCGCCGGACGTCGGCCGTGGTCAGCTGCCCGTCGCCCGCGGCCGGCTCGGGGGTGGCCGAGACGACCGGCGTGGGTTCCCCGCCCCGCGGCTGCGGCGCGCTCTCCGCCGCGGCCCGAGGCGCGGCCGGCGCCGACCGGGGTGCGGGGGCACTGGCGGGCGCGGAGGGCCGGGCGGGCTGCGGCCAGTCCTCCTCCTCGTCGCTCGGCTCGGGCGGCAGGGGGATGTCCGGCTCGTCGGCGGCCACCCGGGGACGGCGCTGCTCGGGGGCGGGCGCGGGCTCAGCGGCCGCCGCGCCCGCCGCGGCGGGGGCCGGGCGGGCGGGCTCGGCCGGAGCGACCGGGCGGGCGGGCGGGCCCGAGCCCGGGCGCACGGTGACCGGCCAGCCGTCGTCACCCTCGGGTGCCGGAGGCGACGCCGGCGTCCCGGGTCCGGTGGGCCGGCCCTCCTGCTGGGGTGCCGGAGCAGCCGCCGGGGCGGGCGCCGGAGCCGGCCCGGCCGCCGGGGCCGTGGCTGGGGTCTGGCCGCGCTGCGAGGGCCGCACGTACGCCCCGCGCGAGCCGGACGGCGCCGGCGCAGCGGGTTCGGCAGCCACCGCGGGGGCCACCGCGGTGGCCGGCTCGCGCACCGGCTCCCGGACCGGCGCGGCCACCGGCGCGGGCTCCGGCCGGCCGGCGTGCTCGCCGGCGATCGACATCCGGCGCTCGAGCCGCTCGAGGCGCTGCAGCGTCGCCGCCGCCGAGCCGTCCACCGCGGGCAGCAGCATCCGCGCGCAGACGAGCTCCAGCAGCAGCCGCGGCGCCGTCGTCCCGCGCATCTCGGTGAGGCCCTCGTGCACGGTGTCGGCCAGCCGGGACAGCGTGGCCGCGCCCAGCGCGGAGGCTTGGCGGGTCATCAGGTCCAGCCGGTCCGGCGGGCAGTCGAGCAGCCCGTTGCCGCCCGCCTCCGGCACGGCGTTGAGCACGATCAGGTCGCGCAGCCGGTCGAGCAGGTCGGTGGCGAAGCGCCGCGGGTCGTGCCCGGCCTCGACCACCCGGTCGACCGCCTGGAACACCCCGGGGGCGTCGGAGGCGGCGAGCGCGTCGACCGTCTCGTCGAGCAGCGCGTCGTCGGTGACGCCCAGCAGGCCCACCGCATCGGCGTAGGTGACGCCCGCGGACCCGGCGCCGGCCAGCAACTGGTCGAGGATGGACAGCGAGTCCCGCACCGAGCCGCCGCCGGCCCGCACGACCAGCGGGAACACGGTCGGCTCGACCTGCACGCCCTCGGCGGCGCAGGTCTTCTCCAGCAGCCCGCGCAGCGTGCTCGGGGGCACCAGCCGGAACGGGTAGTGGTGGGTGCGCGACCGGATGGTCGGCAGCACCTTCTCCGGCTCCGTCGTCGCGAAGACGAAGACCAGGAACTCCGGCGGCTCCTCGACCACCTTGAGCAGGGCGTTGAAGCCCTGCGTGGTGACCATGTGCGCCTCGTCGACGATGTAGACCTTGTAGCGGCTGTGCACCGGCGCGAAGAACGCCTTCTCGCGCAGGTCGCGGGCGTCGTCGACACCACCGTGGCTGGCCGCGTCGATCTCCATGACGTCGATCGAACCGGGCCCGTCGGGGGCGAGCGAGACGCAGGACCCGCAGACCCCGCAGGGGGTCGACGTCGGGCCCTGCTCGCAGTTCAGCGAGCGGGCCAGGATCCGCGCCGAGGACGTCTTGCCGCAGCCCCGCGGGCCGCTGAACAGGTAGGCGTGGTTGATCCGCCCGCTGTCGACCGCGTTCATCAGCGGGGCGGTGACGTGCTCCTGCCCGACCACCTGGGCGAAGGTCGCCGGGCGGTACTTCCGGTAGAGCGCCAGAGCCACGCAGCGAGGTTACTCAACCGGGCTCGGCCCCCGTCCCGCGCGGAGGCGCGCGGCGAGCCTCGGGACGAGGCCGGGGGGAGGATGAGGGACCCCCCGCACACCCGCCAGAGCCCGCTTATCCTTGCTGCCTTCCGGCCCTGGGGAGGTTCACAGGATGACGCCGTACGAGGGGTCGGCCTCCACTGTAGAGGACGCCGGCAGCCGGGAAGTCGGGTGCCGTCCGCGGACGGCCTCGCTAGGCTCCTCCGCCATGACCGGGTGCCTCCTCGTCCTGCCCCCGCCGCGCTCCTGACCGGAGCACCGCCGGGCTGACCGCCTCCCGCCGACCGGCGGGGGCTCCTGCGCCGTGTTCCGGACCGCGTCCCCTCTTCCGGAACCACCCAGGAGCGTCATGTCCACCCGCACGACCCCCACGCCCACCACGTCCGCCCGTGGCTTCATCCTCGTCGTCCTCGCCGCGCTGTGCTGGGGCACGTCCGGCGTCTGTGCCGACGTCGTCGCGCGGCGCACCGGCCTGGACCCCCTCGACATCGCCTGGCACCGCATGGCCGTCGGCGCAGCCGTGCTGCTCGCCGCCCACCTGGCGGTCCGCCGCCGCGCCGCGGCCGCGGTGCTGCTCCCCCGCGCGGCCCGCGGCCGGCTGCTGCTGGTGGGCGCCGGGCTGGCCACCTACCAGTGCGCCTACTTCGCCGCCGTCCCCGCCGCCGGGGTGAGCATCGCGACACTCGTCGCCCTCGGCCTGGCTCCTCTGCTGGTGGCCGTGGGCACCACCGTCCTCGGCCACGGGCGGCCGGACCGCGCCACCACCGCCGCGCTGGGCGTGGCGCTGGCCGGGCTGGTGCTGCTGGTCGGCGTCTCCGCGGGCGGGGACGCCGGTGACGCCGTCCTGCTGGGGGCGCTGTCGGCGGCCGGCTGCGCGATCGCCTACGCGGGGGTGGTGATCGCCTCCTCCGGCGTGCCGGACGGCGTGCCGACGACGACCGCCGGGTTCGTGATCGGCGCGGTGCTGCTGACCGGGGTGGCGCTGGTGGCGGGGCTGGACCTGACCGGCGACCCGCTGAGCCTGGCGCTGCTGCTCTACCTGGGGACGGTGCCCAGCGCGCTGGCCTACGGGCTGTTCTTCGCCGGGGTGCGGGTGGTGCCGGCCGCGGTGGCCTCGATCGTGACGCTGCTCGAGCCGCTCACGGCCACCGCCCTGGCCACCGTGCTGCTGGGCGAGCGGCTCTCCCCGGCCGCGCTGGCCGGGGGGGCCCTGATGCTCGGCGCCGTGACGGCGCTCTACCTGCGGAGGATGGGAGATTCGAACTCCCGAGGGCTTGCACCCAACCCGCTTTCCAAGCGAGCGCCATAGGCCACTAGGCGAATCCTCCAGTGCGGGGCAGTCTACCGGGCAGACCCGCACGAGTCAGCCGCGCCCCCGGGCCTCGCCCGGCCCGGACGTCGCGGTGGTGGTTGAGTGACCGGGGACGGCGACCGCCGAAGAGACCCAGCGACCGGGAGGACGGACATGAGCGAGCCCGAACAGGTGCGCCCCGAGGTCGTCGCGGCGATCGTCGCGGCGCTGCGCGAGACCGACCCGAGCAACCTCCCCGCCGACGCCACGCGCGCGGAGAAGGACGCCGCGAAGGACGCGTACCTGTCGGCCATGGTCGCGGACCGCGCGCAGCGGGACCGGCAGAGCCGCGCATGGGAGCTCCTGCTCACCCGCGGGCACGAGGACCCGCCGAGCTGGGCGCAGCTGTTCGACGAGCTGCCGGACAGCTCCATCCCCGAGCTGGGCGAGCTGTACGACGCGCTGCCCGAGGGGGCCCAGGCCGAGTACGCGCGCCGGTTCGGGGCGCCCGTCAACGCCTGACCCAGCGGCGCGCCGGTGCAGAGGGGACGACGCCGGTGACGGTGCCTGGCGACCGGGTGGCCGACCGCTACCTGCTGCGCTCCCGCCTGGGCGGAGGGGCGATGGGTGCGGTGTGGCTGGCCCGCGACGAGCTGCTGGGCCGCGACGTCGCGGTGAAGCAGGTCCTCATCCCGGCGGGCAGCGACGCGGAGGTGACCGCGGGGCACCGCGAGGCGGCGATGCGCGAGGGGCGGATCGCCGCCCGGCTCAGCCATCCGCACGCCGTCTCGGTGTTCGACATGGTCGACGACGCCGGCACCCCGTGGCTGGTCATGGAGTACCTGCCCTCCCGCAGCCTGGCCACGGTGCTGCAGGAGGGGGGCACCCTGCCGGTCCCCCAGGTGGCGCAGATCGGCGCCCAGGTGGCCGACGCGCTGGTCGCCGTCCACGCGGCCGGCGTCGTCCACCGGGACGTGAAGCCGGGCAACATCCTCATCGGCGAGGGGCCGCGCAGCCAGGGCCTGGTGAAGATCACCGACTTCGGCATCAGCCGGGCAACCGGCGACGTCTCGCTGACCCAGACCGGCGTGGTCAAGGGGACGCCGGCCTTCCTCGCCCCCGAGGTGGCGCGCGGCCAGGACCCGGACGCGGCCAGCGACGTCTTCTCCCTCGGCGCCACGCTGTACGCCTGCCTCGAGGGCTCACCGCCGTTCGGCATGAGCGAGAACCCGCTGGAGATGCTCTACCGGGTCGCCGGGGGCGACTTCCAGCGGCCGCGGAACGCCGGCGTCCTCACCCGGCCGCTGATGAGGATGCTCAACTCCGACCCGGCGAAGCGCCCGACGATGCCCGAGGCCCGGGACCAGCTGGCGCGGCTGGCCGCCGGCCGGGACGGGGACGTCACCGAGGTGCTCAACGCGCGCACCGCCCTGCCACCGACCGTCACCGACCTCCGGTCCGTCTCCGGTGACGCGCCGCCCCCCACCACCACGCCCGCCGGTGGTCCGCCGACCGCCGTCGGGTCGCTCTCCCCCGAGGCCCCCGCCGGGTCTGCCCCGACGGCCGAGCCGCCCCGCCCGGCGGTCCCACGCAGCCCGGGCGCGCCGGCCCGCCGGCGTGGGGTGCTGGCCGCCGTGCTCACCCTCGTGCTGCTGGCCGGTCTGGTCACCGCAGGGGTCCTGTGGGTGAACCGGGAGCCCTCGGACGGGGGCACGCCCACCGCCCAGTCCAGCTCCGCACCGAGCACGCCGGGGCCGTCCACCGCGGCGCCGTCCAGCACGGCGGCGCCCTCGACGACCGAGGAGACGACCTCGCCGTCGGCGCCGCCGACCACCACCGAGCCGCCACCACCGCCCGCGCCGGCCCCGGACACGGCCGCGGAGGTGCAGGAGGCGATCACGAGCTACTACGCGCTCCTCCCGGACGACCCCGAGGCGGCCTGGGAGCGGACCGGGCCGCGGTTGCGCGCGCAGGTCGGCAGCCGCGGTGACTACATCGCCTTCTGGAACCGCTTCGAGTCGGTGGACCTCGGTGCGGTGCAGGCGCGGGACGGCTCCCTGGTGGCCACCGCGCCGGTCACGTTCGAGGACGAGGCCGGCGGTGTCAGCGCCGAGCAGCACGAGATCACGCTGGTCCGGGACGACGACGGCCGGCTGCTGATCGACTACGACCTGGCCGTGTGAACGACGACGGCGGCGCCCCGGAGTCGGGACGCCGCCGTCGATCTGCGGTGGCGGTGGGATTTGAACCCACGGAGGCTTGCACCTCACACGCTTTCGAGGCGTGCTCCTTCGGCCGCTCGGACACGCCACCGCCGACGAGACTACAGGCCGCGCATGGAGCGGAAGAAGGCGCGTAGCAGCGCGCCGGACTCCGCCGCGCGCACCCCCGCCACGACCTCGGGCCGGTGGTTGAGCCGGCGGTCGCGGACGACGTCCCACAGCGACCCCGCGGCGCCGGCCTTCGGGTCGTCGGCCCCGTAGACCACCCGCGCGACCCGGGCGAGCACGCTGGCCCCGGCGCACATCGTGCAGGGCTCGAGGGTGACCACCAGCGTGGCGCCGGTCAGCCGCCAGCCGTCGCCGTGCCGCCGGGCGGCCTCGCGCAGGGCCAGCACCTCGGCGTGCGCGGTCGGGTCGCCCCGCTTCTCCCGCTCGTTGGCGGCCTCGGCCAGCGCGGCGCCGTCCGGCCCGAGGACGACGGCGCCGATCGGCGTGTCGCCCCACTCCTGCGCCGCGGCCGCGAGCTCCAGCGCCCGCAGCATCGCCTCGTCGTCGGTCACCGGACCACCTGGTGGATCGTTGTGCTCTGAGTCGCCCGGCGACTCAGAGCACAAGCGTCCGAGGCACAGGTCACCGCAGCTCCACCCCCGTCAGGACCTCGAGCTCGATGAGGGCGGCGTCCGGATCGCCGACCTCGATCGTCCGCATCCCCAGCGCGCGGGCGGGCTCGAGGTTGATCCGCTTGTCGTCCAGGTACACGCACTCGGCCGCGGCGAGCGGCCGGCACACCGCCGCGGACAGCCGCTGCACGGCGCGCGCGTAGATCTCCGGCTCCGGCTTGCGCAGGCCCTCCACCGAGGACTCCACCACGGCGTCGAACAGCCCCAGCAGCTCCCCCAGCGGACCGGCCCGGTCCATCGGCGCGACGTTGTTGGACAGCATGCCCAGCGGCAGCCCGGCCTCGCGCAACCGCCGGGCCGCCGCGACCATCCCCGGCCGCAGCTCCCCGCCCAGGGTGGCGAGCACCCGGTCGGCGTCGACCGTGTGGCCGGCGGCCCGCGCCTCCGCCTCGTACGCGGCCCGGAAGCCGGCGACGTCCAGCTCACCGCGCTCGAGGCGGGCCCACGCGTTGGTGTCCGGGTGGGTGGTCTGCAGCCGGCGGATCAACCCGTCGGGGAGCCCGGCCTCGGCCTCGTACGCGGCGTAGGCGGCCATCGGGGTCTCGGTGAACACCCCGCCGAGGTCGAACACGACGGCGGTCACCGTGCGCACGCGGCCACCACCGCCCGCAGCTCCTCGCCGAACCCGATCCGCTCGGCGATCTGCAGCACCATCTCGTCGGCCCACAGGTCGTCCGCGCCGACCAGCCGGGCCAGCTCCTCGGCCGGCAGCCCGGCGTCGGCGAGGACGTCGAGGTCTCCCCCGGGCCAGCCTTCCTCGTCCTCGTCGAACGAGGCCTCGTCCACCGCGATGCCGTAGCGCTCGACCACCTCGGCGGCGAGCAGCCACTCCTGGAACGTCGCGTCGGAGATGAGCGCCCTCACCATGCCGCCGGGGCCGTGCCGCAGCACGACGAAGTACAGCCGGCTGTCGACCACGACGACGAACGGCCCCGGCCACTCGGCGGCGCCCGGCTCCCCCAGCGCCCGTTCGAGCACCGGCAGCTCGTCGGAGGCGTCGGCGGCCAGCAGCTCGCAACGCCACCGCCCGTCGGCGCGGCCGACGCGGACGGCGAAGCTCGGCAGCAGCGCGGTCATGCGGCGCGGGGAGCCGGCGGGGGCGTCATAGCCTCTGATCATGGCCGACGCCCCCGCGCAGGACAGCGCCGCCGTTCCACCCGGGCTGTTCGCCGCTCTCGCCGCCGACCCGCTGGCCGCGCACCTGGGCATCGCGCTGGAGGAGGTGCGGCCCGGCTACGCCCGCGCGGCGATGACCGTCGGACCGCAGCTGCTCAACGCCGTCGGCACCGCGCACGGCGGCGCCACGATGGCACTGCTGGACGTCGTGCACGCCGCGGTCAGCAACAGCCACGGCACCGTGGCGGTGGCCCAGGACGTGCACACCGAGTTCCTGACCCCCGGGCGGCCCGGTGACCGGCTGGTCGCCGAGGGCGTCGAACTGCACCGCACCGGCCGGACGGCGGTCTACCGGATCGAGGCGACGGCCCAGGACGGGCGGCGGGTGGCGACCGCGCTGGCCCGCGTCTTCCGGCTCGGCACCCCCTGGCAGGTGGGGGCGTGACCGCGTTCCCGGTGCCGACCATGCCCGCGCCGCCGGTGTCCGTGGTCGGGCTCGGCCAGCTCGGCGGCTCGCTCGCCGCCGCGCTCGCCGCGGCCGGCCGGGAGATCAGTGGCTGGGACGTCGATCCCGCGGCCCGGGACGCCGCCGCCGCACGCGGGGTCCAGATCACCTCGGAGGTGGGGGGCGTCGTCGTCCTCGCCGTCCCGCTGCCGGTGCTGGACCGGGCGCTGGACGACCTCACCGTCGCCCCGGACGCCACGGTCACCGACGTCGGCTCGATCAAGGTGCCGGTGCTGGCCGCCCTCGGCCCGCGGTTCGGCGACCGGTACGTCGGCGGTCACCCCATGTGCGGGACGGAACGGTCCGGCCACGCGGCCACCGACCCGTCCCTCTTCACCGGAGCCCGCTGGGCGCTGTGCCTGGAGCCGGGCACCGACCTGCGGCGCTGGCTGCGGGTCGCCGAGGTCGCGCTCGCCGTGGGCGCCGAGGTCGTGCCGGTGACCGCCGCCGAGCACGACGACGCCGTCGCCGCGATCAGCGCCGTCCCCCACCTGCTCGCCGCCGCACTGGCCGCCGCCGCGGAGCGGGCGGGGCCGCTCGCCCTCGCGCTGGCCGCCGGCAGTTTCCGGGACGGCACCCGGGTGATCGGCAGCGACCCCGCGTTCGTGACAGCGCTGGTCGAGGGCAACGCCGGGCCTGCCGCCGCGGCGCTGGACCGGGTGCGCGCCCAGCTCGACCGGCCGGTCGCCGAGCTCGTCGCGGCGGGGCACGCGGCGCGGACGGCGCTGGGCGACCCGGCGGACCGGCGGCCGGTCCGGGTGCCGCTGGACCGGCCGGCACTGCTGGCGCTGGGCCGCGCCGGAGGTGCGGTCACCCGGCGCCTGGCGGCCTTCGTGGAGGGCTGGGTGCCCGGCTCCTCCGGACACCAGGCGTGAGGACGGCGGGCTCGGGGCAAGGCACGACCCGACGACCCGACGGGAGAGGGAGCTGATGGACGACAAGGAGATCCGCGGCCGCATCGAGGAGCTGGTGGAGGAGGAGCACCGGCTGCGCGACAGCGGCGAGCACACCGAGGAGCAGCGCGCCCGCCTGCGGCAGATCGAGGAGGACCGCGACCAGCTCTGGGACCTGATCCGCCAGCGGGACGCCAAGCGGCAGTACGGCGAGGACCCGGACGAGGCCCAGCCGCGCCCCGAGCCGCAGGTGGAGAACTACCTCCAGTAGCCGGCCGGGCCCGCACCGCCCGCACAACTTCGGGCCCGAAGTGTTGCCCCCTGGCCTCCGGGTAGGGGCTCCGCTGATCCGGGGGTGCCGCCCGCGGACGGGGACGCGACGAGGAGCAGGCCGATGGTGGTGCGGGGCGCACGGGAGATCCGCCGGGCAGTGGTGACCGGGGGTGCCGGTTTCCTCGGCTCCCACCTGTGCGAACAGCTGCTCGACCGGGGCGTCGAGGTGGTCTGCCTGGACAACTTCCTGACCGGCTCCCCGGGCAACGTCCTGCACCTGGTGGAGCACCCCGGGTTCCGGCTGATCCGCTGCGACGTCACCGACTACGTGCACGTCCCCGGCCCGGTCGACCTGGTGCTGCACTTCGCGTCCCCGGCCAGCCCGCTGGACTACCTCAGGATGCCGATCGAGACGCTCAAGGTCGGCAGCCTGGGCACCCTGCACACGCTCGGCCTGGCCAAGGAGAAGAACGCCCGGTACGTGCTCGCCTCCACCTCCGAGGTGTACGGCGACCCCCTGCAGCACCCGCAGCGGGAGGACTACTGGGGCAACGTCAACCCGGTCGGCCCACGCGGCGTGTACGACGAGGCCAAGCGGTTCAGCGAGGCGCTGGCCACCGCCTACCGGACGTCGCAGGACACCGACACGGCCATCGTCCGGATCTTCAACACCTACGGCCCCCGGATGCGCCCGGACGACGGTCGCGCGATCCCGGCCTTCGTCGGGCAGGCGCTGTGCGGCCGCCCGCTCACGGTCGCCGGCGACGGCTCCCAGACCCGCTCGATCTGCTACGTCGACGACACCGTGCGCGGCATCCTGGCCCTGGCGTCCTCCACCGAGACCGGGCCGATGAACATCGGGAACCCCGACGAGCTGTCGGTGCTGGAGCTGGCGCACCGCATCCTCGAGCTGACCGGCTCGGACTCCGAGATCAGCTTCATCGACCTGCCGGTGGACGACCCGAAGGTGCGGCGGCCCGACACCTCGCTCGCCGAGCAGCGGCTGGGCTGGCGTCCGGCGGTGCCCTCGACGGAGGGGCTGCGCCGCACGGTCGAGTGGTTCGCCGCGCAGCGCGAGTCGCTCGCCGCCCGCGCGGGTTAGGGCACCCGGACGAGGAGGCCGGCCAGGGCGTCGACCACCTCGTCGACGGCGACCCGCGCGAGCGCGGGGTCCAGCTCGGTGCCCCACGGGTCACCGGTGCCGTCGCCGTGCCACAGCACGACGTGCTGCGCGCGCGGCGGCGGGCCCCACAGCGCCGGGGACACCGGGCCGAAGAGCACCACCGACGGACGTCGGTAGGCGGTCGCCAGGTGCGCCACCCCCGTGTCGCCGCAGACCACCACCCGGGCAGCGGCGACGACGGCGGCGAGCTCGAGGGACGTCGTCGTCCCGGCCAGCACCGCCTCCTCCTCCAGCCCGGCCAGCTCGGCGACCTGCCGGGCGAGGTCCCGCTCGGCCGGTCCGCCGGTGACCACGACCCGCTCCCCCGCGGCGGTCAGGTGGCGGGCCACTGCCGCGAAGCGCTCGGCCGGCCAGCGGCGGCCGGGGAAGGCGGCCCCCGGGTGGACCACCGCGACGTCCCGCACCGGCGGCTCCACGTCCGGCACCCGCAGGTCGAGGGCGTCGGGGTCGCAGTCGACGCCCAGGCCCTCGCTCACCAGCCGGCACCAGCGGCGGACTTCGTGCTCGTCGGGGTACCAGGTGGGTCCCGGGTAGCCGGGGCTGTCGAAGGTGAGCAGCCGCCGGGGGTGCAGCCCGGCGACGACGACGTGCGAGGCCGGGCCCTTGCCGTGCAGGTCGACGGCGAGCTCCGGTGGCGGCCCGGGCCAGTCCAGCGGCTCGAGCTCGACCGCCGGCAGCACCTCGTCGACGGCGTCGATCAGCCCGGCGAGCGGCGCCAGCGCCCGGGTGGTGGCCAGCACCAGCCGGTGCCCGGGCACCGCCGTCCGGATCGCGCGGATCGCCGGCACCCCGGTGAGCAGGTCCCCCAGCCCCAGCGGCCGCAGCACGACGGCCGTGGGTGAGGTGCTGGAACGGCCCTGCTGCAGGGGCCCACGGCGAGCTTGCGAGTCGTGGGGGGCAGCGGGGTCCTTCATCACACCCGGGAGCGCTCGACCAGGGCGGTGGTCGAGCGGCCGGGCAGGTACGGCAGGACGACGGCCTGCCCGCCCCACTGCCGCAGCACCGCGGCCTCGGGCAGGTCGGCACCCGCGTAGTCGCCGCCCTTCGCCCAGACGTCGGGCCGGAGCCGGTCGAGCACCTGTGCCGGGGTGTCCTCGTCGAAGACGACGACGGCGTCGACGAACTCCAGCGCCTCCAGCACCCGCGCGCGGTCCGCGGCGGTGACCAGCGGCCGCGAGGGGCCCTTGAGCCGGGCGACCGAGGCGTCGGAGTTGATGCACACGACCAGGCAGTCGCCCAGCCCCCGGGCGGCCCGCAGGGTGGCCACGTGTCCGGCGTGCAGCAGGTCGAAGCACCCGCCGGTGGCCACGACGGTGCCACCCGCGGCGCGCACCCGGGCGAGCACCCCGTCGACGCCCCTCGCCGGCCCCACCTCGGCGGCCGGCACGGCGTCCCAGGAGGTGGCCCCGCCCCGGGCGACGAACGCGCCGGCGGCGGCGACGGCGACGGTGACCGCCTCACCGGTCACGGCCCCGCCGGCGAGCGCGACGGTGACCGCGGCGGCGAAGGAGTCCCCAGCACCGCACGGGTCGCCCCCGGTCACCGGCGTCGCCGGCACCACCAGGGGCGCGCCCTCGCCGTAGGACAGCAGGGCACCGCGGGAGCCGAGGGTCACGGCGACCGCGCCGACACCCCAGTGCCGGATCAGCGCCTCGGCCCGGGCGCCCACCGCGGCCAGGCCGCTGCCCGCGACGTCGGGGACGACCCGGGCGGCCTCCGCGCCGTTGGGCGTGACCAGCCGGGTGGAGGGCACCGGGTCCGCGCCGCGGGGGTGCGGGTCCCAGACGACCGGGCCGCGGGCGGCCGCCAGCGCCTCCCGGACGTCGGGGGCCGACGTCGTCCCCCGGCCGTAGTCGGCGACGAGCACGGCGGCCGCGTCGCGGATGGCCGCGGCCGCCTCGGCGGGCAGGGCGCCGAGCTGGGCCGCCGGCGCACCGCTGTCCAGCCGGACGACGGAGTGGTCGCCCACCCTCACCCGCTGCTTGACCGCGGTGCCGCCGGTGGCCGGGACCGCGATCAGCCGCACCCGGCCGTCGAGCAGCGCCCGGAGCCGCTCGGCCCCCTCGTCGTCGGTCAGCGGGGCCACCAGCACCACCTCGGCGCCGGACTGGGCGGCCAGGACGGCGGCGAGCGCGGCACCGCCGGGGCGTTCCCGGCGCTCGACGTCCTCCACCACCGGCACCGGCGCGTCCGGCGTGAGCCGCGACGCGGTGCCGACCAGGTCGACGTCCAGCAGGGCGTCGCCCACGACCACGACGGACGGACGCATCACTTGATCACTTCCACGTGGTTGGTCGACGAGATCCGCGGCGACTCGGCGAGCACGGCGGCGTCGAAGGCGGCGCACAGCAGGTGCAGCGCGACCAGGTGGCACTCCTGCACGGTCGCCGTCCACGGCGAGTCGATGCAGACCGCGTCGTGGGCCACCGCCGCCAGCGGGTTGGGGGCCGGGCCGGTCATCGCCAGCACCGTGATCCCGCAGTCGCGGGCCCGCCGGGCCGCGGCCACCGCGTTCGGCGACCGGCCGGACGTGGACAGCAGCACCAGCACGTCCCCGGGGCGGCCGTGCGCCTCGACCTGCCGGGCGAACAGCTCGTCGGCCGGGTAGTCGTTGGCGATCGCAGTGAGGCTGGAGGTCTCGGCGGTCAGGCAGATCGCGGAGAACGGCGGGCGGTCCGCGCGGTACCGGCCGACCAGCTCGGCGGTGAGGTGCTGCGCCTGGGCGGCGCTGCCCCCGTTGCCGGCGGCCAGCAGCCGGCCCCGGCTCGCGCCGCAGAGCACGTCGGCCAGCAGCCGCCCCCACCGGTCGAGCGTCTCGACGTGCCGGGACAGGTCCCCGAGCGCGGCGGTCAGCGAGGCGACGTGGTCGTGCCCGGTCAGGTGGGTGCAGGTGTCCGGTGAGACGACCTCACGGGCGGACGGGACGGCGGTCACGACGGACTCCTTCATCGGGCGACCTCCACCGGAGCACGGGCGGAGAGGACCTGGCGGTAGACGGCATCGGTGTCGGCGACGACGCGGGACCAGCGGTACCGGCTGCGGGCGCGCTTGACGCCGGCCGCGCCGTAGGCGACGCGGCGGGTCCCGTCGGCCAGCAGGGCGGCCAGCACCGCGCCGAGCCGCTCGGGGTCCCGCGGTGGCACCAGGTCGCCGGTCTCGCCGTCGACGACGCTGTCGACCAGCCCGCCCACCGCGGTGGCCACCACGGGACGCCCGCAGGCCATCGCCTCGAGCGGGGTGATGCCGAACGGCTCGTACCAGGGGACGGCGAGCACGACGTCGGCCGAGCGCACCCAGGCGGGCACGTCGGCGCGGGCGACGGCGCCGGTGAAGACCAGCCGGTCGGCGACGCCCAGCTCGTCGGCGATCCCGCGGAGCCGCTGCACCTCGGGGTCGTCGTCCAGGTCGGCCACCGGCGGGCCGCCGACGACGACCAGCTCGGCGTCCGGGACGGCGGCCAGCGCGCGGACGGCGTCCTCCTGGCCCTTGCGCTCCACCAGCCGGCCGAGCACGAGCAGCCGCGGCCGCCCCGACGACGGCGCCACCGGCCCGCGCGGGGTGAACACGGCGGTGTCCACCCCGCACGGGACGATCGAGACCCGGTCGCTGGACAGCCCCAGCCGGCGCAGCTCGAAGACCTCGTCGGAGCAGGTGGCGACCACGTGGTCGACGTCCCGGCACAGCCCGCGCTCGAGGTCGATCCGCTGCTCGGGCGAGGTGTCGGCGTCGCCCTGGTGCCGGCGCTTCACCGAGCCCAGTGCGTGGAAGGTCTGCAGCACCGGCACCCGGGCCGGCAGCGCGGCGGCGGCCTGGACCGAGGCCAGCCCGCTCATCCAGAAGTGCGCGTGCACCACGTCCGGCGGAGCGGCCGTCCACTCGGCGGCGAGCACGTCGGCGAACGTGCCCATGTGCTGCAGCAGCGCGTCCTTGGGCAGCTGCCGGGCGGGGCCGGCGGCGACGTGCGCGACCTCGTAGCCGTCCGCGGTGAGCACCCGGGCGGGCAGGTCGGGGTCGTCCCGGCGGGTGTGCACGGTGACCTGGTGCCCGCGCTGCGCCAGACCCGCGGCCAGCGCCGCGACGTGCACGTTCTGGCCGCCGGCGTCGACGCCGCCGAGCGCGGCGAGCGGGCTGGCGTGCTCGCTGACCAGGCTGATCCGCAGCCGCGCGGACCCGGACGGGTCGGCGGGCCGGCGGGCCGGCCGCAGGGGCGTGGTGGTCATCTCGTCACCTCTCCGAGGAGGGCATCCCAGTCGGCCAGGAAGCGTGCCAGGCCGTACCGCTCCAGCGCAGCGGCCCGGGCCGCCTTTCCGGCCAGCCGCGCCGCGTCGGGGTCGGCGACGAACTCCCGGACGGCGGCGGCCAGCCGCTCGGGGCGGGTGGAGAGCACCCCGGCCTCGGCCGGCACCGCCTCCACCGCCTCGGTGGTGGCCAGCCCGACGACCGGCATGCCCAGGTGCATCGCCTCCAGCAGCGACAGGCCCAGCGACGTCCACCGCACCGGGTGCACGTACACGCGGCGGCGGGCCAGCTCGGCGTGCATCGCGGCCTGCGGCGGGTCGTCGTGCAGCCCGACCCGCTCGGGGTCCAGGCCGTAGCGCTCGTGCAGGCCGGCCAGGCCCATCCCGAAGACGTCCAGCGGCGCGGCCGAGGCCAGCAGCGGCAGCAGGTCACCGCCGGTGTACCGGCCGCGGCGGACCGGCTCGTTGACCACCACCGCGGCGCGCGCCAGCTCCCCCGTGTAGCGCTCGCCGGGGTCGACGATGCCGTGCTCGATCACCGCGGTGGGCGCCGAGCCGTTGTCGTAGAAGAGCCGGTTGAAGTGGGTGACGTGGGCGATCGGGATGTCCTGCTGGTCGGCCAGCGGGTGCCGGGTGTTGGGCACGGCGCCGTCCGGGGCGTTGTGCTCGAGGAACACCGCGGGCAGGTCACGGCCGGGTTCGCGGCCGAGCCACTCGCGGACCAGCTCCAGGTCGCGGGTGCGCTGCAGCACGACGACGTCGACGTCCTCGGCGCGCAGCCGGTCGGGGGTCACCTCGCGGGCGGCGGCCGGCCAGTCCCAGGTCCGCGCCCGGCCGAGCCCGTCGGGCCCCCGGTCGGGCGTGACCGGCAGCAGGTACTCGTGCCGGCCCTGCACGAACGCCGTCGTCCAGGAGCCGTGCACGTGCCACAGCAGGACCTTCACGCGGCCACCACCTTCCCGACGGCGGCGACCACGTCGGCCGCCGTCACGGAGGACAGACAGGGGTGCCCCGGCACCGGGCACTCGCGGGCCCGGGTGTCGCGGCAGGGTGCGGACTGGTCGCCGAGCAGGACCGTCGGGACGCCGTAGGGCGCCCACCGGACCGCCGGGACGACCGGGGAGAACAGCGAGACGACCGGCGTGCCCACGGCGGCCGCCAGGTGCGCGGGGCCGGTGTTGCCGACGACGACGGCCGCGGCGCCGTCGAGCAGCGCCGCCATCTCGGCCAGGGTGGTGGCCCCGCCCAGGTCGGTGCCGCGGCTGCCGGCGACCGCGGCGGTGAGCTCGCACTCCCCCGGGCCGCCGGTGACCAGCACCTCCCAGCCCGCGTCGGCGAGCGCCTCGACGGCCTCCGCGCAGCGGTGCGCCGGCCAGGCGCGCGCCGGCACCGAGGCGCCGGGGTGCAGGACGACGTAGCCGGGGTCCCGGCCGGCCGGCGGCAGCGGACGGCGGACGGCGAGCCGCCCGTCGTCGCCGTCGGGGAGCTCGAACCCGGCCGCCCGGGCGAGGGACAGTGCCCGCTCGGGCTCGGGCAGGTCGTCGTCGACCCGGTGCCGGACGTCGAGCAACGACCCCGGGTAGTCGACGCTGATCGCCGCCACCCGCCCGACCGCGGCGGTGCGCAGCACCAGGGCCAGCGGCAGCGGCGACTGGTGGAAGCTCGTGCTGATGACCGCCTCGGTCACCCCCGCCGCACGGACCCGCTCGGTGAGCGCGGCGAGGTCGGCGGCGTCCACCGGTCGCGGGCTGCCGTCGATCCACGGGCAGTGCCAGGTGAGCACCTCGTCGACGCCGGGCAGCAGCTCGGCGGCGGCGGTGCCCTGCGGGCTGGCGAGGAAGACCACCCGGTCCGCGGCGGCCGCGACCGCGCGGACCAGCGGGCCCTGCAGCAGCACGTCCCCGGCGTTGTCCAGCCGCGCGACGAGCACGACCCGCGGACTTTGGGGCGGCAATGGCCCCTCGGCCGAGTAGCCATCACCGCCCCAGAGGCCGGTGGGGGCGGTCACCAGGTGCCGGCCAGGACGTCGTCGACCGCCTCGGTCAGCGTGGGGGCGCGATGGGCCGCGGCAGCGACCTCCTGGGGACGGGTCACCGGCGTGGGTACCAGGATGCCGTGCGCACCGGCGGCGGCGGCGGCCTCGACGTCGGCACCGATGTCCCCGATGACGACGCAGCGCGCCGGCTCGACGTCGAGCTCGGTGCAGGCGGCCTTGACCATGCCGGGCGCGGGCTTGCGGCACCCGCAGCCGTCCTCGGGCGCGTGCGGGCAGACCTGCACGGTGTCGAGGGGCCCGAGCAGCTCGGCGACCCGGGCGTTGACCGCGTCGGCCTGCTCCCGGGTGATCAGCCCGCGGCCCACGCCGGACTGGTTGGTGACCAGGCCGATGCGCACCCCGCGGGCGCGCAGCGCGTCCAGCGCCTCGCGGGCGCCCTCGACCGGGCGGACCTTGGCCGGGTCGCCGTTGTACGGCTCGTCGTGCACGAGGGTGCCGTCCCGGTCGAACAGGACCAGGTAGGGGAGCCCGCGCCAGCGGGTGACCGCGCGGTGCCGGACGGCGCCGCGCAGGAAGTGCCAGGTGGCCAGCGGCGGGATGAGCGCGCTGGTCGTGAGCATGGTGGTGACCTCGGCGCGGTCGCGGGGACCGGGCGCGATGCGGGCCCAGGCGAACTCCGCGGTGCCGGCGACCCAGCCCGCCGCCGCGGCCGCGGCGGCCCGCGGCCTCCCGGCGGCGGCGAGGCCCAGGGCCGCGAGCGCGGCCGCGGTGACGGCCAGGTGCCCGGGCCGGCGGCCCACCGCGGTGTCGGCCCGCTCCCGCCAGGTGCGGCCGTGCAGGCGCCGCATGAGGACGTCGTCGGCATTGCCGGCCTGGACGCGGAGTGAGACCCAGCGGTCGGTGGGGCGCACCGGGTGGGTGATCCACCGCTCGCCGCGGGTCAGCCGCGAGCCGGTGTCCATCACCCGCAGAGCGAGGTCGGAGTCCTCCCGGAAGGCGCGCGGGAAGCGCTCGTCGAACCCGCCGACGGCGGCCAGGGCGGCCCGGCGGTAGGCCAGGTCGGCGGTGATCCAGCTGCTGGTGGCCAGCCCGGCGGTGCCGCGCTCCCAGTCGGTGGGGCGGCGGTGCTCGGGCAGCGGGACCCGGACCCGTCCCTGGCTGCCCGCGACGTCGGCGGGCAGCGCCGCGAGGTCGCCGGCCAGCCGCTCGTACCAGTCCGGGTCCGGCACGACGTCGTCGTCGAGGAACGCGACCCAGTCGGTGCGGGCGGCGCGCCAGCCCAGGTTGCGGGCGGCGGCCGGTCCCCGCCCACCGGTGCAGACCACCCGGAACGGCGGCAGGCCGGCCCGTTCCGCCTGCAGGGGCGCCCCGCTCGGCCGGTCGTCGACGAGCACGATCTCGGCCGGCCGCGGGCCGCGGCCGGCGGCGAGCGCGTCGAGGAGCACGCCCAGCGACGGCCGTCCGATCGTCGGCACGACCACCGTGCACGCCCGCAGGTCACCCGTCATGCCCGCGTCGGTGCCCGGATGATCGTCGGCGAAACACTACGGGCTTGAAGTTTCACCCGATCGGCGTCCCGCCCGCCTCCTCAGCGGGGGCGGCGGGCCGCAGCGGAGACCCGGGCCAGGGCGTCGGTGACCACCCCGGCGTCGTCCCCGAGCAGCGTGAGCAGGTGGGCGACCAGGTCGTCGTGCGTTCCCCGGGCCGCGCGCACCCGCTCGCGTCCGACGTCGGTGAGCCGGGCGTGCAGCAGCCGGCGGTCGGCGCCCCGGCGCTCGCGGACGACCAGCCCCTCCTCCACGAGCCGGTTGACCGTGCTGGTGATGCCCGGCCGGGACAGCCCGACCGCCTCAGCCAGGTCGCCCATCGAGGCCTGCTCGTCGGGCGCCTCCGCGATCCGCCGCAGCACCTCGAAGCCGGTCAGCGACAGCCCGTGCTGGCGGTGCAGGGCCGAGTCGACCCGGCGGGTGATCCGGTCGTGCACCTGGACGATGCGCAGCCACGACTCCGGGGCGCTGGGGCCGGCGGCGGCCAGCCCGCTGACGTCCCGGGGCACGCCACGCGGTGGGGCGCCGTCCTGCAGTCGGTCCATGTCCATGTCCTGGTCCATCGTGTCCCTGTCGTCCGGTGGCGTCGGCGGGGAGGGGTGGGGTGGGGCGCTGCGCCCGGCTTCAGACGCCCGAGGTCGGCTCCCGGGAACGCCGGGCGGCCGTCAGGCCGAGGACTCCGCCGGCGCCCAGCAGGCTCACCACGGCGACGGTGGTCGACGGCGAGCCGGCCGGGCCGGGCCGCGGCTGGGCACGGGCGGTCACCTGCAGGTCGATGGCGGTCGTCGCCGCCGACTGCCTTCCGACGAGCTGCACGGTCGCGGCGCCGAGCTCGGCGCCGCGGGGGATCTGCACGACCGCCTCGACGCCGCCGTCGGACCCGGCGGTGACCGTGGTGAGCGTGCGGTGGGCGTCGGCCAGGGAGACGATCACCCGCTCCCCCGGCGTGAAGCCGGACGCCCGCACGGTGAGCACCCCGCCCGGTGCGACGGCGGCGACGGACGCCTGCCCTGCCGGTGTCGGCGAGGCGTCGCCGGCCGACGCGGACGTGCCGGACGGGTCCGTGTCCGGCGCGGTGGGGTCCGGCGTGCTCGGGACCGGCGGCGTGCCGGCGGACTGTGCCGGTGGGTCGGGAGTGCCCGAGGGCGCCGGGACGCGGGTGTCCGCGGGCTCCGGCACGGAGGCTGCCGGCAGCCCCGCGCCATCGATGCCCGTGCCCGCGGCGGAGACGGCCGTCGCGGCGCAGTCCTCGACGCTGGGCCGGGTGTAGGTGCCCTGCTCGAGCGGCTCCTCCGGGGTGCCGTCGAGGTCGGCGACGGTGACCGACACGTCGACGGTCTCCCCCCAGTCGACGTCCCGGCTGACCAGCTCGACCTGCTCCCCCGGCCCCAGCTCGGCGGCGGCCAGCTCCTCGGTGCCGTCGAACCACAGGGCGACCCGGTGGCCCTCCTCGCCGTTGGTGACCACCGCGCGCAGCACCCCGGGGCCGCAGCTGGGGCCGTGCGTCACCGCCACGGTCGGCCGCCGCGGGTCCTCGATCGCCGCGGCCGGCCCGGCCAGCGCGACCCCGGCGGCGAGCAGCGCGCAGACGCCGGCGAGCACGGTGCCCAGGGAGGACGCCGCGCGGGCTGACGGTGTCGTCGTCGGCACGGCTTCCCCCGATCTCGCGCGCCCGGCGGACGGCGTTCCTGCAGCGTCCGCCGTGTCTGCCCAGGAACCGCCCCCATCATGTCCCGGCGCACCGACGAGTTGCGGGTGCGTCACTCCTGCCCCATCCGTCTCGGACACGGCGGATCCGGCTCAGCCCACCAGGCTCCGCAGCTCGTCGACGCACAGCACGACGAACAGCACGGTGGCGCCGGCGAGGAGCAGGTTGGACAGCCAGCCGCTGCGCCACTCCTCCGGCGTGCGCCGCCCGTTGAGCAGGTAGAGGAGCGTCCCGGCCAGGAACGGCATGAAGAACGCGCCGAACGCGCCGTAGGCGACCACCAGCGCGAAGGGGCGGTCCAGGAAGAGCAGGACCATCGGCGGGAACGTCAGCCAGAGCAGGTAGGCCCGGTAGGGCCAGCTGCGCTCCGCCGCGCCCTCGGTGAGCTGCCCGCGGGCCTCCCGCCGGGTCCTGACGAAGTCGGTGACCATGAGGCTCACCCCCTGCCACACGCCCAGCAGCGAGGAGAAGGAGGTGGCGAAGAAGCCGACGAGGAAGAGCGTGGCGACGACCGGGCCGTACCGGTCGCGCAGCACCTCGTCGAGGTCCAGCAGCCCCCGGTCGCCCTCCGTGAGGGCGATGCCGGTGGCGTGCAGCAGCTCGGCTCCGACGATGAGCATCGCGACGACGAAGACGCCCGTGGTGATGTAGGCGACCCGGTTGTCCAGCCGCATGACCCGCATCCACGAGGCGTCCCGCCAGCCCTTGGCGTTCACCCAGTAGCCGTAGGCGGCCATGGTGATCGTGCCGCCGACACCGCCCACCAGGCCGAGCGTGTAGACCGCCGACCCCTCCGGCAGCCGCGGGACCAGCCCCGTCACGACCTCGCCGAGGTCCGGCGTGACGATGACCGCGAGGCCGACCACGATCACGAACATCACGCCGATGAGGGCGGTCATCGCGCGCTCGAACAGCCGGTAGTTGCCGAACCAGACGAACGCCAGCCCGACGACGCCGCTGATCATCCCCCAGCCCCAGATCGGCAGCGCCGGGAACATCGCGGCCAGCGGCAGCCCCGAGGAGGTCATCGCCGTCGCGCCGTAGACGAAGCCCCAGATGACGACGTAGAGGACGAAGTAGACCGACGTCCACGCGCCCAGCGACCGCCACCCGGCGAACATGGTCGACCCGGTGGCCAGGTGCCACCGCCCGACCGCCTCGGCCATGGCGATCTTCACCAGGACGCCGAGGACGACGGCCCAGAGCAGCGTCGTGCCGAACCGCGACCCGGCGATGAGGGTGGCCACCAGGTCACCCGCGCCGACGCCGGTGGCCGCGACCACGATCCCCGGTCCGACGAGGCGCCAGCGGCGCGCCGGCTCCTGGACCCGCGGCGCCGCGTCGACCTGCTGGGCAGGTGGGTCCTGGCTCATCGCCGGCCTCCGGGGATGGGGTGCTCCGGTCAGCCTAAGCGGCAGAGATGCAGGTCACTACGGTGAACCGGTGACCTCAGCAGCGGGGACGGGGCGGCGTCGGCAGGACGCCGTCTACCGGGCGGGCGTGTACGGCCGGCACCCGCGGCTGCCCACGAGCTACCGGGCGCTGGCCCGCGCGGCCGCCCGGCGGCTGGACGCCCGCGCGCACGGCTACGTGGCCGGCGGCGCCGGGGACGAGGACACCCAGCGCGCGGACCGGGCCGCGTTCGACCGGTGGGCGGTCGTCCCCCGAGTGCTGCGGGACGTCAGCCGGCGGGACACCTCCGTCGAGCTGTTCGGACGGCGGCTCCCGGCACCCCTGCTGCTCGGGCCGGTGGGCGCGCTGGAGCTCGTGCACCCGGAGGCGGACCTGGCCGTCGCGCGGGCGGCCGCCGAGCTGGGCGTGCCGATGGTCTTCTCCAACCAGGCGTCGGTGCCGCTGGAGACCACCGCCGCCGCGATGGGCGACGCCCCGCGGTGGATGCAGCTGTACTGGTCGACGTCCGACGATCTGGTCGAGAGCCTGCTGGGCCGGGCGGAGGCCGCCGGGTGCGAGGCCGTCGTCGTCACCCTCGACACCACCATGCTCGGCTGGCGGCCGCGCGACCTGGACCTCGGCCACCTGCCCTTCGCGCTGGGCAAGGGCATCGCGCAGTACACCTCCGACCCGGTGTTCCGCCGGCTCGTGGCGGAGCGCGCCGCGGCGGCGGAGCCCCGCGACCCGCAACCGCGACCCACCCTGGCCGCGGTGCGCGCCCTGGTCGGGATGGCCCGGGCCTGGCCCGGCCCGCTGCGGGAGAACCTGCGCTCGCCGCTGCCCCGCGCCGCCGTGGAGACGTTCCTGTCGATCTACTCGCGGCCCTCGATCACCTGGGCGGACCTCGCCTGGCTGCGCGAGCGCACCCGGCTGCCGATCGTGCTGAAGGGCGTGCTGCACCCCGACGACGCCCGGCAGGCGCTCGACGAGGGGGTCGACGGGCTGGTGGGGAGCACCCACGGCGGGCGGCAGGTCGACCGCTCGATCGCGGCGCTGGACGCCCTGCCGGGGGTGGTGGACGCCGTCGGGAGCCGGGTGCCCGTGCTGTTCGACAGCGGGGTGCGCAGCGGCGCCGACGTCCTGGTGGCGCTGGGCGCCCGGGCGGTGCTGCTGGGCCGGCCCTACCTCTGGGGTCTGGGCCTGGCCGGCGAGGCCGGCGTGCGGCAGGTGGTGGCCGACGTGCTGGGCGAGTTCGACCTGACCCTCGGGCTGACCGGGCACACCGCCGTCGATCAGCTCACCCGCGAGGTGCTCGTCCGCCGCCCCTGACCGGGGACGGCCGGTCCGGCCCCGCGCGTGGCGACTCGCCGACTCCCACTTGACCCGCCGATGTGCCTTGAGTCACAGTCTGTCCGGGCGGGGGCAGCCGGCTAAGAATGGCCCCTCCAACGCTGGAGCGGACCGACCAACGCGGCCAGACCGCCAGGACCGGCCCCCCGCCCGCCAAGCTCCCGCCGCGGTACCGCACCCGGCGGCCCGGAACACGAACGGCCCCGCCCTCCGAGGAGGGCGGGGCCGTCGCTGTCTCAACCAGACGTGCGCCCGAAGGGACTCGAACCCCTAACCTTCTGATCCGTAGTCAGATGCTCTATCCGTTGAGCTACGGGCGCGTGGTACGTGTTCAGTTGTCGCGCGGAGGCTCCGGGATTTGAACCCGGGATGGGGGGTTACCCCAAACCGCATTAGCAGTGCGGCGCCATAGACCGGACTAGGCGAAGCCTCCCGGGGTCCGAGTCCCCTCGGAACCACCGAGTGAGAAGGTACCAGCCGCCTGGGCGGGACCCCCGGGGTGGGGGTTCCGGGAGTCCCTCCCTCCGTCAGGCGGCGACGACGTCCCGCCGCGGCGCGCTGGGCAGCGCCGGGCGACGGCCGGGCAGGAGCGTGATCCCGACCGCCACCGCCGCGGCTGCGGTGGCCATGACCAGCGCGCCGGCCACGCCCGCCGAGCTCTCGATGAGGGAGCCGCTGACGGCGGCACCGATCGCCGAGGCGCCGAACGAGACGGTCGACAGCCAGGTGAAGGCCTCCGTGGTCGCCGACGCCGGGGCGATCGAGCCGACCAGCGAGCTCTGCACGGTGAGCGTGGGGGCGATCGCCGTCCCGCCCAGGAACAGCAGGATCCCGAGCAGCCACGGGCTGGAGACGGCGGCGAGCGGCGCGAGCCCCAGGGTGATGCCGAGCATCCCCCAGCGGTACTGCCGTGGCAGCGAGGTGCTGATCACCCGGGCGCCGAACCAGAGGCCGCCGCCGGCCGAACCGAGCGACCAGACCGCGAGCAGGAGGCCGGACATCCCGGGCGAGCCGGCCGCCTCGGCGAAGGCGGGGACGGCGACCTCGAGCGCCCCGATGCCGACCATCAGGGCGGTGCCGCTGAGCAGGATGCGCGGCATGCCCGGCGCGGTCACCGTCGCGAACAGCGGACGGCGCTCCGCGGGAACCGGCACCCAGGCCCGCATCGGCCGGCTGCTCGCGATGCCCAGCGCACCGGCCACGCCCAGCGCCCCGGCCACGGCCAGCGCGACGGACGGGCTGGCCAGGAAGCTGAGCGCGGCGACCGCCGTCGGCCCGGCGACGAAGACGAGCTCGGTCGAGATGGCGTCCAGCGCGTAGGCCCGCGGGCGGACGGCGGGATCGACGCGGGACCACAGCGCGCGGACGGTCCCCGAGACCAGCGGGTTGCTGACGCCGACGCCGGCCGACGCGGCGAGCATCGCCCACACAGGGGCGTCGCTCAGGACGACGACCGCCGCCACCGCCAGCAGCAGCGGGTACACGACGGACTGCACGAGGAGGATCGGGCGCGGGCTGCGCCGGTCGGCCAGCCGGCCGAGCACGGGCGCCATCAGCGCGGTCGCGACGCCGAAGGTGGCCGAGACTCCGCCGGCCACCGCGAACGAGCCGGTGCGCTCCTGCACCATCAGCAACAACGCCAGCGGCACCATGGAGGAGGGCAGGCGGCCGGCGAACCCGGACAGCAGCAGCACCGGAGCGGACGGCAGCCGCCACACGGTGAGGTACGAACGCATGACTGTGCTCACTTCGAGTTGTGCGATGGGGAATCTGTAGGCGGTGAACGCGCGTTGACTGCCTACAGATTCCGGAGGTTACGGACCGATGGGGTAGGGAGTCAAATGGACTACGACACCTACGGGTCGACGGCTGTCGAGCTGGCCATCGACCTGGCCAACGCAGACGCGCAGGTAGCGGGCTGGGTGGAGGCGTTCCTGGACTCCCACGGCGAGTGGTTCACCGAGGGGACGGTGACCGAACTCTCCCCGCAGCAGCGGGAGGCGGTGGCCCGGACGTCGGCCCTCGTGCGGGACGTCGCCGTCGCGCAGAGCGAGCCGGAGGTGATGGACCGGCTCAACGCGCTGCTGGCCCTGGCCTCCCCCCGGCCCTACGCCACCACCCACGACGGCGAGCTGCACCTGCACTACGCCCGGCCGGACGCCGAGGTGGTCGAGCAGCTGACGACGACGGTCGCGATGGGGCTGTCCCAGGTGGTCGTCCAGCACGGCTGGCGGCGACTGGGCGTCTGCTCGGCGGAGGGGTGCGGGCACGTGTACGTGGACACCTCGCGCAACGCCAGCCGCCGCTACTGCTCCAACACCTGCGCCAGCCGCTCCACCGTCGCCGCCTACCGGGCCCGCCAGCGGACCTGACGGTCGGCGCGGCGTGGACTAACGTCCCGTCGTGCCCTCGCCCCGCCACTGGGACGCGCTGCTGCTGGCGCACATCGGCCGGCTGCCGACCACCCGGGTCGACCGCTGGCTGCGGGAGCTCTCCCACGTCGCCGACCACGGCAAGCTGTGGATGCTCCTGGGCGGGGTGCTCGCGCTGCGGCGCGGGCAGCCGCGGCGGTCCGCGGTCCGCGGGCTGGGCTCGCTGATGGTGTCGAGCGCGCTGGTGAACGCCGTCCTCAAGCGGTTGTTCGGGCGCGTGCGGCCGGACCTCACCGCCGTGGCGAGCTCCCGGGCGCTCCGGCGGGCGCCGAACACGCTGTCGTTCCCCAGCGGGCACTCGGCCTCGGCGGCGGCGTTCGCCACCGGGGTCGCGCTGGAGAGCCCCGTCGCGGGGGCGCTGCTGGCGCCGCTGGCGGCGGGGGTGGGCTACTCGCGGGTGCACGTGGGCGTGCACTACCCGGGCGACGTCGTCGTCGGCATGGCCGTCGGGAGCGCGGTGGCGCTGGCCAGCCAGCACTGGTGGCGCGTGCGCCCGACCGAGCCGGCGCGGGTGCGCCCGGCCTTCGACGCGCCCGCCCTGCCCGACGGCGAGGGGCTGGTGGTCGCGGTCAACCCGCGGTCCGGGCGGGAGGACTACGACCCGGCGGCCGACATCGCCGAGCTGCTGCCCAGGGCGGAGGTGCTCCAGATCAGCGCGGAGGCCGGCGTCACCGAACTGCTCGGCGAGGCGGCCCGCTCGGGACGGGCCCGGGCACTGGGGGTGGCCGGCGGCGACGGCAGCGTCGCTGCGGCCGCAGCGGTCGCCCTGGAGCACGGGTTGCCGCTGGCCGTCGTCCCGGCCGGGACCCTCAACCACTTCGCCCGCGACCTCGGCGTGGCGACGCCGCCGGAGGCAGCCGACGCGGTGGTGCACGGGAACGCGGTGCAGGTGGACGTCGCCGAGGTGAACGGTGTGCCGTTCCTGAACACGGCGAGCATCGGGAGCTACCCGGAGATGGTCCGGCGTCGGGACCGGTTGAGCGGGCGGCTCGGCAAGTGGGTCGCGTTGAGCGTGGCGGCGGCGCAGGTGCTGCGGCACGGGTCGCCGGTCGAGCTCGAGGTCGGTGGACGGCGGATCTCGGCGTGGGTGCTGTTCATCGGCAACGGCCGCTACGTGCCGCGGGGACTGTCGCCGGCGTGGCGACCGAGCCTGGAGGACGGGGTGCTGGACGTGCAGTACCTGCGGGCCGACCTCCGGTTCGGGCGGACGCGCGCGGTGCTGGCCACCCTGCTCGGGGTCGGCGACCACAGCCGGACGTACGCCGATCTGCAGGCGCGTGAGCTGCACGTGCGGTCGCTGTCGGGGCCGCAGCAGGTGGCCTACGACGGCGAGACCGGGGAGTCGGCCACGGAGTTCGTGTTCCGCAAGCGGGAGCGGCTGACCGTCTACTGCCGGCGCTGAGGGGCTGTCCACAGAGGGCGCGGACGGAGGGCGCAACGAGCCGCTGACCTGCGTAGTCTCCGGGGACTTTCCTGAGGGGCTGCTGGGAGGACGACGGATGCGTTTCGCGCGGGTGGCGGCTGCGGCTGTGGCTGGAGTGGCCCTGCTCGCAGGGTGCTCGGAGGGGCAGCAGGCCAACGAGACGCTGCCGTCGACCAGCAGCACGGCCGCCCCGTCGAGCGACGCACTCCAACCCCTGGGCCCGCCTGAGTTCCCCGTCCCAGACGCGGCGCGCGAACAGACACCCAGCGGTGTGGCCGCGTTCGCCGCCTACTACCTCGACCTTTCCGACTTCTTGCTACCAAGTCTCGATTCACAACCGCTACGAGAACTGAGCCGCCAGTGCGAAGTCTGCGACCAACTGGCTGATGGCTACGACGCCGACCGTGCGGCGGGATACAGATATGAGGGCGGTGGACTTACCGTTACGTCCACCGGCACTGCCACTGTAGAGGGAACTCATGGGGAGCTCTCGTTTGTACTCAGACAGGAACCCGTGGCTGTCTATGACGCTAATGGTGACGAAATAGTCGAGAGGCGCAGTGATTCCTACGAGCTCACCGGGGGCATGACCCTCGACTGGGACAGCACACGCACTTGCTGGATTGTCACTCAACTCGTCGCTGAGCGACTTCTGTGATACGGCGACTACTCGTCCTGTGCTGCGTCATCGTTCTGGCGATAGGCGCACCATCCTTAGCCACCGCTGCACCATGCGGACTACGGGGCTGCGAGGGCTCACCGACAGTGGGCGTAGGCGATGGCGAATTGAGCGCTTCCTACTTTGAGGTTTCGGGCGAGCAAGCCCGAGCAAGCAACGAGTTACCACCTGGCCCGCCGAGCTATCGGTGGCGCTTGCGCACACAGTGCCAAGTGAGCGATTCAAATGTTGGCGCATGCGATGGCTCAGCAGTCTCCTGCATCCCAGTGCCCGGAAGGCTGATCGGCTACTACATCGTTCAGCGACAACGACTAGTGCTGCCAAACCAGGAGCCGGTCGACGGCCAAACGCCGCCCGCTAACCTTCCGGTGGGATCGCCGTACGGGGCCTATACAACCGTATTCGCTGGCTGTGTTGACGTCACGGACCTGGACCCGCCGCCGTCGCCGGAGGAGGTGTTCCGCTACTTCCAGGAACTACCTCTCCCGCAGCTCACGACCCGCCAGCAGCCTCCGGGCAACGCCCTGGTCGGACTGCCGGTCATCTTCTACACCGACGACCCCACCGAGCAGACCTTCACCGTGGACATCCGCGGGTTCACCGTCGTCATCGTCGCCCGGGCCACCGCCTTCTCCTGGGACACCGGGGACGGGACCGTGCTGACCACCACCGAGCCGGGCGCCGCCTACCCCCACCAGACGATCACCCACGACTACGCCTCGGGCAGCTACACCGCCTCGCTCACCACGACCTGGGGCGCGACCTACACCGTCGACGGCGGAGTCCCGGCCACGGTCCCGGGGACGACCACCACCGCCGGCCCACCGGTGACCTTCACCGTCCTCCAGGCCCGCACGGTGCTCACCAACCCCTACGACTGACGCCCGTCGTGACCGCTCACCGCCCCGCGCGCCGCTCCTACACCGCGTGTCACTTCAGTTACGGAGTGAAGTTGGAACGACAACGGCGATCGGCGGACGTTGGCAGAAGGTGTGCCCCGAACACACACGCGTGGGCAGACTTCTCCGACTACAAATGAGCCCATGATCTTCGCGGTTGTCGGGATTGCCTGGATGGTCATGGCGCTGGCCATGGGCAGCCTCCTCGGACGCTCGGTGGCGACCGCCGACCGCCGCGAGGGCTCCACCCACGCCGTGACCTCCGTGGACACGCCCCTCTACGTGGCGGACATCCTCCGCGCGCAGCGCAGCGCCGCGTAACAGCTGCGCCACCCGGCCGCCTCGCACGGTGGCCGACGCCCGTGGCCGCCTCCCCGGCGCACCACCGGCACACCGTTTGACCAGGCGGTGCTCGTCACACCTCACTACGGTCCCAAGGCAGGAGCTGTCCGGCGCTGGCCAGGCACCGCTCCCGCCGACGTCACCGATGGGAAGAGGTCTGAAGATGCTGGTCCGCCGGATCGCCCGGCCGTTGCTCGCCTCGTCGTTCATCTACGGGGGCATCGACACCCTCCGCAACCCGCAGACCCGCGTGCCCGGCGCGGCCCCGATCGTCGAGCAGATCACCGACGTCGCCGAGAAGCAGCTGCCGATGCAGGTCTCCCGGGACGTCGAGCAGTGGGTCAAGATCGACGCCGCCGTCAAGGTGGGCGCCGGCTCGCTCTTCGCGCTCGGCAAGTTCCCCCGCCTCTCCGCGCTCCTGCTCACCGGCTCGGTGGTGCCGACGACGCTGGCCGGCCACCGCTTCTGGGAGCACGACGACCCCAAGGAGCGGTTCGGCCAGCTCTCCCACTTCCTCAAGAACCTCGGCCTGCTCGGCGGTCTGCTGATCGCCACGGTCGACACCGAGGGCAAGCCGTCGATGGGCTGGTGGGCGAAGCGCACCGCCGCCAACGCCGCCGCGGCCGCCGAGGCCAGCTACGAGCGGGCGTCCAAGAAGGCCGTCAAGGCCCAGAAGCGGGCGGCCAAGCAGGCGAAGAAGATCAAGTCCTGAGCGACCGGCTCAGCCCCGCGGGCGCGCTCCGGAGGATCGCCTTCCTCCTGGAGCGTGCCCGCGAGCCGTCCTACCGGGTCCAGGCGTTCCGGACCGCCGCCACCGTGGTCGCCGGCCTGGACGACGCCGACCTGGACCGCCGGGTCCGGCTCAGGACGCTCACCGACCTCAAGGGGATCGGCGACAAGACCGCCGCCGTCGTCACCGAGGCCCACCGCGGCGAGGTCCCCGCCTACCTCGCCCGGCTCGAGGAGCAGTACGCCGAGCTCGCCCCGCTGGCCGAGGAGGCCGCGGCCCTGCGCGCCGCGCTGCGCGGTGACCTGCACGCACACTCCGACTGGTCCGACGGCGGCAGCCCGATCCGGGAGATGGCCGAGACTGCCATCGACCTCGGCCACGAGTACCTCGCCCTCACCGACCACTCCCCCCGGCTCACCGTCGCCAACGGGCTGAGTCCGGAGCGGCTGGAACGGCAGCTGGACGTGGTCGCCGCCCTCAACGCGGAGCTGGCCCCCTTCCGCATCCTCACCGGCATCGAGGTCGACATCCTGGTCGACGGCACCCTCGACCAGACCGACGAGCTGCTCGGCCGCCTGGACGTCGTCGTCGCCAGCGTGCACTCCGACCTCCGGGCACCGCGCACGCAGATGACCGAACGGATGCTCGCAGCGGTCGGGAACCCGCACACCGACGTCCTCGGGCACTGCACCGGCCGGCTGGTCATCGGCCGGCGGCAGCGCAACGGCAGCCAACGACCCCGCCCGGAGAGCGAGTTCGACGCCGACGCCGTCTTCCGCGCCTGCGCCGCCGCCGGGACGGCGGTCGAGATCAACTCCCGCCCCGAGCGCCTCGACCCGCCGCGCCGGCTGCTCACCCGCGCCGTCGAGCTGGGCTGCGAGTTCTCCATCGACACCGACGCGCACGCCCCCGGCCAGCTCGACTGGCAGGACAACGGGTGCACCCGCGCGGTCGAGTGCGGCGTCCCGGCCGAGCGGGTGGTCAACACCCGGCCGGCCGACGAGCTACTGGCGCGCACGCACCGCTGACCGGGGCGGCAGCTGCCACTGCGCGCCGAGCACCCGGTCCAGCTCCGGGTCGAACCGGTCCAGCCCACCGCCCGGGTAGGCCGTCAGCTCGCCGAACCACACCTCGCCCGCCACGTCGTACAGGTCCACCCGCACGAAGTCGAACGCCCGCCCCAGCTGTTCCGCGGTCCGCACCATCGCGGGCAGGCTCGCCGGCGGGGGCGTCACCGGCCCCGCCGCCACCGCCTCGTCGACGTCCACCGGCTGCCAGTCAGGGGTGTACAGCCGCCGGCGGTGCGCGCCGAACCGCCCGGAGTCCACCTGCACCAGCCGCACCCGGCCGCCGAACACCATCAGCTTGTGGTCCGCGGGCACCTCGCCGTCGGCGCCCAGGAACTCCTCCACGAGCAGCAGCCGCCGCGCCTGGCTGTACACCCACTCCCCGCGCGAGCGGTACAGCGGCTCGTCCAACCAGTCGCGGGTGACGTGGCGCAGGTGCGCGACGTCGGGCGCCCCGGTGCCGACGTGCACCCTCATCGTCCCGTGGTTGGGCTTGAGCACCCAGCGCTCCGGCAGGACGGCGCCGGCCAGCTCCGCCACGTCCGTGCCGGTCCACAGCACGCGCGGCACGTGCACCGAGGGCAGCACCTCGAGCGCGTACTCCTTCATCGCCAGCTTGTCCCCGAGCTGCCCGATCAGCGGCCGCCGGTCGTGCACCACGCGCCAGTTCACCTTCTCGGTGAACGTGCGGGGCGGCCGCGCCGGCCAGCGCCCGTGCGCCCGCCGGAAGAGGACGGCGCGCTTCAGCGGCAACGGCAGCCGGAGGACGGCGGCCTCCGGGATCCGCGAGCGCACCAGACCTCCTCCCCCGCCCACCCGGGCCGGGGGCGGTGTGTCCAGTCTGACCGGCACGCTCCGCCGCCGGCTCCTATGGTCGGACGGGTGACCACGGCAGGAACCCCCCACTGAGCCCCGACGACCACCGGACCGGCCCTGCCCGCGTGGGCTTCCTCGCCAAGGACCCGTGGAACCCGCCCATCCGCCGGGAGCAGATGCTCGCCCGGGAGCTCGTGCGCCGCGGCACCGCGGTCCAGTTCGTGCAGGCGCCCGCGGACGTCCGCCGGACCCGCACCGACCCCGCCAACTGGTGGCGGCACCTGCACCGTGCCCACTGGGCCCCGGCCGCGCCGGGCGTGCGCGTCACCGAGCGGTCCACCGTGCTCCCCGGCTCGCGCGGCGGCCCGGCCGAGCGCCTGGACGCGGCCACGCTGCGCGGGTTCCTGCGCCGGTCCGGCTGGGAGCAGGACCTGACGGTGGTGATGCTGCCCTGGGAGTGGCGGGCCACCCGGGCGCTCGGCGGCCGGGTGGTCTTCGACTGCACCGACGACTGGGCCCGGCTGCTGCCGGCCGCCCGCGGGCTGCCCGACCAGCTCCGCCGCATCGCCGACGAGGCCGACGAGGTCGTGGTGGTCAACCGGGTGCTGGCCGACCTCTTCCCCGGGCGGGACCCGGTCGTGGTGCCCAACGGCACGGACGAGGCGCTGGTGAGCGCGCCGCAGACCGCGGAGCGGGCCGAGCGGTCGGCCGTGTACGTCGGCAGCATCGCCGCCCGGTTCGACGTCGACCTGGTCCGCGCCGTGCTCCGCGCGCTGCCCGACTGGACGCTGGACGTGCACGGGCAGCTGGTCTTCCCGCAGCGGGAGCGCGCTGCGGCGCAGCGGTTCCTGGCCCTCCAGCAGGAGTTCCCCGGGCGGTTCCGGTACCGCGGCCTGGTCCACCGCGACCAGCTGGCCGCGGTGCTCGACACCGCGACCGTCGCGCTGGTGCCCGACGTCGCCAGCCGCGCCTGGGGCCAGTCCTCGATGAAGACCTACGACTACTGCTCCCGGGGCCTGCCGGTCATCTCCACCGCCGGCCACCTGGAGCACTCCAGCGACGTCCCCCCGCACACGTACGTCGTCACCGGCCCGGCGGAGATGGCCGCGGCCGTGCAGGCGGCCACCGACGAGCCGGTCAGCTGGGCCAAGGAGCGCGTCGACTGGGCCACTGCCCGCACCTGGGACCGGCGGACCGACGCCTGGCTGGCCGCGTCGATGACACGCCCGGTGGTCACCCGAACGGATGATCACTCACTGTCATGAGGTGACCACCCAGAGCTGAAGACAGCGGTCGGCATGACCAACGACACAGCGGAGCGCGCCCGTCCACGCCACCAGGGGATTGTCCGGGTGCACCCGTGCACCTCGGCCGGCACGCGCGCATCCGGCGCCTGTGAGTTCCGATATCCCCTGGTCAGAGACGGGAACTCGGGGCAGCATGTCCGCGTGGACCATCGACCCGGCGGAGCTGTGCCCATTTCCTGCGGGGGCAGCGGCGCCCGGTCGGTGGGTCCGGGTGCGGTCACGGGGAAGGGTGTCCGGGCCGACCCCCCGGACCCCACGACACGGTGATCCCTGGGCGAAGTACTCCACGTTCCGCTACCGGACAGGGCACGCTCGTCCCTGCGTCGGCGCTCACCTGCCGTGTGCGGTGCGGCCGGACACGGCACGCCACACCTGCCACGACATCGAGGACAGGAAGACCAGCATGAGAAGCACCCAGCAGCCCGCCAGCACGGACGGGTCCGCCCCGACCGACCAGGAGAGCCGTCGCGGCGCAGGCGCGAGCCTCCTGTCGACCCTGCTCCGCGCCGCCGTGCCGGTCGCGCTGATCACCTTCCTCGCCTACACGCTGGCCTACAGCTACAGCGAGCGGGAACCCACGGAGTACGAGGCGACCTCGCGGGTCGTGCTGTCCGCCTCGACCAACTTCTCGCCGATCTCGACGTCGTTCAGCAACAGCAGCCCCGACCGGTACGTGCAGAACCAGGTCGACATCATGACGACGATCGACGTCCTCAACCGGGCGGCCGCGATCCTCGCCGACGGCGTCCCCGGCGAGGACCTCCTCGGGGAGGTCGACGCCGTCCCCGCGGGCACCAGTGACGGCATCCTGGTCACGGCCGAGGCCGGCGACCCGGAGCTCGCCGCGCGGCGGGCCGACGCCGTGGCCGCCGCGTACGCGCAGTTCACCACCGACCAGGTCAACGTCCTGGCCGAGCAGGCAGTCGCGGTGAGCGCCGGCGACGAGGTGCTCATCCAGGACATCCGCGCCCGCGCCGCGACCTTCGGCGACGGCGTCACCGTCATCCAGCCGGCCCGGATCCCCAGCGACCCGGTCTCCCCCACGCCCCAGCGGGACGCCTACCTCGCGGCCGCAGCAGCTTTCCTGCTCTCGGCCGGCCTGGCGCTGAGCCTGCGGGGCCGGCGGCGGCCGGCCGGACCCGAGGAGCTCGCCGCCGAGGCCGGCGGCCCGTTCCTGGGTGAGGTCCCCGTCCGTTGGTTCGGCTCCTCCGCCGCCCCGGTCCAGCCGGGTCCGGGGTCCTACGCCATGGCGCTGCAGGCCCTCCGCTACCGGATGGACGACGAGGAGTCGCCGTCGGTGCTGCTCAGCGCGATGAGCCGCGAGACCAGCGCCGCCAGCGCGCTGCTCGGCCTGGCCGCCGCCGACGCGGCGCAGGGCCGGTCGGTCGTGATCGTCGACGCCACGCCCGACGGGCACCTGCTCCGCCGCGCCGGGGTGCCGGCGCCCGCCCTCTCGCTGACCGCGGCCTGGGCCGCCGGCACCGACTTCGGTGCGGCACTGAGCACCGTCCCCGCCCTGGCCGGGCCGCACGGGGGCCGGGTGCGGATCGGACGCGACGACGCTGCCTCGGCCGAGGTCCTCCGCGGGGTGCTGACCACGCTGTCGGACTCGGCGGACCTCGTCCTCGTCGACGCCGGGCCCGCTGTCAGCGAGGCCGCCGCCTTCAGCCTGCTCAGCGAGGTCCGCGGTGCCGTCGCCGTGGTGCACGGCAAGCGGGGCAGCAAGGAGCTGCGCGAGTTCCGTCGCCGGCTGGCGCTGGCCGGCGGCGAGTGCGCCGGCGTGCTGGTCACCCGGCGGACGTGGCTGCCCTCGCTCGGCGGGACGGCGGGCCGTTCGGTCGCTCCGCAGCAGGGCTCCCGTCCGGAGCCGCGGGAGCGGCGGGACTCCGGCCCGGCCGCCCGTGCCGACGCACCGCGCGACTCCGGTCAGCCGGTCGCCGACGACGGTGGGGCGCCGGGCGCCGACCCCGTCCCCGGGTCCTCGGTCCCGGCCGGCCGCCCTTCGTGACCACCGACACCCCGAGGGACGACACCTCGTCCCCCGTCCCTGGAGGAACCCCCGTGGCAGACAACGACGAGCACGACCGCGCGGGCGGCCGCGTCCTGGCGATCGGCCTCGACGCTGCCGAGTCCTCGCTGATCAGGAGCCTCATCGACGCCGGTGAGATGCCCGCGATGAAGGCCCTGCTCGACCGCGGCTCGTGGAGCCGGGTGACCGGGCCGACCGAGTGGAGCAGCGGCTGCGTGTGGCCGAACTTCCACACCGGCTGCCAGGCCTGCGACCACGGGCAGTACTCCATCTGGAACTGGGACCCGGCGCAGATGCGGCTGGCCTACACCGACGAGGAGCGGCTGACGCCGTTCTGGAAGCGGCTCCGTGAGGAGGGGACGAGCGTCGGCATCATCGACGTCCCCTTCTCGCCGTTCCTGGGGACGACGCCCGGCTTCGACGTGCACGAGTGGGGCGCGCACTCCCGGGTCGACGGCCGGGTCCGGGTCTCCCCCGGGCTCGCCGAGGAGGTCACCACAGGCCTCCCCGAGCACCCGTTCACCGACCCGCTGGCGCAGGTGCCGGTCGAGCCGGACCAGTACGCCGGGTTCCTCGACGAGTGCATCGAGGGCGTGCGGCTGCGCGGCGAGCTCGCCACCCAGCTGATCCGCCGGGACCAGCCGGACCTCTCCCTCGTCGTGTTCGAGGAGGCGCACCACGCCGGCCACTTCCTGTGGCACACCGTGGAGCCGGAGCTGCCCATGTACGCGGACTTCCCGCCGGTCGCCGTCCCGGAGCGGACGCTGGCCGACCTGTACCGGGAGCTCGACCGGCAGGTGGGCCGGATCGTCGAGGCCGCCGGCGCCGACACGACGGTGCTGGTGTTCGCGCTGCACGGCATGGGGCCCTCCCGCGGCCTGCCGCCCGTGGTCGAGCCGCTGCTCGAGGGCCTCGGCATGACCCACGTCCAGGAGGGGGTCAGCCGCCGCTCGGCGCTGGCCACCATCAAGAAGCACATGCCCGGCCCGCTGCGCGACCTCTACCGCAGGTCGGTGCCGCTGGCCAAGCGCAGCCAGTGGGGCCAGGACAGCGTCATGCCCGCCTACGACTGGTCGCGGACGACGGCGTTCGCCCTGCCCATCGAGCAGTACGGCATCGTGCGCATCAACCTCGCCGGCCGCGAGGCGCAGGGCATCGTCCCGCCCGAGCAGTACGACCAGGTCTGCGACGCCCTCGAGAAGGAGTTCCTCGCGCTGACCACGGCCGACGGGCGCCCCGTGGTGTCCGACGTGGCCCGTCCGCCGCGGGGCGCGCACGCCGCCGGTCTCCCGGACATGATCGTGCACTGGCACCCGGCGGCCTTCGAGTCCCCGGCGGTCGTCAACGGCGTCGAGCACCCCAACATCCGGCGTGAGCAGACCGGCCAGCACCGCTGGGACGGCTTCTGCATCGCCACCGGTCCGGCGGCGCAGGCGATCGGCGACACGATCGCCACGGAGGAGCTCCACCGGGTCGTGGTGGGAGCACTCGGCCGATGATCCTCGACTTCGGGGACCCCTCGGTCGGCACCGACCACGAGGCGGACGTCTGCATCGTGGGCACCGGCCCGGCCGGCCTCGCGATCGCCCGCCAGTTCCTGGGCACCTCGACGAGGGTCCTGCTGGTGGAGAGCGGCGGGCTCGTGCCCGACGCGGAGACGACCCGGCTCAACGACGGGGACAACGTCGGGCTCCCGATGAGCCTGCGCGAGGGCCGGGCCCGAACCTTCGGTGGCACCGGCACGGTGTGGCCGGGTCAGTGCATCCGGCTGGACCGCCTGGACCTCGAGGTCCGGGACTGGGTCCCGGACAGCGGCTGGCCGCTGACGATCGAGGAACTCGACCCGTTCTACGACCGGGCGGCGGCCTGGCTCGGCATCCCGGACAAGGCGGCGGACGAGCAGGCCTGGCGCCGCTTCGGCCTGGTCCCGCCCGCCTTCGACGGCGACCTCCTGTACCACCGGTCGTCGATGTACAGCAGCCACCCGGACGTCGGTGCCTTCTACCGAGCGGAGTTCGAGCGCGCGGACAACGTGCAGGTGCTGCTGCACGCGACCGCCGCCGGGATCCGCACGGGCCCGGACGGTGCCACGGCCGAGGAGCTGGAGCTCCGTTCCCTCCCCGGCCGGACCGGCCGCGTGCGGGCCCGGACGTTCGTGGTCTGCGGCGGCGGGATCGAGAACGCGCGGCTGCTGCTGCTGTCCGGGCTCGGCGGCCGGCTCGGCGCGCTCGGGCGCTACCTGCAGGACCACCCCACCGTGTGGGTCGACGTCCTCAGCGAGCGGCCGGAGGCGCTGCAGCAGTTCTACGGGCGGCTCGGCCGCGGGAGGGTCCGGTACGTCCCCCGGATCCGGCTGGGCTGGGGCATCCAGCGCCGGGAGCGGGTCCTCAACACCATCGCCACGCTCGTCTACCAGCACGCCGTCACCCCCGGGGTGGCCACCGCGCGGGAGCTCTCCAGCGCGGTGCAGGGCAGGCGTCGCCCCACCGGTGTCGGCCTGGCCGACCTGCGTGCGGCCCTGCGTGAGCTGGCCCCGGTCGTGACCGCGGGTTTCCGGCGGTTCGCCCAGGGCCGGCCGAGCGCCGCGCCGGTCGAGCGCATGCAGGTCCAGCTGCTGCTGGAGCAGGCCCCGAACCCGGACAGCCGGATCACCCTGTCGGAGGAGCACGACGACCTCGGGCTGCCCAAGGCGAGCGTCGACTGGCGCCTGACCGAGCTGGAGCGCCGCACGGCACGGGTCATGTTCGACACGCTGGACGCCGAGCTCCGCCGGCTCGGCCTCGGTCACCTGGACGCCACGGACTGGCTCGACGCCGAGCAGTGGACCAAGGAGGTGGAGGACGCCTACCACCCGATCGGCACCACCCGGATGTCCACCGACCCGGCGACCGGCGTCGTCGACCGGGACCTGCGGGTCCACGGGGTCGGCAACCTTTACGTGTGCGGCACCTCGGTGTTCCCGACCAGCGGCTACGCCAACCCGACGCTGACCATCGTCGCCCTGGCGATCCGGCTGGCCGAGCACCTCGCGGCACGGCCGGCGAGGGGACCGTCGTGGACGTGACCGTGGTCGTGCCCACGGTGGGCGGCCCCTACCTGACCGAGCAGCTCGCGGCCCTGGCCGCGCAGACCCGGCCGCCGGCGCAGGTGGTCGTGGTCAACAACGGGCAACCCGGTGCGGCCGACGCCACCGTGGCGGCGTGGCGCGCCGAGCTGCCGCAGCTGGAGCTGGTGGAGGACCGCCGGGAGACCACCCCGGGGTACGCCCGCAACGTGGGCGCCGAGCGGGCCCGCCACCCGGGGATCCTGTTCGTCGACGACGACGACGTCGTGGACCCCGGCTACGTGGCCGCGATGGGCGACGCGCTCGACGAGAGCGAGCTGGTGGCCGCCCGGGTGGAGCTGGAGCGGCTCAACCCGCCCGAGCTGACCAGCCGCTGGGGGTCCATGCAGGCCGACGGGCCGATGACCTACCACGACTTCCTGCCGTGGTCGATCAGCGCGGCGCTCGGCGTCCGCAGCGACGTCTTCCGGAAGATCGGCGGCTTCGACCGCGACTACCCGATCTGCGAGGACACCGACTTCAGCTGGCGGGCCCAGCTGGACGCCGGTGCCCGGCTCTCGTTCGTGCCGGACGCGACGCTCTCCTACCGGCTCCGCACCCGGCCGGGACAGGCGTTCCGCCAGGCGCGGGTGTGGGCCTCCTGGGAGGTCGCCCTCCACAAGCGGTACCGGGCCCGCGGGCTGACCGCGTCGGGGAACCAGCTGCGGGCGCTGCTGCGCTGGGGGCGTCCGCTGCTGCTGCTCGTCCGCGCCCGCCGCCGGGAGGACCTCGTCGTCGCGGCCCGGCAGCTGGGATCCTGCGTGGGGAGGGCCGAGGGCACCGTGCGCCACCGGCACCTGCACCTGTGACCACCGTCCCTGCGACGCGGGAGGACGCGCCCGCCGTGACCCTCACCCGACCCACCGAGGTGGCCGCGCCTCCAGTGGCAGCGCCTCCTGCGGCGCCGGTCCGCCGCCGCAGCGGCGGCACCCCGCTCCCGCCGGACTGGTACCTGCGGCTGGTGTCGGTCTTCGTCGTCGTGCTCCTGGTCCTGCAGCGGATCGGCGTCAGCGTCGGGGGCACCTCCGTGTCCATCGCCGTCCCGCTGGCCTACGCGTTCCTCGCCGTCTCCATCGCCACGCAGATGGTCGTGGTCAGCCGGGTGCGGGCCGGGCTGCTGACGGTCGCGGTGAGCGCGCTGCTGCTGACCACGGCCGCCGTCTCCATCCGGGGCGTCGACGACAAGTTCTCGCTGACCTCGTTGGCGCTGCTGGTCGTGCTGTACCTGCCGTGGGCGTTCTGCGTCCGCGGGCCGTACGGGGCCGCCGTCGTGGCCCGGGCCGGCCGGACCTTCCTCCGGACCATGCTGGTGCTCTCCGTCGTCGGGATGGCGCAGCTGAGCGCCCAGCTGATCGGGGTGTGGGAGCACGCGGACCTGCTGGAGCTGGTGGTCCCGAGCGACTTCCGGATCCCGATGTACAACTACGACAACGAGGTCAGCTACGGCGTCGACATTTGGAAGTCCGCGTCGTTCGTGCTGCTCGAGCCGTCGTTCCTCTCCCAGTTCTGCGCCCTGGCCATCCTGATCGGCATCCTGCTCCGCGTCCGCGCGTGGCAGCTGCTGATCCTCGCCGGCGGCCTGGCCTCGGCGGTCTCGGGAACGGGCCTGGTCCTGCTGGGCGTCGGCGGGGGGCTGCTGCTGCTGCGTGCGCCCCGGCTGCTGCGGCCCAGCTACGTGGTCGTCGGCGCATTCATCCCGGTGCTGCTCTACTTCAGCCCGGTCGGGACGTTCCTGCTCGAGCGCCAAGGGGAGTTCGGCAAGGAGGGGACGAGCGGCAACGCCCGCTTCAACCTGCCCTTCCAGGCGGCCTGGAACGGGCTGATGGACGACCCGGTGCGCTTCTTCATCGGAGCCGGCCCGGGAGCCGTGGACCGCGTCCTGCCCAGCGAGGAGGTCACGGTGAACGGCACCGACGTCCTGTACTCGACGGTGCCGAAGCTGGTGTTCGAGTACGGGCTCCTCGCCGGCGGCCTGTTCATCCTCTTCCTCGTCCTGGCCACGATCGACCGGGCGCCGTGGCGGGTGATCCCGGCGGCGATGGTGTTCATGACCTTCGTGCTGTCCGGGGCGCTGCTCCAGCCGCAGACCGCCGTCCTCGTGTGGCTGCTCGCCGGCCTGGGTGCCGCCGAGGACCGGTCACCGAAGGAACCCTCGCCCATCGGCTGACGACCGCCACGAGTTCCCCTGCGGACGCTCGTGCTCTGAGTGCCGGGCGCACTCAGAGCACGAGCGTCGGCACATCCGGGTGCTCCGGGCCCGCCGGACCCCGGGAACGCGAACGCCCCCGGCGCCCAGGGTCCTGGGCGCCGGGGGCGTGGTGTGCGCTCTGTGCTACCGGCCCCGGGCCGCGTCGAGGACGACCTCGACCACCCGCTGCCGCTCCTGCTCGGACAGGTCGTTGGCCATCGGCAGGGCGAGGGCCCGCGCCGCGAGGTCGTCGGTCACCGTCATGCCGCCGTGCACCGGCGCGTCGGCGTAGGCGGGGTGCCGGTGGACCGGCCGGTCGTAGTAGGCGGTGACCCCCACGGACGCCGCAGCCGCACCGCTGAGCACCGCGGCCCGGGTCGCCGCATCGGGGGCGACCAGGTAGCCGGCCTGCCAGGTGCCGCCCGCGGCGCCGGTCTGGAAGGCGAACCCGTGCGGCTCGAGGTGCTCCCGGTAGTACGCGGCGATCTCGCGACGACGCCGCAGGATCTCGTCGAACCCGTCCAGCACGGCGAGCGCGCTCGCCGCGTGCAGCTCGTCCATCTTGGCGTTGACGCCCGCGTAGGTGGCCAGCCGGCCCTGCACGAAGCCGAACGAGTGCAGCGCGTCGATGCGCTCCAGCAGGTCCGCGTCCAGGGTGGTCACCAGGCCGCCCTCACCGATGCCGAAGGTCTTGGTGGCGTGGAACGAGAAGACGTGCGGCGCCTGGTCGCGGCCGGTGAGCGTGCCGGTGTCGTCGACCGCACCGAAGCCGGCGGCGGCGTCGATGACCAGCGGCACACCGTGCTCGGCGCAGATCTCCTGCCAGCCCTGCTGCACCTTCGCCGCCGGCGGCAGCCCGAAGGTGTGCGTGCCGAGCACCGCGGCGACCTCGGTGCCCCGCTGGGTCAGCACGTCGGTCAGCGCCTCGCCGTCCATCTGCCAGGCGGCGGGCTCGACGTCGATGAACAGCGGCTCGTAGCCGAGCATCCGCACCGCGCCCGCCGTGGCGACGAACGTGTAGGAGGGCATGACGACGAAGCGCCGGTCCCCCGTCCCCGCGGCGTCGGTGACCGCGCGGACGGCGATCGTGATCCCGCTGGTGGCGTTGTGGACCGGCACGCAGCCCACCCCGCCGAGGTGGTCCGACAGCCGCTCCCGCAGCAGCCGCTCGCACGGCCCGCCGTTCGAGTAGAAGCGCGCCTCCTCGGCCAGCCGGTAGTAGGCGCCGATGGCCTCCAGGGACGGCAGCTGGGGACGGAGGAAGGGGATCGGGTTCACGACGTCACCTGCTGGTCCACGGAGATCCCCCGTTCCTCGGCCCAGGCGGAGGTCGCCTCGGCGATGGCCGCCCAGTCCGTCGCGGCGGTGCGCGCGCTCGGCTCGGGGCGGGATCCGGGCTGCTCGCTCTCCATGTGCGAGATCAGCTCGGGGTCGACGGCGAAGAGGCGCCGCCGGTGCGAGGGCCGGCGCAGCGACCGCGCGGTGACGGCCAGGCGGACGCCGCCCCGCATGATCGTGCGCGGCCACCCGACGAGCGGCACGGACCGCCCGGGGAGCAGGTCGGCGCGCAGCTGAGCGCCGGTGAAGGGCAGGAAACCGGCGATGGCCAGCGCGGTGGTGTGGTCCCAGGAGCCGCCGCTGACCGCGCACAGGTTCAGCAGCCGCAGGTCCTCCCGCAGCGTGCCGAGCCGGGTGCCGAAGGTGCTGGTCGTCGAGACGGCGTGGTACCACTGCACGTCGCCGATCGTCACCGCCGCGGGGTCGCCGGCCGCGCCGGTCACCGAGCGGCGCACCACGCGCCGGCCACTCGCTCCGGTGTCCAGCGCCCGCGACCCGTACATCGTCAGGTAGTCGACGTCGCTCAGCGTCGCGGCACCGGCGACGAGGTGCCGCAGGGCGTCGGGCCGGTACAGGTAGTCGTCCTCGGAGAACCAGAGGAACTGCTCGGCCGGCGCGGAGCGGGCCGCCTCGCGCTCGAGCATGAACCGGTACGAGCGGGAGTCGCTGCCGCCGCGGGCCTCCACCACCTCGCCGGTGGACTCCATCAGCGACAAGACCGGCCCGGGCCGCACCTGGTCGTTGATGTAGACCAGCTCCGGCGGGGTGTCCAGGGCGTCCGCGGCGCGCAGCAGCGACGTGAGCGCGAGCATCTTGCTGTAGTACGGCGGACGCGGCTTGGTGTTGTCACCGCCGTAGTGCCGGTAGAGGACCCGCAGACGGGACCTGGGGCCAGACGACATCGCGTTCTCCTTCGTGGCGGGGGTGCGGCGACCCGGCGGCCTCACGGCGCCCCGCCCACGGTCATGGGACTGGACTGGCCGGCCAGCGGCCGACGGACGTGCATGCGTTCTTTCTCGACCCCCGTGGTCCCTCGCCGTGCTCAGGGGAACGATCTCAGGACGACGGCCACCCTGGAAGGGGGATTCACCCTTTAGCCCTATGCCCGGTCGAGGGCGGGTGCCTGCGCGGCGCCGGGCCCGTCGGCGGGGGGACGACGCCCGCCGCCACCGCCGCGCATGAGCAGCAGCACCCGCCACCAGATCGCCGGCGCGACGACCACCTGTGCCAGGGACAGCCCGAGCGCGGCTCCCGGGGCGCCCCACAACTCCAGGCCGCCGAGCCCGAAGACCAGGAAGCCCGGCGCCAGCAGGCAGTTGATCCGGAACGTCTCCCGGGCGTAGCCGAGCGCCACCAGCAGCGAGCTCGCGCCGAAGCCGGCTGCGATGGCGACCAGGCCCAGCAGCGTCGCGGGCAGCACGGACTGGGCCGGCTCCCACGAGGCGCCGAGCAGGGCGACCCCGACCCGGTCCGGCAGCGCCAGCATGATCCCGCCCCAGACCAGGTTGGCTGCCACGAGCACCGCCGACAGCGCCCCGGCCGCCTGGATCGCCCGCCGGCCGGACAGCTTGCGGCGGGCGATCTCCGGGATGGCGAACGCGCTCAGCGCGTACCCGACGAGGTTCAGCGGCCCGAGCACCACCTGCGCCGCCCGCAGCGCACCGACGTCGGCGGCGGTCCCCAGGGCGGCGATCAGCAGCAGCGTGAGCTGGTTGGCCCCCATGATCGTGATGAAGGACGCGAAGTAGTACTTAAGCAGGTCCCGCTGGTCGCGCATCCAGCCGGCGCTGGCGAGCACCTTCGGGATCCCGCGGAACTGGAAGCAGCCCAGCACCGCGGCCACCAGCGCGGCACCGCCCCAGGCGAGGAGCACGGTGACCGCGCTCTCCCGGTCGAGCGCGAGGACCGCGGCCACCAGGCCGATCTGGACCAGTCCCCAGACCAGGTCGTTGACGAAGGCGGCCGACGGACGGCCCTCGGTGGTGAAGACCACCCGCCAGGCGTCCTGCAGCAGCAGCCCGGGCAGCAGCACCCCCATGCACAGCAGGGAGGTGCCCAGGTCGCCGCTCATCGAGGCGCCGACCGCGGCGACGACCAGGCCGGAGACGATGCCGAGGACGACGGTGGCGCCGGTCGTCGCCTGGGCCGCCGTGCGGAACTGCGCCTGGCTCGCGGCGGCGAAGCGCACCGCCAGCGGCCGGCTGATCAGCGAGCGGCCGCCGGAGATCAGGAACGTGTAGATGGTGAAGGCGACGGAGAACGCGCCGAACCCGTCGACGCTCAGCGCCCGGGCGGCCAGCAGCGACAGCACCATGTTCGTGGCGCTGGAGACCGCCTGGTCGGCGAAGTTCCACCCCGCGCGGCCGGCGACCTGCCGCAGGCCTCGGCCCTGCAGGGCGGACAGGCGGGCGCGAACGGTCACTCGGCGGAGGCTACCTCGACGGCGTGACGCGGGGGGGTGCCGGGAAGCCGCTGCTCCCCCGACCGGGTGAGGTCACCAGAGTCGCTGGTAGGTCTCCGCCGACAGCGGCATCCGGGTGGTCGGGTCGTACAGCGCCCAGTTGTCGTCGTCCTTCTCCTCGTTGAACTGGATCTCGTAGAGCAGCTGCCCGGGGCCGGAGCCGCCGTGGGTGTCGAAGAACTCGTACATGCCCTCGATGAAGGCCGGCGAGTCCCCCTCGTCGGCGTTGCCCGACCACTCCGGCACGGCGAGGGGGAGCCCGACGCTCTCGGCGAAGGCCAGGTGCTGGTCCAGCCCCCGGGGCCCGCCCCACTCGTCGGTGTCGTCGAGGGAGTCCGCCCACTCCTCCGCCGTGCTGACCGGCGGCGAGGTGTTGTAGTAGTCGACGGCCAGCACGTCCACGTGCTCGGCGCCCGGGAACAGCTCGCGCCAGTCCAGGCCGGTGCCCACCGACTCGCGGTTCACGCAGAACACCAGTTGCGCCTCGGGGTAGACCTCCTCCTGCAGCGCGCGGAACCGGCGCCAGGCGTCCGCGAAGTCCTCGGCGTCGTCCTCCTCGACCGACCACGCGTACCAGTCGCCGTTCATCTCGTGCGCGAACCGGACGTAGGTCGTCCCCGGCCGGTCCGCGCGCAGCTCCCGGAGGTTGGTCAGCGACTCCTCCCAGCGGTCGTCGTAGGCCCCCCCGGCCGCGTCCGCCCAGCTGCCGTCGTCCTCGGAGAACGCGCCGATGGCGATGTCCAGGGGGAGGTCCCAGTCCCCGAACTCCTCGCCGGGCTGCAGCTGCCAGAGCTCCACCATGGCCTCGTCGTTGTCCGCCCAGGTGGCGGAGATCTCGACCGGCCGGCCACGCCAGGCCCCGAAGTCCCCGTCGACGACGCCGATCCCGGCGGCGCCGGACAGCCACGGCGCCGGGGGCGAGACGGTGGTGTCGGCCGGCTGCGCCACCGGCTCACGGTCCTCGGGCAGCAGGGCGAGGACGACGGTGACCACCAGCACCAGCACCAGGACGCCGATGCCGAGCATCACCGGCCACCGCGGACCGCGGCCGCGCCGCACGCCGGACGCCACCTGGACCGCCCGATCGAGGACCGAGGTCGCCCGGCCGGGTGGTCGGTCGTTCCCGATCCGGTGCGTCACGTGGGAGTCTCCGGTGTCCGATCGTGCCGGGCAGGCGGGCAGGGTGAGGTCCGGCCCGGTGACCGGGCCGGTGGGTCCACCCCAGAACCTACCGTCGAGCGACAGGAGTCTGAAGTGCCCTGGAGGATGCGATCTTGACACAGCACGGCGCACCGGCCACCCGGCCCGACCAGCCGACCACCGACCCCGCGCCCCTGCGGGACGTCGAGGCCGTCGTCGTCGCCTACCGGAGCCGCGCCCAGGTGGAGCAGATGCTCGCCGGGCTGCCCTCGGACCTGCCGCTGGTCGTCGTGGACAACTCCGACGGCTCCGACGGCCTGGAGGAGGTCGTCCTGGCCCGCCGGAACGGGCGCTACCTGCGCGGCGGCGGCGTCGGCTTCGCCCGGGCGGCCAACCTCGGCGCCCGCACCTCCACCGCCGAGCACCTGGTCTTCATCAACCCCGACACCCGGCCGACGACGGCGGACCTGGCCACCCTGGTGTCCGACGTGGCCACCGACCCGCGGTGCTCGGCGAGCGCCGGGACCCTCCTGGAGGCCGACGGCCGGTCGCAGCTGGGCGTCGGCGGCTGGGAGCCCTCCCTCCGGCGTGCCGCCGTGCACGCCGTGGCGCTGCACAAGCGGTTCCCCGGAATCGGCATCTACGCCCGGCCCGAGCTGGGCGCCCCCGTGCACGTGGACTGGGTCACCGGGGCCTGCATGGCGGTGCGCCGGCAGACGTTCCTGGACCTGGGCTGCTTCGACGAGGACTTCTACGTCTACAACGAGGACATGGCCTTCGGGCGGGTGAGCCGCCGGCACGGCATGGTGGAGCGGCTGCGCACCGACGTGCTGATCTCCGGGTCCAGCGGGGGGTCCGGCGCGCCGTCGCTGGAGATGATGCGGCTGCGGGGCGCCTCGATGGCCCGCTACCTGCGGAAGTACCACCCGCGCGTGCCCGCCGAGGTGATGACCGCGCTCATCGGGCTCGGCTACGCCGTCCGCACCCTGGAGCAGCGGCTGCGGCGGGACCGGCGCCGCGCCGACGAGCACTGGGCCTACGCGCTGGGCGCCTTCACCGGCCGCGCCTTCGTCGGCGGGCGCCAGGTGACGTCCCGCGACTGACCGCACGGACGACGCCGGGGGCGCCCCTGGAAGGGACGCCCCCGGCGTGGTCAGCGGTCGGTCAGAAGGCGCTCTGGTAGGCCTGGGCCGAGGCCGGCATCCGGGTGTCCCCGTAGAGCAGCCAGCGGCCGCCGTCCTTGTCGATGTTGAACATGACGTCGTAGGCGATCTGCCCGGCGCCGCCGCCGGCGTTGGTGCGGAAGAAGTCGCCCATCCCCTGGATGAAGGCAGCCGAGTCGCCCTCGTCGGCGTTGCCCGACCACTCCGGGACGGCCAGCGGCAGGCCGACGCTGCGGGCGAACTCCAGGTGCTTCGCCAGCCCCTTGGGAGCGCCGTGGCCGTCGGTGGCGGTCAGCGACTTGGCCCAGTCGGCCGCGGTGGCGACGTAGGGGTACTGGTTGTAGTAGTCGACGGCCATCACGTCGACGTACTGGGCGCCCGGGAAGGACTCGCGCCAGTCGAAGCCGCTGCCCACCGACTCGCGGTTGACGCAGAAGACGAGCTTGGCGGCCGGGAAGATCTCCTGCTGCAGCTCGCGGAAGTGCCGCCACGCGGCGACGAAGGCGTCCTTGTCGCCCTTGTCGACCGACCAGGCGTACCAGTTGCCGTTCATCTCGTGGGCGAAGCGGATGAACAGCGGCGCCGTCCGGTTGCCCCACTTGGCCTTCAGGTTGGTGAGCGACTCCCGCCAGCGCTGGTCGTAGGCGCCGTTGGCGGCCTGCTGCCAGGACTCGCCGTCACCGATGGCGCCGATCGCGATGTCCAGCGCCTGGTTCCACTTGCCGAACTCCCCGCCGGGGTCCAGCTGCCAGAGCTCGGTCATGGCCTCGTTGTTGTCCGCCCAGGTGCCACCGATGGTCACCGGGCTGCCCCGCCACTTCGCGAACGAGCCGTCGGCCACGCCGTCGCCGGATGCGCCGGACAGCCAGGTCCCCGCCGGCACGGTGGCGGTGAGTGCGCTGCCGGCCGCTCCGGCAGCGGGAGGCGCCGGGACGGCGACGGGCGCCGGGGCGGCGGCCGCCGTCTGGGACCGCGCGGAGGCGGCCGGGCCGCTGCCCGCCGTGGTGGCGGTCTCCTCGGTCTCCTCCGTGTCGTCCGGGACCTCGGCCGACGCCGCGGTGTCCTCCGCGACCGCGGAGGTCACGGCCTCGGCGGGGGCCTGGGCAGCGGAGATGCTCGGGTCGGTCGGCACGCCCGCCGCCAGCTCGCCGGCGTCCTGCGAGGCAGCTGCGGACTCGGCGACCTCGGGGTCGGCCGAGCCGAGGCTCGTGGAGACGCTGAAGCTGAGCGTGGTGACGGCGCAGACGGCGGTCACCAGGCTCAGCGAGGCCCGCGGGCTCCGGCGCAGCCGGGACAGACGGGACTGGGCGTGACGCATCGAAGCGTGGCCTCTCGGGGCAGGGCGGCGCGGCGGGTGCCGGCCGGCGGGCGTGTGCGGAGCGGTCCGGGCCAGAGGCCCGAGGAGGGTTCCGCCGAGCAACACGAGCGGCGTGGAAACCACTGTCCGTGTTGCGTCAGCGACGGATCGAATGCTGGCACGACCACACAGCAACGCTCTAGTCACTTGTAGTGATCAACAGTCCCAGGCACCTCACCCGTCACCGGATCCACCCGCGCGCACATCTCGGCAGTCGCTCTGACCTGCGGAAATGAATGACAACGGTGAAACTATGAGCTGGCTCACCTTTCCGGTGCGTCCTGTGACGACACGCCCGGACCCGGGTTCCCGAGCCGAGGCGATAGGTTGCGTCGACCCGTCCTTCGACCGAGGAGCCGTTCGGTGCGCAGCACTGTCGTGGCCAAGTTCGTCCCCTGGCCGCCCAACAGCGGCGACAAGCGCCGCGTGCTGGGCATCGTCCGCGCGCTGCGCCGGCAGGGCCCGGTCACCCTGTGCGCGTTCACCGGGCCGAACGAGGACGTCGAGCCCCTGCGCGCCGAGGGGATCGACGTCCGGGCCGTGCCGCTCACCCGGCGCCCCGCCGACGTCGCCCGCGGGCTGGTCCGGACGCGCACGATCACCGGGGCTCGGTTCTGGGACCCCCGGCTGGCCCGGGCCGTGGCCGAGGCCGCGCAGACCCCGACGGACGCCCTCGTGGTCGAGCACGTGCAGCTGCTGCCCTACGCGGCCGGCCTCCGCGCGGGGCTCCGGGTCGTGGACATGCACAACGTCGAGTCCCAGCTCATGCGGCGCATGGCGGACACCGCGTCGGGCCCCCGGAAGCTGGTGTTCTCCGCCGAGGCGCGGGCGCTGCGGGCGGCCGAGCGCCGGGTCTCCGACGTCGACGTGGTGGCCGTGGTGAGCGAGGCGGACCGGCAGACGCTCGCCGGGGTGGTCGACCACCCCCGCGTCGTCGTGGTGCCCAACGCCTGGGACGAGGTCGCCCCCCTGCCCCCGGCCGAGGCGCCGGTCGCCAGCCTGGTGGCGCTGATGTCCTGGGGCCCCAACGTCGACGCGGCGACCTGGTTCACCAAGGAGGTCTGGCCCCGCGTCACCGCGCGGGTGCCGGGCGCCCACCTGCAGCTGGTGGGCCGGGACCCGGCCGAGCGGGTCCGCCGGCTCGCCGGCCCCGACGTGGAGGTCACCGGCACCGTCGACGACCTGGCGCCCTGGTACGCGAAGACCCGGGTGTGCCTCGCGCCGCTGCTGGCCGGCGGCGGCTCCCGGCTGAAGATCCTCGAGGCGCTGGCCGCGGGGCGGCCGGTGGTCGCCACCCGGATCGGCGTCGAGGGCCTGGAGGACCTCATCGGCCGCGGCGTGGTCGCCGAGGACGACCCGGAGCGCATGGCCGCAGCCGTGGCCGAGCTGCTCTCGGACCCCGAGCGCGCCGCAGCCCTGGGCCGGGAGGGGGCGGCCGCGGTCGCCGCCGACCACTCCTGGGACGCCGCGGTGCGCCCGCTGCTGTCCGCGCTCGCGGCCCGGCCGGGCGCCGAGGACTGACCGCTCTCCCCGGACCCGGTGGACGCGACGAGGCCCCGGGGTCGGCCGTGCACCCCCGGGGCCTCGTCGACCCGTTCAGCCCCCTCAGGGGGCGGTCGTCGCCCGCGCCTCGTCGGCCGCGGCCGAGCCGAAGAACAGCTCGTCCTGCTCAGCGCGCAGCCGGTCGACCAGCCGGCCGGCCGGGAGCTCCACGTCGCCGTACCGGATGACCTCGTCCTTGGCGACGTCGCGGAGCAGCCGGGCTCCCTCGGCCAGACCGACCGGGAGCAGCCCGCTGCCGTGCGTCACGTCGGCCCGCTCGGCCTCGCCGTAGTAGTGGTACCCACCCGGGCGGTCCAGCTCGGTGCCGGCCGCCAGGTCGGTCTTGGCCACGGTGACGACGTCGACCAGCGGCGCGCCCGCCGGGCGGATCGTGGCGTCGCCGAGCAGCGCGGCCCGGGCGACGGTCGTCGGGACCTCGAAGTGGCACAGGTGGTACGGCGTGTAGAAGCTGTACAGCGGGCCGGTGCCCAGCTTGTACAGCTCCAGGTAGTGCCGCTGCTTGGGGTCGTCGTGCTCGGCGAGCACGTAGACCCCTGGTCCGGGCTTGGCGCCGACCACGTAGTCCACGGCACCGCCGAGGGCCCGCAGCTCCTCGACGTCGTAGACGCCGGTGAGCTCGTCGACGTGACCGGTGTGGTCCATGCCGAGCATGCCGCGCTCGTGCACGGTCAGCCCCGCGGCGTTGGCGACCAGCGCCTGCTCGACGCTCACCTTCGTGCCGTCGGCGAAGCTGGTCACCATCCAGGGGTCCTGCCCCCAGCGCTTGGCGAACCCCTCCTGGGTCGTGGGGTTGCGGTAGGGGTCCTGCAGGCCCTTGATGTTGCCGGCGACCCGCGGGGTGAGTCCCAGCTGCCGCACGAACCGGATCAAGTTCATCTGGACGCCGGGCTGGTCGCCGTCGGCCCCGGTGTAGACGATCCCGGCCGCGTCGGCCCTGGTCACCAGCAGCGGGCCCAGGGTGGCGTCGACCTCGGCGTTGAGCAGCACGAGGTGCTTGCCCGCGGCGATGCAGGCCAGCGCCAGCTCGGCGCCGAAGGGCACGGACCCGGTCGCGTCGACGACGACGTCCACCCGGTCGCTGGCGAGCAGCACCGAGAAGTCGTCGGTCACCGCGACCTCGCCGCGGGCCGCGATCCGGTCGACGGCCGAGCCGCTCTCGGCGGCGGCTGGCACGGCGCCGGCCTCGGTGACGATGTCGTGCGCCCGACTCGGCGTCCGGTTGGAGACCCCGACCAGCTGCATGCCGGGCGTGCTGTTGACCACCTGGTTGACCAGGCCCCGGGCCATGAAGCCGGCACCCACCAGGCCCATCCCGACCGGGCGGCCCTCGGTCTGCCGCTGCTGCAGGAGGGTGTCGACGACGATCATGCGCGCACCCCCGTTGCGAAGCGCTCGGTGTTGGCGTCGGCGTCGAACGGCGCCCAGGCGGCGTCCTTGTCCGAGATCACCGAGACCGGCAGCGGCCACTCCACGCCGAACGCCGGGTCGTCGTACCGGAAGCCCATCTCGGCTCCGGGCGCGTAGGGCACGCTCACCATGTACAGCACCTCGGTGTCGTCGGTGAGCGTCTGGTAGGCGTGCGCCAGGTGCGGGGGCAGGTACAGCGCCGTCCGGTTCTCCGCGGTCAGCTCGACCGCGACGTGCTGGAGGTAGGTCGGCGAGTCCGGGCGGACGTCGACCGCGACGTCGACGATCGCCCCGCGCGTGCACCGGATGAACTTGGCCTCCGGGTGCCCGGGCAGCGACAGGTGCAGCCCGCGCAGCGTGCCGGCTCGGTGGTTGAACGACACGTTGCACTGCGCCACCTCGGGCCGCATGCCGTGCTGCTCGAACTCGGCGGTGTCGAACGAGCGGGCGAAGAAGCCGCGCTCGTCGGAGAACGGCTCCATCTCGACCAGGTGGACGCCGTCGACGCCCAGGGGGGTGTACTTCACGAGGGCGCCTTCCAGTAGAGCTGCGGGTCGACCTGCTGGGTGCGCATCAGGTACTCGATCTGCTTGAGCCGGGTGTGGCCGCGACCGGTGAAGGTCGCCTCGTCGAGGTCGATGGCCTCGAAGATGCGGTGCAGCTGGGCGGCGCCGGCCTTGGCGTCCCAGTCGGTCTCGTAGCCGGGCAGCACCTCGCGGATCTTGTCGAAGGCCACCCGGTAGCTGCGGTTGTCCGCGCTCGGGTCGCCGAAGCTGAGCTCGCAGCCGGGGAACTCGGCGGCCACGATCTCGGCGATGTCGCGCACCCGGTAGTTGTTCTCCTCGCTGCCCACGTTGAAGATCGCGCCGTGCACCCGCTCGCGCGGGCTCTCCAGCGTCATCCGGATCGCCTTGGCGATGTCCAGGGCGTGCACCAGCGGCCGCCACGGCGAGCCGTCGCTGGTCATCGCGATCTTCTTCGTCGTCCAGGCCAGGCCGGACAGGTTGTTCAGCACGATGTCGAAGCGCATCCGCGGGCTGGCGCCGAACGCGGTGGCGTTGCGCAGGAAGGTCGGCGAGAAGTCGTCGTCGGCCATCGGCGCGAGGTCGCCCTCGACCAGCGCCTTGCACCGGGCGTAGGAGGTCTGCGGGTCGACCGGGCTGCTCTCGTCGACGGTGCCGTCGGCGACGCCGTAGACGCTGCACGAGGACATGTAGACGAACCGGGAGACCCCGGCGTCCTTGGCCAGCTGGGCCAGGTGCACCGAGCCCTTGTGGTTGATCTCGTAGGTGATGTCCCCGATCAGGTCACCGATCGGGTCGTTGGAGAGCTCGGCCATGTGGACGACGGCGTCCACGCCCTCGAAGTGCCGGGGCTCGATGCGGCGGATGTCCAGCGCCAGCGTCTCGGGCACCCGCTCCAGCCCCGGGTAGAGCCAGCCGTGCTTGTAGTAACCGGTGTCGACCCCCACCACCTGGTGGCCGGCCCGGAGCAGTTCCTGAGCAGTGAGGCAGCCGAGGTAGCCCTCGGTGCCGGTGACCATGATGCGCACGCTCGTCGCCCTCGCCTCGTTGATTGACTGTGCCAGGACACGACCGTTGCGCCGCGTCCCGCGGGTTGCTCTCCGGAATTGGTACCCGTCCTCGGCCTGGATCAAGGCACGCGGGCTCTGGCCCGCGGCCGCGGCTCCCCACTCCGGGTGAGTCGTGACCGGGGCCCGTGCTGGGCAACCGCCCTCAGTCCTCCCAGACCTTCCACTCCGCGTGGCCGTCGTCCCAGAGGCTGTTGAGCTCCTTCCAGTCGCGGAAGGTGTCCATCCCCATCCAGAACCCCTCGTGCCGGTGGACGCCGAGCTGGCCGTCGCGCGCGAGGCGCTGCAGCGGGGCGTGCTCGAGCATGACCTCGGTGGCCTCCGGGTCGAGGTACTGGTCCACGAACTCGCGCTCGAAGAAGAAGAAACCACCGTTGACGTAGCCGGTCTGCGGCTGCTTCTCGTTGAACGCGGTGACGTCGTCACCCTCGATCACCATCTCGCCGTAGCGGCCGCTGGGGTGGACGCCGGTCAGCGTGCCCAGCTTGCCGGACGCCACGTGCGCCTTGAGCACGGCCGGCAGGTCGACCGCGCCGATCCCGTCGCCGTAGGTGAGCGCGAAGCGGGGGGTGTCCAGGTACTTCGCGACCCGGGCGATCCGGGCGCCGGTGGCCGTGGTCAGCCCCGTCTCGGCGAAGGTGATCTCCCAGTCCTCGTCGGCCACGTTGGTGTGGAACTCCAGCTCGTGGTCGCCCCGCATCCGGAGGGTGAAGTCGTTCATCCGCTCGCGGTGGTCGACGAAGTAGTCCTTGATCATGTCGCCCTTGTAGCCCAGGCACAGGACGAAGCGCCGGAACCCGTAGTGGCTGTAGGTCTTCATGATGTGCCACAGCACCGGCCGGCCACCGATGTCCACGAGGCCCTTGGGCAGCTGCTCGCTCGCCTCCCGCAGACGGGTGCCCATGCCCCCGCAGAGGATGACGACGGGGATGTCCGCCGGTGCGACGTCTGGACGGTGGTTCATCAGTTCCTCAGTTCCTCGTACGGCGGCAGGTCCTGCCGGTCCTTCGGAGCGTATGCGGCACCGGACACCGGGGGGAACCGGCAACGGTCCGTGAGGGGTCGCCCGATCGGGTGAGATCTCGGCGTCCCGCGCGTCACCCGGGCAGGCGGGAGGTGGTCACCAGGCTCGGGTCCAGGTCGCCGAGGCGGGCCGCACCCGCCAGCGCGAGGACGTGCCGCAGGTCCGCGCCGAGCGCGTCCAGGGCGCCGGTGACCCCCGTAGCGCCGCCGCTGGCCAGTGCCCAGAGCAGCGGACGGCCGACCAGGACGGCGCTCGCGCCGAGGGCCAGGGCGACCAGGGCGTCGGTGCCGGTCCGCACCCCGCCGTCCACCAGCACCGGCGCGCGCCCGTCGACGGCCGCGACCACCTCGGGCAGGGCCAGCGCGCTGGGCACGGCGCGGTCGAGCTGCCGGCCCCCGTGGTTGGACACGATCACGCCCGCGGCGCCGGCGTCCAGGCAGCGGACTGCCTCGTCCCCGCGCAGCACGCCCTTGACCAGCACCGGGAGACCACTGGCCTCGGCAAGCCGGCCGATGACGTCCGGGGTCATGGACGGGTCCTGCTCGGCCGACTCCCGGCCGATCGACCCCGGGAGCAGGTGCTGGGCGAGGTTGACCAGGAACTCGTCGTCCGGCACGGCGATCCGGACGCCGGAGACCCGCCCCTTCCGGCCGACGTACGGCGTGTCGACGGTGAGGACGACGGCGCCGGCACCGGCCTGGGCGGCCCGGCCGACCAGCGCCTCGGTCAGCCCCCGGTCGCGCATCAGGTAGGCCTGGAACCACCACGGCCCGGTCGCCGCCGCGGCGATGTCCTCGAGCAGCCGCGACGCCCGGGTGGAGACCACCGCCAGGGAGCCGGCGGCACCGGCGCCGGCGACGGTCGCGCACTCGGCGTCGGGGTGCGCCAGGGCGTGGAAGGCCATCGGGGCGACCAGGAACGGCGACTCGATGCGCGCGCCGAGCAGCTCGGTGCCGATGTCGACCGCGGACACGTCGTGCAGGACCCGGGGGCGGAGCCGGTAGGCGCGCCAGGCGGCCTCGGCCTCCCCCAGCGTGGTCTCCTCGCCCGAGCCGGCCGCGTAGTAGTCGTAGACGGCCGGCTCGAGGCGGTCGCGGGCAGCGTCGAGCTGTTCGTGCAGCAGCGTGAGCATTGCGTCCGATCAGTACGCCCCGGAGCCGCGGAACACGGCGCCCAGGGTCTTCCAGAGGATCATGAAGTCGAACGCCAGCGACCAGTTCTCCACGTAGCGGACGTCGATCCGCACGGAATCGTCCCACGACAGGTTGGAGCGACCGCTCACCTGCCACAGCCCGGTGAGCCCTGGCTTCACCAGGAACCGGCGGTGCATGTCCTCGCCGTACTGCTCCACCTCGCTCGGCAGCGGCGGCCGGGGACCCACCAGGGACATCTCCCCGCGCACGACGTTGATCAGCTGGGGCAGCTCGTCCAGGGAGTACCGGCGCAGCACCTTGCCGACCGGGGTGACCCGGGGGTCCTCGCGGAGCTTGAAGAGCACGCCGTTGCCGTCGTTCTCGGCGACGAGCGTGGCCATCGAGGAGGCCCCGTCGACCATGCTGCGGAACTTGAGCATGTGGAACCGGCGGCCGTCCCGGCCGACCCTCTCCTGACGGAAGAAGACCGGACCGCGGCTGGACAGCCGGACGGCCAGCGCGATGGCCAGCAGGGCGGGGGTGAGCAGGAACAGGCCCGTCACCGCCAGCGACCGGTCGAGCGTCTCCTTGGTGAGCCGCCGGACGCCGCGCAGCTCGGGGCGCTCCATGTGCAGCAGCGGCAGCCCGCACAGCGGCCGGATGTTCACCCGCGGGCCGACGATCTCGGTGACCGCCGGGGCCAGCAGCAGCTCGGCCTCGGTCTTCTCCAGGGCCCAGCCCAGCTTGCGCAGCGCCGGCCCCTCCAGCTCGCGCGAGGGGAGGACGGCCACCGCGTCGATCTCGTGGGTGATGACCACGTCGGCGACCGATTCGAGGTCGCCGAGCACCGGCAGGCCGTCGAAGGTGGTCGCCGGTCCGCCGTACTCGTCCGGCGGCAGGCAGACGCCCACCACCTGGTAGCCGTGGTAGGCCGATCGACGGATCTGCTCGTGCAGGGCCTGGACGCCGCTGCGGTGGCCGACGATGACCATCGTCTGCTGGAAGCGCCCGTCGTTGCGGCGCCGGTGCAGCCAGGTCCGCTCGGCGTAGCGGTGCAGCAGGGTCAGCAGGGTGGCGAGGGGCAGCGCCAGCACGATCAGGCCACGGGCGACCTCCAGCTTGAAGGCCCAGCTGACCGTCGCCACCGCCGCCAGCAGACCCACCGCGGCACCGAAGACCCGGCGGAACTCCTCCGGACCGACCCACAGGAAGCGCTGCTCGTAGGTGCGGGCGAACACCATCGCCATCACCCAGACCGCCGGCAGCACCAGGGCGATCCACAGCGAGGCCACCGACGCACCCGCCGGCAGCGTGTCCGCACCGAACCGGCCGACGTAGCCGACGGTGGCCGCCAGCACCCCGATGAGGGCGTCGACCGCGAAGATGCGGCGCACGTAGGAGGCCTGCCACGCCCGGCGCCGCTCGGTCCCCTCACCGCGGAGCCCGAGCCGCGAGGACCGCCACCATCGGAGGCGGGACTCGTCGGCACGCCGTTCCAGGTCGTCACCCTGCGCGAGCATGGACACATGAACCCCCGTGGCGTAGAAGTCGTGGCAAGCCGACCGAGTCCATCCCGGCACACCCGTCGGCGACACTCGTCGGGCGACGGGCCCGCTGGGTGATCCGCCCTGCTGGCGTGAAAGATCATGTACTCCTTGACTGCGTTGGGCTACGAATATGCGCACTGAACGAGAGCGACACGGGGAGAGAAACGCGATGAGTGTCCTGCTGCCTACGCTGCGTAGGTTGCTGCGATCCCTCGGCGCACGGACAATCACGCAACGTGATGTCCTCCGCCGGCCGGCCGGCGGCTGAGGACGACGTGACGCGACGCTCCTGGGTGGCCGGCGCACTGGCGGTCTCGGTCGCTGCCGGCCACGTGCTGTACCCGGTGGGGTTGCACCTGGCGGCGCGGCTGCGGCCGGTGCCCGTGCGGCCCGAGCCCGTCGACTGGCCGCCCCTCACCGTGCTCATCCCGGCGCACCTCGAGGTCGGCGTCATCGCCGCGAAGGTGCGCAACGTCGAGGCGAACGGCTACCCCGGCGAGCTCGAGGTGCTGGTGGTCGCCGACGGCGACCCCGAGACCGCGGCCGTCGCCCGGGCGGCCGGCGCCCGGGTGCTGCTGCTGGAGGAGCGGCACGGCAAGTCGCAGGCGCTGAACAAGGGGGTCCCGGCGGCGTCCCACGAGTTCGTCGTGCTCACCGACGCCAACAACGAGCTGGGCCCGTCGGCCCTGGCCCACCTCGTCGCCGCGCTCTCCGGCGAGGGTGTCGGCGCGGTGGCCGGCGAGAAGCTCGAGGGCTCCGGCGGCGAGCTCGTCTACTGGCGCTTCGAGTCCTGGATCAAGCGCAACGAGGTGCGGATCTGGAGCACGCTGGGGCTCGACGGCGGGCTGTGCGCGGTCCGCAGGTCGGCGTGGCGCCCGATCCCGCCGGACATCTCCAACGACGACTTCTGGGTGGCCCTGGACCTGATGGAGCGGGGTCTGCGGGTCACCTACGAGCCGCGCGCGGTGGTCAGCGAGGAGTCCATCGGCACGCTGGGGATGTCGTGGGAGCGCCGGACCCGCGTGCTGGGTGGCGGCCTGTGGGTGATGTGGCGCAAGCGCCGGCTGCTGGACCCGCGCCGCGGCTTCCTCAGCGCCCAGGTGTGGGGGCACAAGCTCTGGCGCTCGACGATCGGACCGCTCAGCCACGTCGCGCTGCTAGGACTCGCGCTGGGGTCGCTGCGCACGAGCCGGGTCGCGCGGCTGTTCGTCGCCGGGCACGTCGCCGCCGCCGCCGCGCTGCCCGCCCAGGAGGCCGGCATCCGTCTGCCCCTGCCCCTGCGCATCTCGGCCCAGGTGCTGTACCTGCAGATGGTCGCCCTCGGCGGCCTGGTCCGGTGCCTGCGCGGGGACCGGGTCCTGCAGTGGAAGAAGCCGGCTCGCTGAGCCGTCGCGACGAGCCCGGCGGGGGTCCGAGGGGGCCGGACCGGTCGGGGAAGGGGCGCGCTGTCACCCGGACGGGGGACAGCCACGCCGACGACCTGGGTTCCGCACGCCGGTTGCGGTGGTGCGGATGCCCGATGGGGCATCATCGACGGTCGGTGATCGAGATGAGGGGGCACGGTGACGGAGCAGGCGGCAGGACGCGCCGGCACTTCCCCGGCCGGTCGCTCATCCGCGCGGACGATCACCGGTCGTCACGGAGGTGACCCTGTCGCGCGGTCCATCGGGCGGCGAGGCGGGATGACGACGCGGACCGCGTCGGCACGGCGCCGGGCCGGCCAGGGCGTCCACCCGGGCCGGCGGCGCTGCGTCGCCGTCGACGATGGCGGGCTCCCGGTGGGCCCGGAGGAGTGCCGCTCGGCACCTGACACTTCGAGGGGCCAGTGAAGATCCTCTTTCTGGGCGTCCAGTTCGAGCCCGAGGTCACCGGCGCCGCGCCGCTGAACACCGACCTGTGCCGCTACCTGCAGGACCAGGGGCACGACGTCACGGCGGTCGTGGGCTTCCCGAGCTATCCGCAGTGGGAGGTCTACGAGGGGTACCGCGGCCGCTGGTACGCCGAGGAGGACCACGGCGGCGTGCGCGTGCTCCGGGTGTGGCAGTACGTGCCCCGGACCCCCACCGCCGTCCGGCGGATCCTGTTCGACACGACGGTTGCGGTCACGTCCGTGCTCGCCGCGCTCCGGACCCGCCGTCCGGACGTGATCCTGGCCGTGTCCACGCCGCTGCAGATGGGTCTGAGCGCCGCGGTCCTCGGGACGCTGTGGCGCCGTCCCTTCGTGTTCCACCTGCAGGACCTCCTCCCCGAGAGCGCGACCGAGGTCGGCATGGTGAACAACCGGCGGGTGGTGGGCCTGATCCACCGGCTCGCCGACGCCATCTACTCCCGGGCGGCCAGGGTCTCGACCATCGGGCACGGCATCCTCGACGCGCTGCGCCGCCGGGGGGTGCCCGAGGAGAAGCTCGCCTACCTGCCCAACTGGGTGGACCTCGACCGCTTCCCCGTGGCCTCCGACGAGCAGGGCCGCGCCTGGCGCGCCCGGCACGGCATCGGGGCCGACCAGTTCGTGGTGATGTACATCGGGAGCTTCGGCTTCAAGCAGGACATGGTCACCGTCGTCCGCGCCGCCGCCCACCTGACCGACCGGCCCGACGTCCAGGTCGTGCTCGTCGGCGACGGCGCCGACCACCCCCGGGTGCGCGAGGTGGCCGCCGACCTCGACCTGCCGAACCTCCGGCTCCTGCCGGTGCAGCCGAGCGGCGACCTCCCGGCGATGTCGGCGGCGGCCGACGTGTTCGTGCTGCACCAGAAGCGCGAGGTCGTCGACATGGTGGTCCCGTCGAAACTGCTCACCTACGGCGCCGCGGGCAAGCCGATCGTCCTGGCCGGTCACCCGGACAGCCAGGGTGCCCGCCTGGTGTCGGAGGCGGACGCCGGCCCCGTGGTCGAGCCCGAGTCGCCCCGCGCCCTGGCCGAGGCGATCGGCGCCCTGCACGACGACCCGGCCGCCCGCCGGCGGTGCGGGGCGAACGCCCGCCGGTTCGTCGCGGCGAACTTCGACCGGTCGCAGGTGCTGCCGCAGCTGGCCGAGGTCGTGACCGGCGCCGCCGGCGCCGCTCCGCCGCGGGCGTGCCCGCTGGCCGGGAACCAGGCGGCCGTATGAGCCGGCTGCAGGCCCCGGACCTCCTGCGGGGGCTGCGCCGGCACTGGCTGGTGGTCCTGCTGGTGGTCGCGCTGGGCGCCGCGGCCGGCACGGCGATCAGCCTCGCGGTGCCCGACCGGTACCGCGCCGAGGCGCAGGTCGAGCTCCTGCACGACACCCGCCTCGACGTCCTCCAGGACCAGCCGGCCGACACCTACGAGACCGTCGACGAGGCCAACCGGCGGATGGCGTCCGCGGCGCGGGCGGCCCTGGCCGACGACGTCGCCCGGCGGACCGCCGACCAGGTGGGCACCTCACCGCGGGCCGTCCGGCAGGACGTCGAGGTGGAACCGCTCGCCGGGACCAACGTGCTGGTCTTCTCCGCCGAGGGTCAGAACCCGTCGTCCGCTGCCCGGCTCGCCCAGGCGGCCGCCCAGTCGTTCATCGTGGTCAGCCGGGACACGGGGACCGAGCAGCTGCTCGACGCCGCCCTGGAGTACGACACGCAGGCCAACGAGGTCCTGGCCGAGGCCGGTGCCACCGCTCCGGAGGAGGCGGACGAGGTCGCGATCGAGCTGTACAGCCGCGCCTACGAGCTCCGCATGCGAGCCGCGGTGTACGAGGGCGCCGGGAAGGTGATCCGGGCCGCCGACCCGGGCAGCGCCATCGCGCCGCCGGGACCCCTGCGGGGCGCGGGACTCGGGCTCGCCGCCGGCGTCCTGGCGGGAGTGGCGGTCGCCCTGCTGCTCTCCACCCGCCGGCGCCCCGAACCCGCGGCCGAGGAGCCGCCAGCCGCCCGGGCCGTTCCGGACCCCGCATGACCGCCGTCGCCGGCGCACGCCCGGGCCGGCAGCAACGGGCGCGCGCCCTGCTGCGCGACCACCTCGACTTCGGCCCGCGGCCCTCCCGCGCGGTGCTGCTGGCCCTCGCCGGCGCGCTGGCCGTCCAGCGCATCGCGGTGCCGGGCACGCAGCTTCCGCTGCTGGTGCCGCTGGTGTACGTGGCCGTCGCGATCGGTCTGCACCGCCGGGTGCTCTCGTTCGACGTGGCCCGGCTGCGGCTGTTCCTGGTGGCGGCGGTGCTGGTCGTGGCCAGCACCCTCGTCGCCGTCCTCCGCGGGCTGGCGCCCTCGGTGTCCTCCGCGCTGCTCGTCCTCGGCGTCTACGCCTGCGGCACGCTCGTGCTGACCGCGCCGACCTGGACCGGCCACCGCGCCCTGCTCGGCGGCTACGTGCGGGTGATGTCGGCCTTCGCCGGGTCCGGTGCGGTGCTGTTCGCGCTGCAGTGGGCGGGCCTGGCCTACTCGGACTGGCTGGCGGCCGTCCTGCCCGACCGGATGCTGCTGTCGGGCTACTACACCACCAACGCGCTGTTCTACGGCTCCCCCTACCAGCGGGCCAACGGCCTGGTGTTCCTGGAGCCGTCCTTCTTCTCGCTGTTCTGCGGGCTGGGGCTGGCCGCCGGCCTGTACCTGCGCGTCGGGCTGGTCCCCCTGGGGGTCCTGGCCGCCGGGCTGATCACGTCGGTGTCCGGCAACGGGATGGTGGTCGCCACCGCGGCGGTCGTCGTCCTCGTGGGGACCCGCCAGTGGCGGTCGCTGCGACCGCTGGTCGTGCCGGGGGTCCTCGTCGCGGTCGTGATGGTCGCCTTCGGCCTGGGGCCGATCCTGGCCACCCGGCTCACCGAGGTGACCCGGAGCGACTCCAGCGCGAGCTTCCGCTTCGTCCAGCCCTACGGCGTCTTCGCCGACCACCTGGTGCAGTCGGTGCCCACCCTGCTGCTCGGGCAGGGCGCCGGCACCGCCGACACCCTGGCGTCCCAGGTGCGCACCGACCTGGTTGCGCCGATCATCCCGAAGGTCGTCTACGAGTACGGGCTGGTCACCGCCGTGGTGCTGCTGGCCATGCTGGTGTCGATGACGCTGAGCCGGGTCCCGACCTGGGTCGTGGGGGCGGGCCTGGCGCTGGTCTACTGGGTGATCAACCCGTCGCTGCTCGTGCCGCTGGTGCCCTTCACGGTGTTCACGTTCATGACGTTGTGGGCGCCGCTGCGCAGCCCGGACGGCGGCGGCCGGCCGCCACCCGTGCTCACGTGACGTCAGGATCCCCGGCTAGGTGGCGGCGATGTCGGTCGCCGATCCGCGGAGCTCGCTGTCCAGGTGCCGCCGGAAGTCGTGGGCGATGGCCAGCCGCTCGTGGAGCCACCCGAGCCGGTCCTCGATGAGGATCCGGTAGCCCTCCAGCGTCTCCCGGGCGGTGGCCCGCTCCGCGGGCGGTGCGCCCTCGTCCCGGACCAGGTCTAGCGACGCCAGGACGGCGCGCATCTCCTCGAGGGTGAAGTCGAGCGGCTTCATCTTCATGATGAGCCGGAGGCGGTCGACGTCGACCTCCGAGTAGAGCCGGTGGCCACCCTTCGTCCGCGCCGACGGCACGGCCAGCCCCATCTCCTCGTAGTACCGGATGGTCCGGAAGCTCAGTCCGATGCGCTCGGCGACCTCACCGATGGACGACATTGCTCCGGACATCAACGCACCGCTCTCTGCGAGCGCGTAGCGGCTCGCGGGGCTCACCAGGACCGGCCTCATCCTAGAGGCGGGCGGGCACGGCCCGCCGCCGCTCGAACCGGCCCACCCAGCGGGCGTCCTTCTGCCGCAGGGACGGCGCCTCGACCAGGTGCCAGGAGGCCAGCGCGCAGACCCCGGCGCCCACCAGACTCAGGACGACGAACGGCACGGTGCCCAGGGCGGCCAGCCCGGCCAGCACCAGCAGCTGCTGCACCGGCCAGTGGTAGATGTAGACGCCGTAGGACAGGTCGGTCCGCGGCGACCACGTCAGCGGAGCGCGGACGGCCGTCCAGACGAGGAGGTACGCCAGGGCCGGCCCGCCGACCGCCTGGTAGTCCTCCAGCGTCAGCAGCGCCACCACCAGCAGCACGGCCGAGAGCGCGGCCAGCCACCAGGCGATCGGCAGCCGGTCGGCGGACAGCCACGCCGCGGCCCCGAGGGCGAACAGGAAGGAGAAGCGCAGCAGGAGCGGCAGCAACGTCCCGGGGACGGCCAGCAGACCGAGGTGCATCGCCGCCAGCGCGGCCCAGAGGGCGACGAGCCCGAGCCCGAGGTACCGACGCCGGAGCTGGAGCAGCCCGCAGACACCGGCCAGGCCGAGGAGCGCGTAGCAGACGGCCTCGAAGACCAGCGTCCACAGCGCGCCGTTGAACACCCCCGCGCTGTGCACGTCGTCCGGCAGGCCGGCGATGTCGTACTGCTGCATCAGCAGCGCGGCGTTGCGGGTCACGTAGGCCGTCGCCGACCGGTCGCCCTCGAAGGCGGCCATCGGGTTCCCCCGCTGCACCAGGGCCACCACCGGAGCGGCCACGACGGCGGTGACGGCCAGGCAGGCCCAGAAGCCCGGCATGATCCGCAGGAACCGGTGCCAGGTGAACCGCGGGAAGGACCGCAACGACAGGTAGCTGCGGGCCACCAGCAGGCCGCTGATCACGAAGAAGCCGTCGACGGCGAGCTCCCCCAGCTCCGTGCCCCCCAGTTGCACGTCCCGGCCGAACCCGTTGGTCAGCGCGTGCGTCACCGCGACGACCGCGGCCAGCCCGAGGCGCAGGACCGACAGGCTGTTGCGTCGCGGGTCGAAGACGCCGGCCAGCGATGTGCTCGGGTGCGACGCGGATCGGGGGGTGAGCACCCATCGAGCATGCCAGAACCTCCCGCTGCGGGAGATTTCATTGACCTGTGAGAGTGAACGCGGCCGTCCGGCTACGTGCGGTCGGACACCTTCCGCAGCCAGATGCTCGAGTGGGACAGCATCGTCGGCGCGGACGGCGGCCGCACGGCCGTCGGCAGGGCACGGGTGAGCGCGGCGAGGTGCCGGTCGGCGAGGAACGCGGCGTACCAGTGGATCTCAAAGGCCGGGTTGTACATCAGGAAGGCCCGGAGGAGGTACGCCTCGTTCCACGCCTTGCCCTGCTCCAGCCAGGTCCTCGGGTACTCGAACGGCCACGGGATGTCGTGGAAGTGCACCAGCACACCCGGAGCCAGCGCCGGCAGCACGCGGAAGAAGAGGTGCAGGACGTCGCTGTCCACCTTCGCGACGTGGCTGGAGTCCACGAACAGGACGTCGCCGTCCTCGAGCTCGGTGAACACGTCCAGCCCGACGTCCTGCAGAGCCGCCCGGACGATGGTGCACCGCTTCGCGTCGGTGTCCCGCAGCAGGCCCTCCAGCCGCTCCGGGTGCGGCTCAATGAACGTCAGCTCCAGGTCACCGCCGAAGAAGCGGTCGTCGAGGTCGAGCATGGCCGCGGACGAGAACCCCGAGCCCACCTCCACGATCCGCCGCGGCCGCTGCGACCGCAGGATCGAGTAGAGAGCGACGCAGTCACCGTAGGAGAACCAGTCGTTGTCCAGGTGGTAGCGGAACCCGGGCGTCGGCCGGTCCGGGAAGGGCAGCTCGTCGTGGAACCGGGCGAACTCCTCCAGCCGCTGGAGCTGGGCGCGCTCGGCGAGGTCGACACCGGGGAGCGGGTCGCCGTCGTCGGCGCACGGCGGGTCGAAGACCCGCTCCGCGTTGCGCCGGACCTCGGCCAGGTCGGGGATCGGCGAGTAGTAGTGCCCCGGCGGCGCGAAGCGCAGGAACAGCTTGTTGCGCGAGCTCAGCACCCGCAGGACCGCCGGCCAGGAGGCCGCCTCCCGGCACGCCATCAGCGCGCGGTGTGGCAGCCGCCGCTTCAGCCCCGCGATGACACCGTCGTCCATGCGCTCCCCCGCCCGGGTCGACCCCGTCCCCGGCACGTCGCCGGGCGCTCCCGGGTCCATGTGACCACGGGGGCTGCCGGGTCCGGGCGTGCGGCTGACCAGGCGTCACCCGGTCGAGCGGGGCTCGACGGTCCGGGGCGTCACCAGAGGCGGCTGTAGGTCTCCGCCGAGTGCGGGACCTTGGTGTCGGGGAACACCGCGAACCCGTTGTCGTCCTGGACCTCGTTGAAGAAGATCTCGTAGAGCACCTGGCCGGGGCCGCTGCCGGCGTTCGCGTTCAGGAACCCGTACATCTGCTCCATCCAGGTGCTGGAGTCGCCGTGCGGCGCGTAGACCCCCCACTCGCTCAGCGCGAGGGGCAGCCCGACGCTGCGGGCGAACTCCAGGAAGCGCTGCGGGCCGCGGGGCCCGCCGTAGGCGTTGAAGTCCAGCGAGCGGTGCCGGAACCCGTCGACGGTGTCGGTGAAGAACCAGCTGTTGTAGTAGGTCGTCGAGATCACGTCGGCCTGGCCCGGGCCTGGGAACGCCTCGCGCCAGTCCATCCCGAACTCGTCCATGGTCTCCGAGTTGGGGGAGAACACCAGCTTCGCGGTCGGGAAGTGCTGCTGCTGCAGCGCGCGGAAACGCTGCCAGGCGGTCTTGAAGTCGCCGAGCGAGTCGGGGGTGACCGACCAGGAGTACCAGTCGCCGTTGAACTCGTGCGCGAAGCGCAGGTACAGCGTGCCGGGGCGGCCGGCCCACAGCCGGGCCGCCTCCTGCAGCGACTGGGTCCACCGCGCGTCGTAGGCGCCCTGCGCCGCCTCCGCCCAGGTCTCCCCGTCGTCGATCGCGCCGATGGCGACCTCGAGGTCACCGGTCCAGTTCCGGTACTCACCGTGCAGCGGCCACAGCTCCAGCTGCCCGGCGGCGGTGTTGGCCCAGGTGCCGGCTATGGGCACCGGGGACCCCCGCCAGGCGGCGAACGAGCCGTCCGGGACGCCCGCGCCGGACGCCCCGGCTCCCCAGCGGGGCGCGCCACCCGCCGCCACCGAGAGCGCCTGCGTGGTGACCGGGCAGCCGCCGGCTGCGGTGTCCTCGCCCGAGACCGCCCACACCGCCGCCGAGTAGGTGCCCTCGGCCAGGTCGAGCGGAACGGTGAAGGTGCCGTCGTCGGCGACCTCCGCCGTGGAGCCCGTGGAGATCTCAGCGCCGCCCGCGTCCCGGACGCTCCAGAGGACGGTGCTGTCGCCGGTGGTGGTCGTGCCGGCCAGCGTCACCGGCCCCGCGCCCAGCACCGCGTCCGCAGCGGGGGCGGTCACGGTGACGGCCGGGAGGCACGCGGCGGCCACGGCGTCGCCGCTCCCCGCCCCGCACCCGGTCACGACGAGCAGGGTGCCGACCGTCGAGGCGACCACGCCCCGGACAGCGGGACGGTCGCGCAGCCGCCTCGTCCGGCGTCGAGCCGGCCGGTTGCCGAAGGTCATCCCACGTTCCCCCATCCCCTGTGCACATCCCACCGCGGCCACCAGCCGCCGTCGGGCACGGGGTCCGATGATGGCCGGTCGCCACGGCGCCGTACACCCCGGGTGCCAGACTCCGGCCCATGGTGCACTCCCGGGCCCGGCTGACCGACACCGATCTCGCGGCCCTCACCCGGTACGCCTTCGGGCTCACCGCCGCACCCCCGGACCTGCCGGCGGCGGACGAGCTGGAGGACGCCGAGGGGGTGCTGGTGGCGACCCGGGGCGAGGGCGCGCCGGTCGTCCGGGAGATCCCCCGCTGGCGCCCACCGGCCGCCGTGCGCGCGGAGACCCCCGGCTGGGCGGTCTGGATCGGGATGCCGCCGGAGGAACCGGGCAGGCTCCCGGCCAGGGTGCTCGCGCTGCTCCCCGCGGCGGGCACGTCCCCGGACTCGGCGGCGGTCTCCGCGGCGGCCGCGGCGTGGGGCTCGGTGCGGGCCCAGGGCACGGAGGTGGTCGTCGTCCCGGTGCCGGTGACCGCCACGGCACCCGAGGTCGGCTGGCCGGAGCTCGCCGCCGCCTACGGCTCGGAGCTGCTCGGCGCCCGCGTGCTGCCCGCCGTCCCGCGCACGGGCGGCCTCGCGGTGGTGTTCACCGGGCTCTCCGGCGCGGGGAAGTCGACCATCGCCGGCCGGCTGGTGGAGCTGCTGCTGGAGTCCGGCCGCACGGTGACCCTGCTGGACGGCGACGTGGTGCGCACCCACCTGTCCGCCGGGCTCGGCTTCTCCCGGGCCGACCGGGACACCAACGTGCGGCGCATCGGCTGGGTGGCCGCGCAGATCGCCAAGCACGGCGGCATCGCGGTGTGCGCGCCGATCGCGCCGTACGCGGCGACCCGCGCGGAGGCCCGCCGGCTGGTCGAGGAGGCCGCCGGGCCCGGCTCGTTCGTGCTCGTCCACGTCGCCACGCCGCTCGACGAGTGCGAGGCCCGGGACCGGAAGGGCCTGTACGCGAAGGCCCGCCGCGGGGAGATCGCCGAGTTCACCGGGATCAGCGACCCCTACGAGGAGCCGACCGACGCCGAGATCGTGATCGACACCCGCACGTCCGGGATCGACGAGAGCGCGCACCTGGTGCTGGCGGAGCTGCGCAGGATGTGACGAACGGTCACCGGACCGCAATCCCGTCCTCCGCCCGTCGCGCCGGCCGGCCGGGCGGCAGCCCCTAGCGTGGCGGGCATGTCAGCTCCCGGGAACAGCACGGTCCTGCCCGAGCAGTCGCGCGCCGACGTCCTCGCCGACGCGCTGCAGTCGGCCTTCGCCGCCCAGTGCGCCGGCCACCAGCGCCGCCCGCTGCCCACCCCGCGTCCGGAGCCGACTCCGGTCTGATCCGCCCCGCCGGGTACGGTGCCGCCGTGGTCCGCTGGCTGGGTGCGCTGCTCGTGGCGCTGGTGCTGACGGGCTTCGCCCTGCTGCTGCTGTCCGGCCAGTACTTCCGGGACGGCCCGGTGGTGGCGAAGGTGACCGAGGACCACGGCATCCACCGCGGCGACATCGGGATCGTCTCCGTCTGGGGACTCGGGATGATCGGCCTGGGCCTCACCCTGTCCCACCACCGTCCGTACGACGGGAGCCGGTGACCGCTCAGGAGCGGGAACGGCCGGGCAGCGCGGCGGGCGCGTCGACCGTCTCGGCGTCCGCCCGGCGGCGGAGCGCCCAGTCGGCGGGCAGCACCAGTCGCGGCGCGACCCCGACGAGCACGGCCGTCAGGACGGCGACCGCTCCGCCGGCCTCGACGCTCTCCTCGACGAAGGTGGCGCTCGCCTGCCAGAAGTCGGCGGCACCCGCCCGCGCCAGCAGTGACGAGCCGCCGGAGAGACCGACCGCGGCCACCGCGTAGATGCCGAAGGCGGTGAGCACCCGGCGCCGGTCGCGGCGCTCGGTCCGGCTGAGCCACCACAGCAGGGAGAGGACGGCACCGACGACGACGGCGCTGCCCAGGGTGGCGATCACCGGGTCGTCGGCCACGCCCAGCGTCTCGAGCGCGCGGACGTGCACGGTCCCGCCCGCCTTCACCTCGGAGACGACCGCCGCCACGACGCCGACCGCGATCCACCAGGGCCGGCGGCCGGTGGCCCGGGCGGCGCCCAGGAAGGCGGACACGGCCGCGACCGCGAAGACGGCGGCGACGAACATGCGCGGAACGGACAGCGGCAGGTCCATGGACCACAGCCGGGCCGCACCCCGCTCGTTGCCGGTCGCCCGGATCACGAAGCCGACGGCCTGCAGCGTGACGCCGGTGAGCAGCAGCCCGACGGCGATCGGCGGGATGGGGATGCGGCGGCGCCGCCTACGACCGGCCGGCTCGGGTGGGGGTGCCGCCGTGGCGACGACGATGCCCCGCCGCGAACGGTCGAGGCGCTCGGCCGAGCGCAGGCCGAGCCCGACCAGCGGCGCCAGCACGACAGCCAGCCCAGTCCACCCGATCAGCGTCCAACCCCACCACGGCATGTCGATCCCATCGGTACGTCGGCGGGAGAACTTGAGCCCGGCCGGGAACGCACCGACCCTGGCACGCGCCGATCACCCCTCCGGGGAGGGTGATCGCGAACGGGGACGGTTCGTCCCAGCCTCCCCACCTGCCCCGTCAGAGGGTCTCCGCGAGGGCTCCCAGCAGGTCGTCGGCGAGCTCGGGGCGGCAGACCAGCAGGTCGGGTGACCACGGGCTGGGCTGGTTGTAGCGCAGCGGCGAGCCGTCGAGCCGGCTCGTGTGCAGCCCCGCGGCCCGGGCCACGGCCACCGGCGCCGCCGAGTCCCACTCGTACTGGCCGCCGCCGTGCACGTAGGCATCGGCCTGGCCGCGGACCACCGCCATGGCCTTGACCCCCGCCGAGCCCAGCGGCACGAGCTCCCCGCGCAGCCGGGTGGCGAGCTCGGCGACCAGCACCGGAGGACGGCTGCGGCTCACCACCAGCCGGATCGGCCCGTCCGCACGGGGCGCCGGGGACGGCGGCGCGGGAGTCGCGAAGGTGACCGACTCGGCGGGCAGGGCGACCGCGCCGGCGACCAGCTCGCCCCGCTCCCAGAGCGCGACGTGCACCGCCCAGTCGGCACGGCCGGGCTCGGAGAACTCCCGGGTGCCGTCGAGCGGGTCGACGATCCAGACCCGGTCGGCGGACAGCCGGGCGGGGTCGTCGGCGCCCTCCTCGGAGAGGACGGCGTCGTCCGGCCGCTGACGCGCGAGCTCGTCGACCAGGAAGCGGTGGGACTCGGTGTCGCCGGCGGCCTTGCGGGCGGCGGCATCGGGCAGGTCGCGCTGCCGCACCTGCAGCAGCAGCCTCCCGGCCTCGCTCGCGAGCGAGGCGGCGAGGGCGTGGTCGGCGGCGGTCATGGGGGCTCCCGTCAGCTGAGGAGCCCCCATCCTCACGGTGCCTCCCCGAGCGGTCGCCGCCGGGAGTGGCCGGGCGTGCCGGTGTCCCCCGGACCGGCGACGGCAGGACGGGACTGCCGCTCGTTCGGGTGAGGCACCCCCCGGCGGCGCCGGGCCGGACGCCCGGCCGCGCCTACCGTCGGTCCCCGATCACCGTGGACCAGGGGGCAGCAGATGGATGGCGTCGACATCGACGACCGGACGGCGCCGCAGTCGCCGGTCCCGGTCCAGCCGGACGGCGACAGGCAGCGGCGGCGCGGACTGCGCCGGGCACTGCTGGGCCTCGGCGTCCTGGCGCTCGTCCTCGCGCTCGGCCTGGGGAGCGGCATCTGGGTGCTGAGCTCCCGGTACGGCGGGAACGTCGACCGGCTCGGCGACGTCTTCGCCGGCCTGGACGAGGCCTCCCGGCCCGCTCCGCCGACCCCGGCCGCCGCGGCGCCGGCGGATCCGGTGACGTTCCTGCTCGTCGGCTCGGACACCCGGTCGGAGGTCGCGCCGGGCGAGCTGCCCGACGCCCGCTCCGACGCGATCATGATCGCCCGCGTCTCGGCCGACCGGGCGCACGTCCAGGTGGTCTCGATCCCGCGTGACTCGTGGGTGGCCATCCCCGGGCACGGCATGAACAAGATCAACGCGGCCTACGCCTACGGCGGCCCGACGCTGCTCATCGAGACGGTCGAGCAGCTCACCGACGTCCGGATCGACCACTACGCCGCGATCGACTTCGGCGGGCTGGCCCGGGTGACCGACGAGCTCGGCGGGGTGGACGTCGTGGTGGACGCGACCACGTCCAACGGGCCGTACACGTTCGACGCCGGGGTCAACCACCTCGACGGCGACCGGGCCCGCTGGTACGTGGGGCAGCGGTACGGACTGCCCGGAGGGGACTTCGACCGGGTGCGGCGCCAGCAGAACTACCTGCGGGCGATGACCGGGAAGCTGTTCAGCCAGGGCGCGTTCGGGTCCCTGGGCGGGCTGGACTCCACCGTCCTCGCGGTGACCGGCGTGGTCGCGGTGGACGACGGGCTCAGCGACACCGACGTGCTGTCCCTGGCCTACTCGCTGCGCGGGCTCCGCGCGGACGGCCTCGCCTTCTTCACCGCCCCGGTGCGCGGCACCGGGACCGAGGGCGCGGCCAGCGTGGTCTACCTCGACGCGGCCCGGGGCGCCCGCATGTGGGCCCACCTGCACACCGACTCCCTGGGCCGGCACACCGACGAGTTCGCCGACGAGGCGCTGCCGGCCGTGCCGAACTGACCGACCCGTGACGCCGCGCCGCTCAGCCGGCGCGGCGCGGCAGGGCCCGGTGGGTCCAGCCGGCGCCCTCGCGACCGGAACGCCTCACCCGGCTCCCACCTCGCCGTGCGCCGCCTTCCACGCGGCGACGGCCGCGGTCCACACGCCCGGGTCGGTGACGACCCGGATCCCGGCCGCCCACGCGGGGTACTCGGCGCCCCCGCCGAGCCACACGAGCGTGGAGGGGGTGTCCGGGCAGCCGGAGTCGTCCACGACGGTGCCCGGCGGGAACGCCATGGCGTCCGTGCCGTTCAGGGACACCGCGTCGACCATGAACGTCGAGCACTTGATCACGACCCGGTTGCCCGACTCGGACCACTTGAACAAGGCGTTCGCCCCCATCACGACCTTCCCGTCCTCGCGGTGGGGGGTCTGGTACAGCCCGATCAGCATGTGATCGAGGACCAGGGTCTCCGACTCCGGGGTCTGCCATGACCGATCGCGAGACGGCCGCTCCGAGATGCCGGTGTTGCACTGCTCCCAGAGGTTGTCGTAGAGCACACCTCCGACGGTGTAGTCGTTCTCCATGCAGTCGTCGCGGATGCGGGTGAGGTGCGTACCCGAGATGAAGAACTGGGTGTCGTTGGCGTTGACCGACGACTCCTGCGGCTTGATGCCGTCCTCGACGTTGTCGCAACGGAATCCGTGGACCTGGATCCAGCCGCGGGCGATGATCTTCAGACAGGCAGCGTTGTACTTGTCGTGGTAGTGGTCCCACGTCTTGTCGTCGTCGGCCTGACCGTGGACGACTCCCCCGATGACGCACGTGCGCGCAGCGGGGCGGTCCGTGCCGACCGCGAACACCGACTCGGTCGCCGGATAGGCGGTCGACGTGACGCCGGTCAGGTCGAAGGTGGCGTCATCGGGCGGCGAGTCCTCCACCCACTGGACCCTGAGCCGCGTCACCGCCTCGGCACTCACGTTGCGGCCCGAGCCGATGCACGACTGCCCGCTGGGCATCGGACCGCCGGCCGAGAGGCCCGGGATGGGCTCCGGGGTGCCGGTCGATGCCGGTGGAGCGCTGCCTGACGCGACTCCGTCCTCGCCCGGCTCACCGGTGGAGGACTGGCAGGCGCAGAGGAGGAGGAGGACCACCGCAGCCAGGCCCGCGCGCGCCCGCGACGCCGGTCGTCGCCGAAGGGCCCGCATGCGCACCAGTCCCGGGGTGGAGAGCGCGGTCCGCAGCAACGTAACGGATCTTCCCGCCGAGCGGAACGAGGGCGCCCACCTGCCGACGAGGCCTGCCGGTGCGGACGGCGGGCCACCGTCGGCGATCGGGGCCGCCGCCTGCACGCGGGGATCGACGACCGCTGTGCACGGCGACCGAGCAGGCAGGATGTGTCCACTCCGCGCGACCCAGGGGGCAGGGACATGAGCACTGCGCACAGCGGGGGCGATCCCGCGACCGACGAGATCTCCCCACCGCTGGAGCTGGTCGTGGACCTGTGCAGCCGCCTGCGTGCAGCCGGGGTCTCCTACTGCCACTGGAAGAGCAACGACGTCCTGCACCTCTCGGCATCGGGCGACAACGACCTCGACCTGCTGGTCGACCGGCGGGACCTGCAGACGTTCCTGGGCGTGCTCGTCGCGGCTGGGTTCAAGCAGGCCCAGCCGAAGCCCCGCCGCCGGGTCCCTGGTGTCCTGCACTACTACGGGTACGACGCCGCCTCGGGGAAGCTGGTCCACGTCGACGCCCAGGCCCACCTGGTGCTCGGCGACGACACGACGAAGAACGTCCGCGTGCCGATGGAGCGCGCCTACCTCGCGTCCTGCACCGAGGGGTCGCTGTTCCCCGTGCCCGCCCCCGAGTACGAACTCGCGGTGCTGGTGCTCCGCCTCGCCCTCAAGCACGGGACCTGGGACGCCGCGGCCTTCGGGCTGGCGTCGCCGACCTCCGGTGAGCGGCGGGAGCTGCGCCACCTGCAGGCCGCCGTCGACGAGGACCAGCTGCGGGAGGTCGTCGAGACGCATCTGCCGCAGATCGGCTGGCGGGACTGGTCGGCGCACCACCGGGCCCTGCTCGAGGACGCGGGCCTGGCACGGCGGCTCAGCACCGGACGGCGCGTCGTCGCCGGGGTGGCGGAGCTGATGCGTCGTCCCGCGGCGGCGGACACCGCGCTGCGGTGCTGGCGGCGCGTCGAGTGGGGGACCCGCCACTACGTGCTGGGGCAGCGCAACACCAAGCGACTGACGGCCGGGGGGAGTCTCATCGCCGTCGTCGGCGGGGACGGTGCGGGCAAGTCCACCATGGTCACGGGGCTGTCCGAATGGCTCAACGGCCCCCTCGACACCCGGGTGGTCCACCTGGGCAAGCCGCCCCGCGGCCCGGTGAACCTGGCGGTCAAGGGCAGCATCGTCGCTGCGCGGCGCGCCGGGCTGATCCGCGACTGGCTGCCCAACTACCCCGCCCCGGAAGCGCTCGGCGAGCACGTCCCCGGCCGGACCTGGCTGCTGTGGCAGTTGGTCACGGCCTCGGACCGTCGACGTCAGCACCGCCGGGCCCGCGCCGCGGCAGCACGGGGAGACCTCGTCGTGTGCGACCGCTTCCCCCTCCCCCAGGTCACGCTCATGGACGGCTCACGCACGAGATGGGTCCCGCTCGAGCGGCTGTCCCCCGTCGACCGCTGGCTGGTGGCGGCCGAACAGCGCTGCTACGCCGCGATGGCCGACCCGGACCTGCTCGTGGTCCTCCGCGTGGACCCGGACACCGCGGTTGCCCGGAAGCAGGGCGTCGATCCCGCCGACTTCGTCCGGCCACGCTCGGCGGAGGTGTTCGCGGCCGACTGGAGCGGCACCCGGGCCGCCGTGCTCGACGCGTCCAGGCCGGCGGAGGACGTGATGGCCGAGGCGCGGGCGCTCGTCTGGGCGAACCTGTGAGCCCTCCGGCCCGGCCGGCCCCGGGACGGACGAGGGGGTACACCGTCGAGTTGGCCGGCGTACCCGGATCCGGGAAGAGCCGCCTGGCCCGGACGCTGACCAGGGAGCTCGGCCGTCGCGGCGTTGCTGTCCACCTGCCGCAGGCACCGCTCGGACCGGACGTACCGGCCGCCCTGAGACTCGGCCGGAAGGCGGTGGCCGCCGGCCTCGCCGGGTCGGCCGACCCCATGGGTGCCGGTCGTGTCCTGCGGGCGATCGTGCGTTCGGGGCAGCCCGGGCGCGTGGACCTGGCCGCCCGAGCGGTCCAGTGGCTGGTGGCCCAGCACGTCACCACCCGTGCCGGTGCACGGAGCGACGTGAGCCTCGTCGACGAGGGCGTGGTCCAGGCCCTCTGGTCGATCGGTCTCCGGGGGGACGTGGAGCCGGTCCTGGCTGCCGTGGGGACCCGTCGCCCCGTCCCACCGGCGGACCTGCTGGTCGTCGCTTCCGTGTCACCGGAGCTCGCCCTGGAACGGCTGACCGCACGGCGGTCGCAGCACAGCCGGACGCAGTCCCTGACGACCACCGAGATGTCGGAAGAACTGCGGCGGGGTGTCCGCCTCCTGGACCGACTCGTCGACTGGTGGACGACCGCGCCGGGGGGACCGCACGAGGTCTTCGTCGTCACGGGCACCGAGGAGACGTCGGACGACCGCGACCGGCTCCTGCAGCACGTGCTGGCCGCCCGGTCCCGCCACGTGCAGTCCTGCGGCTCGAGCCCGCCGCCGGAGCATCGTCCCGTCCTCGGATCCGGCAGCCGGGTCCAGGTCCTACGCTCTGGACCGCCGATGAGGGGAGCGCAGGTGCAGGTGGACGATCGGCATCGCCCCGACGTCGGGCCGCCGGCGCTCCCCCTCGCCCTGCACGTGTGCACGCGCTACCAGCGGGGCGGGTCCGAGCGGCGGGTGCAGGACCTCATCCGTGCCCTCCCGGACCTACGCCACCACCTGGTCCTCGGTGCCGAGTCCGACGTCGATCTGGCCCGGGAGCAGACGGGGGCCGACCAGGTCTGGATCCTGCCCACGCTGGTGCGGCAGGTCGTCCCGCGGAGGGACGCGGCCGCGCTGCTCTCGCTCTGGCGGCTGCTCCGCCGAGGGCGGTACGCGGTGGTCGTGACACACCAGTCGAAGGCCGGCGTGCTGGCCAGGACGGCAGCGGCTGCCCGTGGCGGGCCGCCCACCGTGCACTCGCTGTCGATGGCCAGCTTCGGTCCGGGGTACGGGCGCGCCGAGAACCTGCTGTTCCCGCGCCTGGAGCGCGCGTTGGGCAGACGGACGACGGCGTACTGCGTCGTCGGGAACGACCTCGCGCAGCGCTTCGCGGAGGTGGGGGTCCCCCCCGACCGGCTGCACGTGGTCCGATCGGGCGTGCCGCTGCCCGCTGAGGTGCCGCCGCGTGACCAGGCACGGCGCCGGCTGGACGAGCGCTACGGCACGGTGCCGGGGCGACCGTTGATCTGCTACGTCGGCAGCCTGGAGCAGCGCAAGAACCCGCTGCTCCTCCCTCGACTGCTGCGCCGGCTGCACGACCGGCTGCCCGGTCCACCCGGCCTGCTCGTCGTCGGGGACGGCCCCGAGCGCGGCCGGCTGGAGGACGAGCTGCGCGCCCAGGACCTCCAGGGCAGCGTCGTGCTCACCGGGTACCTGTCCGATCCGGCACGTGTCCACGAGGCCCTGCGGGGCTCGGACGTCGTCGTGCTGATGAGCGAGGCGGAGGGCCTGCCCCAGGTGCTGGTGCAGGCGGCGGCGGTGGGGACGCCGTTCGTCGCGTTCGACGTCGAAGGGGTCCGGGAGGTCCTGGCGCTCGGCGCGGCCGGCTCGGTGGTCCCCCTCGGCAGTGTCGAGGAGGCCGCCGACGAGGTGGCGCGCTGGCTGGGAGCGGCCGAGCGCGAGCCGCAGGCAGACCTGTCCAGCTGGACACGCGAGTCGATCACGGCCTCGTACCGGTCCGTCGTCGTCGGCGCGCTCACCGGCCACCGGGAGGCCGCGAGCTCCCGACGACCCGGGCGCCCCTCGGACTAGGCCAGGCCCCATCCGTCGAAGTCCTCGGGCATGTGGCGCCGCAGCCGCGCGACGTCCTCCGCGAGCACGTCGGCCAGCTGCGCCCGCAGCGCCGGGCTGAGGACCGCGCCGTCGGGGTCGGGCCCGTCCTCGGAGACCCCGACCCCCTGCGCCGTCCCCGCTGACCGCCGGGTCATCAACGAGTCCACGACCTCCTTGGCACGCTTGGCCTGAGGCACGTGGCGCTTGGCCAAGCGGCGGGCCCACCAGACGATCGGCGGATAGGACCTGCGCTGCGCGGTGCGGTAGAACTCCTTGTCGAGCCCGGGTGGGATCCGGTCGGGGTCCACCCCGAGGAACTCGTAGACCTGCTGGACGGTGGCAGACCTGTCGGACCGCATCCTCTCCGAGGTCGTGATGAGGACCTGCTCCCGGGGGAAGTGGTCCAGATAGCGCTCCACCTGCATGCCGTACCTGCTGGTCGCGAGGTAGATCGGGTTCTCGAGGAGCGCGACCTCGGGCGGCGCCTGCTCGGCACCGCTCTTGACCCGGTGCTGGTAGTGGGAGCGCAACCGCTCGATCGGATCACGCACGACGTACACCAGCTTGACGTGGGGCAGCACGGAGGCGATGCGCTCCGGGACGCCGGCGTACTCCGGGAACTTCGTGTAGAGGGTTGAGGCCTCGCCCCGGGCGAGGGCACCCCCTGCTCCGTTGAACTGCTGCCGGTACCAGTCCAAGCCGCGTGACCAGTTCGACTCGGTGACGAAGAAGTCGAGCTCCTTGATCCGCGACATGAACACCTGCTCGTGGTTCTTCAGGTAGTGGTAGAGGCTCGTCGTACCCGCCTTCATCGCCCCGATCACGAGGAACGTCGGCAGGTCCGCCGAGATCCCTTCCTCGGGCGTCGTCGCCGCGAACTGGCTCATCGCCCCGACTCCAGCAGCCCGGCCAGGGCTCGCACCGGTCGCCGTCGGTCGCGTGCCGGCGCACGGACGACCGCGAGCACCGCCACCGCCGCCGCGTAGGCGAGGGTCCCGGCCACCGCTGAGACCGGCCATGGCGCCGCGGGGGTAGCCAGGATCACCGTCGCCATCGGTGCACAGGCCAGCAGCGGCCAGGCGTGGGCGCGGAACAGCTCCGACCGTCCGGTGGCCCGGCGCAGGATCAGCGCGTAGGCGATCAGCACCCCCGTCTCGCAGATCACCGTTGTCATGGCGGCTCCCAGGTAGGACCAGCGGGGGATGAAGTAGGCGTTCAACCCGATGTTGAGCACTGCGGCGCCGAGGACGGCGATCGTCCGGGACCGCTGCCGATCAGTGGCGGCGAGGGACAAGCTCATCGTGTTGCCCGCCATGCGGATCGGGATGACCAGGATCAGCAACTGGTAGGTCAGGACGGCCGGGGCGAAGCCGGCTCCGTAGAGGAACTCGATCGTCCGGGGGGCCAGCAGCAGCGAGCCGCACGTGACCGGTGCGGCGATGATCGCGATCAACCGGAGGGAGACGTCCCGCAGGCGGCGGAACTCGTCCGGCCGGCCGGGCCAGGCCCGGCCCATGCGCGGGTACAGCGCCCTGTTGACGCTGCGCGCGACGACGTTGAAGTACAGCACCAGGTTGGTGGCTGCCTGGTAGAGGCCGACCGAGGCGGGCCCCTTCCAGATGCCGAGCATCACCGAGTCGAACCGGGCATAGGTCAGCGTCAGGGTGTCGCTGACCGCGAACGGCGTGCACTGGCGGACGGTGGCCAGGAACGCGCCGCGCTCCGCGCGCGGCCAGGTGGGCCCGCCGAGCCGGTGACCGACGAGCAGCCATCCCCCCAGTGCGCCCAGCGCGCGGGATCCGGTGAACACGCCGAGTGCGGCGACCGGGCCGCCGTCCGCGGCCAGGACGGCGGCTGTGCCGGCCAGGTACGCCGTCTCCTGCACACCGGTGACGAAGGTCTCGACGTCCATGCGCTCCCAGGCCCAGAAGGCCGCGAACTGCACGCGCGCGATGCCGTCGAAGGCCATGCCCAGGGCCGCGATGCCCACGGTCAGCGCCGTCTCCCGGGACGCGCCCACCGCCATCGCACCGCCGGTGAGCAGGCAGACGAAGGCCGCACCGAAGACGACGGCGAGCAGGGTGCCCTTCTCCACCCAGCGGCGGGCGTCCTCCGGCCGCCGGGCCACCTCCCGAGCGAGGAGTGCGGGCACTCCGTAGAAGAAGGGGAGCAGGGAGGTCAGGGTCAGCGCGAACTGCACGACACCCAGGTCGTGGGGGCCGCCGGCCCGGGCGAGGAGGACGACGACCCCGATCCCGGAGACGGCGCGGAATGCGAACGACAGCAGCTGCGCCGTCGAGTTCGATGCGACCCCTCGTCGGCGTGGGTGGGGCTGCCGAGGACTCGTGGCCTGCAGGTCAGCGGACACCGGGGACGGCCGTCACGTCGAGCGGACCGGGGCCGACCGACCCCCGTCGAGCGAGCAGCTCCACGGCGGCCACGACGCCCAGGAGGGACCACAGCCAGCGGTAGTGCAGGATCTCGTGGGTCAGCGCCGTGCAGGCGAACGCCAGGCACGCCCCGGCCAGCGCCGCGGGTACCGGGACCGCGGTGTTCAGCCCCGGCGGGAGCCGGACCTTGGCGAAGCGGGCGACACGCAGCCAGATGACCCCGATCAGCCCGATGAGGCTGAGCACCCCGAGCGGGCCCCGTTCCACGAGCGTGGCGAGGTAGTCGTTGTGGGCCTGCTTCACGGTCGTCGCCGTCTCGGCGCCGAGCACGTCCCGGGTGCTCGACGGGCCGACGCCGAGCAGGTTGCCTCGCTGGTAGAGGTCCAGCTGGGAGGAGAAGAGGGACTCGCGCGCCTCCGCACTGCGCGCACCGCGCCCGAGCGAGTTCCGGATGAACTCGTTGTCGCTGTCGGCCGCGGTCGCGAGGACCAGCGGGGCGACCTCGACCACGGCGACCCCGACCACCCCGAACGTGAGCGCCGCGACCGCCGTGACCACCACGACCCCCCGGCGCCGCCAGAGGTACAGGCCGAACGTGGCCCCGCCCCCAACCAGGAGCGAGAGCAGGGCGGCGTTCGAGCCGGTCAGGAACATCGCCGTGACGAGGACGCCGCAGGCCCCGACCCGCGCCCCCAGCGCACGCGGGAAACCGGACGCCACGACGATGAACACAGCGATCATGAAGAAGTTGCCGGCCATGTTCGGGTGGTCGAAGAACAGCCGGGCGCGAGTGGCCGTCTCCGACAGGCCGGCCACGTAGTTCGGGTCGTCGCTCGCGGTGGTCCCCGCCCCGGAGATGGCCCGCTCGTCGATCAGGACGGCGACCACCAGGAGCGCGGCCCAGCCGGTCGCGGTGAGCGCCCAGGCCCGCAGGGCGAACGCGAGGGCCCGCGGCGAGCAGCACACGGTCGCGATGGCGGCACACCAGAGGAGCAGGAAGATCTCCTGCACCACGGACTGCACGCCGCGGATGGGAGCCGGGCCGACCAGTGCGGCGATCAGACCGGCCGTCATCAGCCCGGCCATGGGCAGCACGTACGGCATGCGGACCGCGGCCCGGGCGCGAAGTGCCCACAGGACGGCGGCCACGATCCCGGTCGCCATGACGACGTCGACCGGCCCGAGCCGGCCAGGCCCCTTCGGGTTGACCAGCGCGGCCAGGCCCAGGCCGAGGGCGATCGCGACGAGCACCACGCGACCCGGCCCGCCGGGCGGCTGCCAGCCGTAGCGGTGCCTACCGGCGAACGGGACCAGCGCCCGACCGGCTCCGGGGGCCTCCTCCTGCACGACCATCGCGCCGGCTAGGACGCCGGGGTGCGGGTGGGCGCCGTGTCCCGCTCCACCGCCGACGTCCGGTACTCGGCATCCACCGACTCGACGTCCGGACTCTCCGCGGGCTTGCCGCGGTAGGTGATGACCCCCAGGACCGGCCGCCGGGTCAACTGCAGGTGCCGTTCGAGCGGCGCCAGGTCCGCGACCCGCGTGACCTCCGGCGCGACGACGACGATCCCGTCACGGTCCACCTGCCCGGTCGCCGCCGGCGAGGTCCCGTGCGAGCCCGGTCCCGGGAGGACGAGCGGCCGGACCTGGACACCGTCACGGCCGTCCAGCCAGCGGGCCAGCCCACTCACGTCGGCGGGCGGTCGGCCGACCGGGACCAGCTGCACCGACTGCACGCCGGCCCGCTGCGCGGCGATCGTGATGTACCGGACCAGCCACGGGTCCTCGGCCGGCGGGTCCGCCCCCGGCGCCTCCGTCAGGCGCCCGAGGAGGGGACCCCGCAGGCGCCGGCTCAGTGCGGTCCGGCCCAGTGTCGGCCGCAGCGCCGCGCCGGCTGCGGCGAGACCGATGCCGAGGATGAGACCGAGGAGTCCGCCGACGGCGAGCCGGGCCGGGAGGGCGGAGTCCACCGCCTTGCCCGAGGTCTGCGATGAGTCGACGACCTCCGGGAGCTGGATGGCCGCCAGCGCCTGGTCGATCTCGTGCCGCTGACGCTGCAGGCTGGTGCGCTGGGCCAGCAGGTCCTCGTGCTGCAGGGACAGTGGCGCGGCTGTGAGGTCCGGGACGAACGGCCTGGTCTCGAGGTCGGTGATCTGCGCGTTGAGCTCGTCGATCTGCGCCGTGAGCTCGTCGATCGTCTGCTGCCGGTCCCCGACGAGGTCCTCGCCCCGGACCTGGACGACCCGGCCGGCGAGGGCGTTGGCCAGAGTGGCAGCCACCTGGGGGTCACGGTCGGTGACCGAGACGGCGAGCACGCCCGAGCTCCCCACCGGCTTCACCTCGACGCGGTCCTCGACGGCCCCCTGCGTGCGAGGCACCCCCGCCGCGTCGAGCGCGCCGGCCATCACCTCGGAACTGGTCGCGAGTGCCCCCACGGTGTCCGCGAGGGCCTTGGCCTCCTGGCTGTCGCGGGGGTCCTCGCCGAAGGTCACCCGTGCGGTCGCCACGTACTCGGGCTCCTGGTAACGGTCGAGGACCACCGGGACCGCCGTCCCGACCAGCGTCAGGACGACGATGAGCACCCAGTGGCGGGCGAAGATCTGCCGTGCTGCGTCGTTCAGGTCCACGTCGCCGTCCCATCGTGTCGAACCCTGCCCCGCGTGCAGCCGAGCCGCACCCGGGGAGGAGCGGGCATGCCTGCGGCCGCAGCTCGGCCGCCGTGTCGGGCGTTCACCGACCGGCCGCCTTGAGGACCTGCCCCACCGTGCGTATGAGGATCTTGATGTCCCCCCACATCGACCAGTTCTCGATGTAGAAGTTGTCGAAGGCCGCGCGGTCGCCGATCGAGGTGTCCCCGCGGAGCCCGTGGATCTGCGCCCAGCCGGTCAACCCGACCGGCACCCGGTGCCGCGCGCAGTACCAGGGGAACTGCCGGGTGAACTCGTCGACGAAGTAGGGCCGCTCCGGCCGGGGACCGACGAGGCTCATGTCGCCGCGCAGGACGTTCCACAGCTGCGGGAGCTCGTCGAGCGAGGTCCGTCGGAGGAACCTCCCGACCGCGTGCACGCGGGTGTCCGCGCCGATGTTCCAGCGGGTCGCGGCCTCCGACTGCTCGGCGGGCCGCATGGTGCAGAACTTGAGGAGGGTGAACGGGCGCCCGTCGAGTCCCACGCGGGTCTGGCGGAAGAGGACCGACTTCGTCTCCCAGCGGGACAGCGCGGCGCAGATCAGGAGGACCGGCGCGAGGACCACGACCGCCGTCGCCGAGATGACGACGTCGCTGATCCGCTTCCCGATCCAGATCCGGCTGCGGAAGGGGGCCCGGCGCATGCGGAGCAGCGGGATGCCCCAGAGGACCTCCGTCTCCCGGGTCACCGTGTGCACCTCGTACAGGCGGGGGACGAAGTAGATCTCGCAGGAGAGCCGGTCGCAGGTGCGGAGCATGCCGACGACGGAGGGCTCACGGACCGAGCCGTACGTGACGATGACGACGTCGATCGCGTGCTCCAGCACGACGCGGGGCAGGTCGTCGTAGCGCCCCAGGATCGGGACCGGCCGCTCGTCCTCGCCGAGCAGCGGGTCGTCGTCCACCATGCCCGTGGGCTCGAGGCCGTACTGGCGATGTGCCAGGAGGTTGGCCACCAGGGTCCCGGCCACCCGGCCGGCACCCAGCACGAGCGTGCGCTGCCGCAGCTTCCGCCGGCGGCGGGCCCACCGGATGCCCGCGTACGCGGCGAAGCGCCCGAACACGCAGAGGACACCGAAGACCGCCGCGGTCCGCAGGCGCGCAGTGCCCGCGGTCCCGTCCCCGAGCCCACCGAGCACCATCGCGCCCGCTCCCGCGGCGAGGGCCCGCCCCAGGATGGCGGGACCGTCGTCGAGGACCGACAGGGACAGGCGGGGCCGGTAGAGGTCCCCGCACGCGAAGAAGGCCACCACCAGGACCAGGAGCGTGAGCGTCTTCAGGCTCCCGGTACCCGTCAGCGCCATCGCAGCCGTGAACGCCACCACGTCGACGATCAGCAGCATCGACGTGGGGAGCCAGAAGGCGGTGCGACGGGCCCGGCTCCGCTCGAAGGCGGCGTGGAACGCCGACGCCCCCGCCGGCGCGACCGTGCCGGCAGGAGGCCGGTGCGCGGAACCCCTCACGACCGGCGGTGTCCCGGCACCGCCCACATCAGTCGTCATGGCCGGCCGGGTCAGGCCGCGACGCTGGCGAGGCGCTCGGCTTCCACCATCGATGCGAGCCCCTCCGTCAGGCTGACGGTGGGTACGTAGCCGAACCCCTCGAACGCCGCCCGGGTGTCCGCGGCCGTGTCGCGGACATCGCCGCGCTGCGTCGGCAGCCGATGGACCTCGATGCTGCCGGCCAGCCCGGACACGATGTCGATGACCTCGTTCATCGAGGTCCGGCTGCCGCCGCCGATGTTCGCCACACCGGTGAAGTCGGATCGGGCGGCGTCGGACATGGCCCGGACCACGTCGGCCACGAACGTGAAGTCCCTGGTCTGCGTGCCCTCGCCGTACAACTCGAACCGGGTCCCGTGGACGGCGGCCGACACCAGCCTGCTGAACGCCATGTCGGGTCGCTGTCGCGGGCCGTAGACGGTGAACAGCCGCAGCGACGCGGTCGGCACGCCGAACCCCACCCGGTAGAGCTCGCAGAGGTGCTCCCCGGCGAGTTTCGTGACGCCGTACGGCGACACGGGCTGTGGGCGGAGCGTCTCGACGGTCGGATGGGTCTCGGCATTGCCGTAGACGCTGGAGCTGGATGCGTAGACGAGCTTGCCCAGTCGGACCGACCGCGCCGCTTCGAGCACCCGCTGCGTGGCGAGGACGTTGCGGGCCGCGTAGTCGGCGAAGTGGGCTCCCCACGAGGGCCGTACGCCCGGCTGACCGGCGAGGTGGTACACCGTGTCCGCGCCGGCGAAGAGGTAGGGCAGCGGTGCCGTGAGCAGGTCCTCTCGGCACAGGGTGAACCGGTCATGCCTCTGCAACAGGCTGAGGTTGGCCTCCTTGAGGCGTGGGTCGTAGAAGTCGGTCAGGCAGTCGATGCCGACGACGTCATGGCCGTGCTCGAGCAGGTACTCGCCCAGATGTGACCCGACGAAGCCCGCGGCTCCGGTGACCACGCATCTCATCTCGTCGTCCCCCCGCCTCAACCGGCACGTTTCGAGAGTGACGCTAGGGACCGAGTCGTGCGGCCGGATCCGCCGGAGAGACGAGAGGGCCTACGCACGACGACGGAGTTCGCCCGCCTGGTGACCGCTGCGTAACCGATCGATCGCGGCTCGTGCAGGACGAGGGCGCCCGGTCAGAGCAGGCCAGCACGCCGCGCGATCATGACCGCCGCCAGCGAGGTGTGGACCTCCAGCTTCGTCAGGATGCTCTGCGCGTGGGTGCGCACGGTGTTCGGCGAGATGGCCAGCCGCTCCGCGATCTCCATGCGGTTGGCCCCGCTGGACATGGCGCGCAGCACCTCGCGCTCACGGACGGTCAGCGAGGCGAGCGGACGCTCCGCCGCGCGCGCCTCCTCGTCCTCGGTCAGCAGGCTGTGCAGCAGCTTGGTGAGGAGCAGCGGCGGGATGCACGTCTCGCCGCGGACGACACCGTGGATGACGTCGAGCAACGAGCCGATGCCCACGTCCCTCGGGACCCAGCCGCGGAAGCCCACGTGGACGGCGCGCGTCAGGACGGCGGGGTCGTCGACCCCGGTCACCCCGACGAGCTTGAGTTCCGGACGGGCCTGGAGGAGCTCGTCCGCCAGGGTCAGGAAGGTGCAGTGCACCGACTCGACCGCGAGGACCGCCACGTCGACCGGGCGTCCCCGCACGATGCTCAGCGCCGCCGCCGGGTCCACGACGGCGCCGACCACGCGCAAGCCCGGCTCCGCATCCAGGCGCAGCCCCAGGGCCTCGGCGAAGGAACGGTGATCGTCGGCGAGCAGCACGCGCGTGTCCCGCATGGCCGAATGCTGAGTCAGTCGCCCTCCTCCGTCGACCCGCAGGGAGCGGACAAGGCCCTACGCCAACTGCAGTAGTGCACGATCACAACGTATCGGCAAGACCGGCGTCGGCCACCAGCGCGACGGCTTGCAGACGGGTGTGCACTCCCAGCTTCAGCAGCACGTTCTGGAGGTGCGTCCGGGCGGTGCTCTGCGCCACCCCGAGCGTGTGGGCTATGGCGACGGTGTCCTCCGCCTCCACGAGGCTGCGGAGCACCTGCCTCTCCCTGTCCGTCAGGGCCTCGACCAGACGGCGGACCCGGAGGTGCTCGGCGGACGCGACCGGTTGGCGAGGCTGGGTGAGTGGTGCGAGCCTCCGCCCGTGCCCCGCCCGTTCGATGGCCTCGATGATCGTGCTGATCGCCAGGTCCTTGCGCAGGAAGCCGGCGGCCCCCGCCGTGAGAGCGGCTGACTGGTCCGCCACGTCATCGGACCCGGACAGGACGACGATCGCGCAGGAGGGCAGACGGGCCCGCAGCAGGGGCACCGCGTCCAGGCCGTTGGCGTCCGGGAACCTGAGGTCGATGACACAGACATCGGGGCGGATCTCCCGGCCGATCAGCAGCGCCTGGTCGGGCGAGTGCGTGACGACGACCTCGTGCCCGCGCCGGGCCAGCACCGTGGCCAGCGACTCGATGAAGAGCCTGTGGTCGTCACAGAGCACCAGTCGCACGGGAGACGACCTCCTCCCGCGGTCCGTGCCCGGCACGGAACTCGCGGTCACCATGGCCGGCGGCCGGGAGTGACAGCACCACGCGGGCGCCGCCGAAGCTCGGGGCCAGGCCGACGGTGAGGCTGCCGCCGATCGGCTGCAGCGCGGCTCGGGTGAGCAGCAGCCCTGTCCCGGAGCCACTGGGCACGCGCCCGAACCCCGGGCCGCTGTCGTCGACGAAGACCCGGATGTGGGTGGCGCTCCGGCGCACGGTGACCAGCACGCGGCCCTGCGGCCCCGCTGCCCGGGTGGCGTTGTCGATGACGTTCACCAGGCAGCGGCGGAGCACGACCCGGTCCAGGGCGCAGACGAGACCGCCGTCGGCTCCCTGGCGGGTCAGCGTGCCGCTCCACGTGAGGTCGAACGCCGCGAACACCGACTCGAGCACCTCGTCGACGTCCACGGGGGCGGACGTCTCCGCAGGGTCCCCGGCGCGGGCGCCGAGCACGCTCCACGCCGCGTCGGACACCTCCTTGACCTGCTCGGCCAACTGCCCCAGACATCGGCGGACGTCTGCCGGGACCCCCGGACTCGTGCGTGCCACCTCGGAGAGGGCGAGCACGGCGGCCAACGGCTGGCGGATCTCGTGCATCGCCTCCTTCAACCGGCTCTCGACCAGGACTGCGACGACCTCGTCGACGACGAGGTCGCCGCTCTCTGCCGACCCATCCACCATGACGCCCCCTGGTCGCCGACACGCTCACCTGCCGGTCTGCCCTGCGGAAGTTAGAGCAGCGCGGCGTCATGGAACAGGCCCATCGACACCCCACTGTTCACCTTCTGTCGACGTTCTCGCCACCCTGCACAGGTCGTTCACGTCCCGGGACTACCAGTGGCGCAACGCGGCCGATTGCATTCCGCCCACATTGATCATCGTGCGCCGGATCGGCATTCCGTACCGCTGCCATGCACTTTGCTACGACGATCAGCCGACGTGTCGTCGCTCCTGGTCCCCACCGCGGTCGGAGCCGCACCCGGCTCCGACCGGCGGCCGACCTGAACGGGGGACCCGATGGACTGGTGGAACCCGGCGATCGCTGTCGCGGGCCTGCTCGTGGGCGTCGTCGTGGGACTGACCGGGATGGGCGGAGGGGCTCTGATGACCCCGATCCTGGTGTTCGCCTTCGGCGTCCCGCCCCTGGCCGCCGTGTCGAGCGACGTCGTGGCGAGCCTCTTCATGAAGCCGGTCGGCGGCCTGGTCCACCTCCGGCACGGCACCGTGCACGTCGGCATGGTGCTCTGGCTCTGCGTCGGCTCGATCCCGGGCGCCTTCGGCGGCGTGGTGCTCCTGCGGCTGCTGGCCAACGGTGCCGACGTGCAGTCGCTGCTCCTGACCGCCCTGGGCGGGGTGCTGATCCTCGCGTGCGCCGCCATGACGGGGAAGGCGTACCTGAGACTGCGCGAGCGGGCACGCCGGCGGAGCAGCGGCGCCGCGACGGCGACGGAGCCCGAGCTCTCGGCCATCCCGGTCCGCCGCCTGCCCACCGTTCTGGTCGGCCTCGTGGGCGGACTCGTCGTCGGGATGACCTCCGTCGGCGCCGGGTCGCTCATGATCGTGTGCCTGTTGCTGCTCTACCCGTCCATCCGCGTCGGTCAACTGGTCGGCACGGACCTGCTGCAGGCAGTTCCCCTGGTCGCCTCGGCGTCGGTCGGGCACATCCTGCTCGGGGACTTCACGCTCGGACTGACCGGGAGCATCCTCATCGGGGCCGTCCCCGGGGTGTGGCTCGGTGCCCGGGTGTCATCCCGGTCCCCCGGGAGCTTGGTCCGGAGAGCGCTGGCGATCGTCCTGCTCGCGTCGGGCATCAAGTTGTTGGGCGCGTCGACGGAGGTCGTCGCCGCGGTGAGCGGCAGCGCACTGGTGGGCGGCGCCGCCCTCTGGGCCTGGCTGCGGGTCCGCCACGGTGAGGCCCCTCTGGTGTGGCAACAGCGCCGTCGCGCCTCCAGCGCCGCTCGGGTCCCCTGACGTGCCACCCGGCAGGGCGTCGCGCTCGCGACGGGCCGTCCGGGCCGGACGCCGTCAGGTCCCCCGACGCCCCAGAGCCCGGTAGGTCCAGCCGGCGCCCTCCCAGGTCGTCCGGCTCAGCGCGTTGCGACCGTCGAGCACGCGCTTCTTCCGGACGACCCGCCCGAAGGCGACCGGGTCGAGCTCGAGGTACTGCGGCCACTCGGTCAGCAGCAGGACGGCGTCGGCCCGGTCCGCGGCCTCCTCCGGTGTCTCGGCGAAGTCCAGGTGCGGCCACTCGCGGCGGGAGTTGTCCAGCGCGGCGGGGTCGGTGACGAGGACGACGGCGCCCTGCAGCTGCAGCTGGGCGGCGACGTTCAGCGCCGGGGAGTCGCGGATGTCGTCGCTCTCGGGCTTGAACGCCGCCCCCAGCACCGCGACCCGCTTGCCCAGCAGGGAGCCGTCGCAGACCTCACGGGCCAGCTCCACCATCCGGATCCGCCGGCGCATGTTGATGTTGTCGACCTCACGCAGGAAGGTCAGCGCCTGGTCGGCGCCCAGCTCGCCGGCGCGGGCCATGAACGCCCGGATGTCCTTGGGCAGGCAGCCCCCGCCGAAGCCGAGACCGGCGTTGAGGAACTTGCGGCCGATCCGGTCGTCGTGACCGATGGCGTCGGCGAGCTGCTTGACGTCGGCGCCGGTGGCCTCGCACAGCTCGGCCATCGCGTTGATGAAGGAGATCTTGGTGGCCAGGAAGGAGTTGGCCGCGGTCTTCACCATCTCCGCGGTGGCGTAGTCGGTGATCACCTGCGGCGTGCCGGCGGACACGATCGGGGCGTACACCTCGTCCAGCAGCGCCCGGGCGGTCTCCCCCTCCGGGTCGGCGGGCAGGCCGTAGACCAGCCGGTCGGGGTGCAGGGTGTCGGCCACCGCGTAGCCCTCGCGGAGGAACTCCGGGTTCCAGGCGAGCATCGCGCCGGGGACCTTGCCGGTCACCAGCTCCGCGAGCCTGGCCGCCGTCCCCACCGGCACCGTCGACTTGCCGACCACCAGGTCGCCGGGGGCGAGCACCTGCACGAGGGACTCGACGGCAGCCTCCACGTACCGCATGTCCGCGGCGTACTCCCCCCGCTTCTGCGGCGTGCCGACGCAGAGGAAGTGGACGATCGATCCGGCGGCGTCGCGGACGTCGGTGCTGAACCGCAGCCGACCCGAGGCCAGCGCCCGGCCCAGCAGCGCCTCGAACCCCGGCTCGTAGAACGGGGGCGTGGCCTGCTGCAGCGCCTCGACCTTGGGCTGGTCGACGTCGATCCCGACCACCTCGTGACCGAGCTCGACCATCGAGGCCGCGTGGACCGCGCCCAGGTAACCGCACCCGATCACCGAGATCTTCATCTGCGCCTCCGACCTGGCCGTACCCGCACCGAAGTCCGCACGGTAGGGGTGGTGCCGTCACCGCGCCAGCGCCAGCGCCCCGCCTGGTCGCCCGCTCACCCGAGATGGCGAGCCGTCGCCGGCCAGCGCCGGGCCACCTCAGCGTGTCCCCCGCCCCGACCGGCTCGTGCGCGGCGTGTCGCACCGAACACGCGGTGACGATTTGGGCACGGAGTGCCATTCAAATTACCGTGCTGGACGTCGGCCCGCTGGCCGACCGCCAGAGGGGGACGCAGGACGTTGCACGCCGCAGGACACGGCCCGGACACCGGCCGTCACCGCCGTATCGAGACACCCCCGGACACCGGCCGGCACCGCGCCGTCCCCCCGCCGTCGCTCCCCGAGCCGGTGCGCGGCCGGCACGCCGCCCTCGCCGCCGCTCCGGCGCCGGTGCGACGCCGGCACGCCGCTCCCGCCGAGGCCGGACCGGCGACGCCGAGCCGGACACCGCAGCGGGTGATCGCCGCCGGGGCACTGCTCTGCATGGCGGCCGCACCGGTGCTCGCGCGCTCCGCGACCGGGCTGGGCATGAGCGACGCCGTGGCCGCCGAGATCGCGGCCGATCCGAGCCAGGCGGCGGCCACCCTCGAGGAGCTCAGCCGCGGCGGCGAGTTCGTCGGCGCGGCAGGGCTGGGTGCCACGCCGGACCTGATCTCCGCCACGTCGTTGCCGGACTCCACCGCCGGCCGGTGGCTCGCCGCGACCACCCCCGGCTGGCCGGTCCCCGCTGGTCCGACGCCGGGCACGACGTCACCCGGCGCGCCCGCCCCGGACACGGCCGGCGCGGCCGGCGACGGGACGCCGGCTCCCGGGACGACGCCGGGGGACCCGTCGGGCAGCGGTGCGGCGACGCCCGCCCCCGGTTCCCCGTCCGGCAGCGAACCGGCGCCCACCGGCAGCCCCCAGCCCACCGGGCAGCCCGGGGACGACGAAGGGGACGACGACGGGGACGACGAGAGCCCCGTCGCGTTCACCGTCCCGGACGTCGAGGAGCCCGAGGTCACCGAGCCCGAGGTCACCGAGCCCGAGGTCACCGAGCCCGAGGTCACCGAGCCCGAGGAGACCGCCGAGCCCACCGACGAGCCGGCACCGGAGACGACCCGCGAACGGCGACGGGAGCGCGACCGCGACCGCGACCGGGGGTCCGCCACGGACCCCGGCAGCTCCCCGTCGCCGACGAGCGCTCCGACGACGAGGGCCGCCACCGTCACCGCGCTGGACGAGGTGCTCCAGGACCTGGCCGGGACCTTCGGCCGCTGAGCGATCGGACCCCCGGTCCCGCTCCGCCGCCGAGGGGGAGGTCGGCGACAGAGCGGGGGTCCGGGACCCGGGGCCGGGCGCGGGGGAGGCAGCCCGGCCCCGGGTCGATCAGGCGGGCCGTCGTCCTTCCGCTGACGGTGGGTGACCACTCGGCAGCACGGGAGGTCGTCGCTCCGGCCTGGGCACCAGTGAACGCGACGCACGGTGACTGCAACATCGCCCGTTCGGCGGACCTTGACGCCGACTGTGAGCTCCGCCGCGCTCGAACGGCTGACGCCGGCAGGCGAGAGCCCGGCGGTCCCCGGGGTCACCCCCGGGAGGGACGGCACGCGGCGCGGTGGTCAACCGGGCCGCCGTCCGTGCCGACCACTCCGGCATGCCGATCGCCCCCGCGCGTCGCGACAATGCCGTCGACCCGGTCACCCTGCTGCCCACCCGGGTGCAGCTGCTCGAGCGCATCACCGAGCGCGCGTCCTCCTCCGCGGTCGCTCCGGCCGCGCTGGTCCTGATCGGGCTGCTGCGCCGGGACGACGGCCGGCCGCTGCCCGCTGACGGCCTGCACCGGGTCGCCGGGCTGCTGTCCGCCTCGACCCGCAGCGACGACTGGCTCGCCCGCTCCGGCCCCACCGAGTTCGCCGTCCTGCTCGACGGCGCCGCAGCCGACGCCGAGACCGCCAGCAACCGGCTCGTCGCCGCCGTCGCCGCGGCCGGGGTCGCCGGCCTGACCGCCTGCGCGGGCATCGCCGGTCTCTCCCCCGACACCTCCGCCGGCGAGGTGCACCGCCGGGCCACCCTGTGCCTGACCGCCGCCCGCAGCGTCGGCGGGGGCCGGGTCATCCGCTACAGCGGCAGCCGCCGCTGACCAGCGCTCAGCGGACGACGGACCGTCCCTCGTCCTCCCCCACTGCCCGGCCGGCCGCGCGCGCGTCGAGCCGCTCCCGCTGCGGTACGACGACGTACTTCGGGTCCTTGGTGCTGGCGATGCCGGCCTCGAAGACGCCCATCCGGGTCAGCAGCGAGCCGGCCGCCAGCAGCACCCCGCCGAGCACGGCGCCTGCTCGGGTGCGCCCCGCCAGCGCGGTCAGCCCGGCTCCGGCGATGGTGCACCGCTTGGACGCGTGCAGCAGCCGCCCGGCCTTGCCGGTCAGGTACGGCTCGCTGACGATGCCGTGCCCGTGCTCCACCCGGTGCAGGGCGGCGAGCTCGACCAGCGAACCGACGACGGCGGTCTTCCGGCACGGCCCGGCCTCCTCGACCGGGGTCAGCGCCATGGTGAGCCCGCCACCGGCCGCCATCGCGGAGCCCCCGAAGACGAACGGCAGCTCCGCGTGGGCCTCGTGCCAGCTCGGCGCGGCGGTGTTCGCGATGAGCACCGCGGTGTAGGTGGCCATCGGCCCGCCGAAGACCCCGGCGCCCACGGCCGCGGTCTTGCGCAGCGCGGGGAAGGCCCCGGCCAGCCTCGGGAGGAACGGCAGCACCTTCGCCGCCGTGCCGAGCACCGGCCGGAGCTCCAGCAGCCGCAGCCCGGCGGCCGCCGCGGCCAGGGCACTGAACGGGGAGAGGATGTAGGACCCGACCGACAGCGGCGAGGTCGGCTTGAACACCCGCAGCATGTGCAGGAACCGCTCCGGCCGGCCCAGGTCGTCGATCAGCAGCACCACCGACGCCAGGGCCCCGGCGCCCGCCACGTACTCGGCGTTGCGGGCCAGCTTCGGCCGCCCGGTGAACTCGGCGAGCGCGGCGATCACCGAGGACGTACCGGCTGCCCCGCCGAGGAAGAAGTACAGCGGGACCTCGGGGTTCTTCCACGTCGGCGTCTTGACGATCTGCCGGCCGTAGTACGACGAGAACTCCGCCTCGGGGACCATCGCGGCCTCGCGGTTGCCCCCGCCCCAGCCGCCGTCGCCCTTGCCGCGGCGGCGCTTGCGCCGCGGCAGGGTCAGGTCCTCACCGCCGGCCCGGTGCCAGCCGGCCCCCGGCGCCAGCGGCGCCTGACCGGCCGGCTCGTTGTCCGTCGGCTGCTCGCTCACGCCCGCCCCTCCCCGGCCATGTTGGCCAACATGGCCGTCACCTGGCTCACGAGCGCTTCCGTCCGACGAACGCCGACGCGACGACGCCGACGATCATCGCCGCCCCGGCCGCGGCCGCCTTCCACATCGCGGGGAGGTCCCGGGTGGTGACGATCGGGTCGGGCGGGAAGCCGTACACCTCCGGCTCGTCGAGCAGCAGGAAGAACGCGCCCGCGCCGCCGACGCCGTCGTCCTCGTCCCGGCCGTAGAGCCGGGCCGTCTCCACGCCCTGGGCCTTGAGCGTGGCCAGCCGGGCGTCGGCCCGGGTCTGGAGCTCGTCGAGGTCCCCGAACTGGATGGACTGGGTCGGGCAGGCCGTGGCGCACGCGGGCATCAGGCCGTCGGTGAGCCGGTCGTAGCACATCGTGCACTTGAAGGCCCGGCCGTCGTCCTTGCGGGTGTCGATGACGCCGTAGGGGCAGGCCGAGACGCAGTAGCCGCAGCCGTTGCAGATGTCGCCCTGCACGACGACCGTGCCGAACTCGGTGCGGAACAGCGCACCGGTCGGGCAGACGTCCAGGCAGCCGGCGTGCGTGCAGTGCTTGCAGACGTCGGAGGACATCAGCCAGCGGATCTGCTTGTCGGTGCCGCTCTGCCCGGTCTGCGGGTCGTACTCGCTCAGCGCCTCGGCGTTGAGCACCGACGCCGAGGCGCGGGCCAGGCTGTCGGGGTCCCCTGAGGCGGCCGGCGACGGGCCGGTGCCCTGCCGGTCGTCCCCGGGCCGGCGATGAGTGGGCATCGGCAGGTCGACGGCACGGCTCTGCTCGATGAACGCCACGTGCCGCCACGAGTTGGCCCCGAGCATCCCGGTGTTGTCGTAGGACATGCCGGACAGGCCGATCTGGTCCTTGACGCCGTGCGAGTCGTCCATCGGGAGCGTGTTCCACTCCTTGCAGGCGACCTCGCAGGCCTTGCAGCCGATGCAGACCGACGTGTCGGTGAAGAACCCGACCCGGCGCGGGTGGTCGTCGGTGTAGCCCGCCTCGGCCGAGACGTCGGGCAGCGGCCCGAACAACCGGTTCTCGGTGTCCTGGCCGTCGAAGGCCGGGCTCGCCGAGCTGATCCAGCTCATGCCGGCCTCCTCCCCGTGGTGCGCGTCACGCGCCTGCCTCCTCGATCGCGCTCGGGTCCTCGTCCGGCGCCCGGCCGTTGACCCCGACCCGGCCGGACTCGACCCCGGCCCGCCGGCGGTAGGACTCGACGAACTCCAGCAGCTCCGGTCCGCGGGGACGGCGTCCGGGCCGGATGTCCGCCGTGCTCACCTTGTCCTCCTGGATGTGCGTGTTGGCGTCGAGCACGATGCCCAGCAGGTCGTTGGCCGCGTCGCCGGTGGAGATGCCGGCGTACGACCAGTGGTACGGCATGCCGATCTGGTGCACGACCTGCCCGTCGCGCAGCCTGAGCGGCCGCACCCGCTCGGTCACCAGCACCTTCGCCTCGATCGCCGTCCGGGAGCTGACCAGCGTGGCGAACTCGCCGTTGACCAGCCCGCGCAGCTCCGCCAGCTCGGGGCTGACCTCGACGAAGAACTCCGGCTGGAGCTCGGACAGGTAGGGCAGCGTGCGGCTCATCCCCCCGGCGGTGTGGTGCTCGGTGAGCCGGTAGGTGGTCACCTGGAACGGGAAGACCTCGCTGCGGGAGGGGTTCTCCCGGTTCCACGGCCCGGCGATCCGCTCGATCGTCGGGCTGGACTGCTGCTCGTAGAGGAAGTTCTCCACCACCGACTCGGCCGGCTCGTAGTGCGTCGGCAGCGGGCCGTCGACCAGGCCGGCGGGCGCGTAGAGCCAGGCCTTGCCGTCGCCCTGCATGACGAACGGGTCGTTGCCGGCCAGCGCGTCCTGCGCCTTCGCGCCCTCCGGCGGCACGTAGTCCGGCCGCTTGGTCGCCTCGAAGTCCGGGACGTCGTCCCCGGTCCAGCGACCGGCGTCCTCGTCCCACCACACGTACTTCTTGCGCTCGCTCCACGGCCGGCCGTCGGGATCGGCGGAGGCGCGGTTGTAGAGCATCCGCCGGTTCAGCGGCCACGCCCAGCCCCACTCGGACGCCACCGGTCCCTGCTCCGTGTGCGGCTTGCGCCGCGCGGCCTGGTTGACCTCGTCGGCGTACACGCCGCAGTAGATCCAGCAGCCGCCGCTGGTCGACCCGTCGTCCTTCATGTCCAGGTAGGTCGACAGCGCCCGCCCGTCCGGCCCGACGCCGTTGATCTCGCGCAGCACCGCCTCGGCGTCCGGGTCGGCGGTCTCGCCGTGGGTCGGGTAGTCCCACGTCATCCGCAGCAGCGCCTGGTCCCGCGGGTCGGTGGAGTCCTTCAGCCGGTCCCGGAGGATCCGGCCCAGGTGGAAGTAGAACCACAGGTCGCTGCGCGCGTCGCCCGGCGGCTCGACCGCCTTGTGCCGCCACTGCAGCAGCCGCTGGGTCTGGGTGAAGGTGCCGTCCTTCTCCACGTGCGTGGCGGCCGGTACGAAGAAGACCTCGGTCCCGATCGTGTCCGGCGACATCTCGCCGGTGTCGATCTCCGGGCCCTCCTTCCAGAAGGTCGCCGACTCGATCATCTGCAGGTCACGGACGACCAGCCAGTCCAGGTTGGCCAGGCCGAACCTGTTCATCCGGCCGTTCGGGTGCCCGACCGAGGGGTTCTCGCCGACGAGGAAGTAGCCGTGCACCTTCCCGGCGATCATGTCGGCGATCGTCCGGTACGAGCTGTGGTCACCGTTGATCTTCGGGAGCCAGTCGAACCGGAAGTCGTTCTCCGGCTGGGCGGCGTCCCCGAACCAGGCCTTGAGCAGGCTGACCATGTAGGCGCGCTTGTTGCCCCAGAACCCGGCCTTGCCGGCGGCGTCGGCCACGTAGTCGTCCAGCGACCCGTGCTGCGCGGCGTGCGGCATCGGCAGGTAGCCGGGCAGCAGGTTGAACAGCGTCGGGACGTCGGTCGAGCCCTGGATGCTGGCGTGGCCGCGCAGCGCCATGATCCCGCCGCCGGGCCGGCCGATGTTGCCCAGCAGCGTCTGCAGGATGGAGGCGGTCCGGATGTACTGCGCGCCGACGCTGTGCTGCGTCCAGCCCACCGAGTACACCCACGCCGTCGTCCGGTCGCGGTTGCTGTTGGCGGTGACCCACTGCGCGACCTGCTCGAACACCTCCGGCTCGATGCCGCAGACGTCGGCGACCATCTCCGGCGTGTAGCGGGCGAAGTGTCGCTTGAGGACCTGGAACACCGAGCGCGGGTGCTGGAGCGTCTCGTCCCGCCGGGGCTTCGCCGGGATCGGCGGGCCACCGCTGCCGAAGGACTGCGCGCGGTCGGCGGACTTGACCTCGTGGTGGTCCTCGCCGGCGTCCTGCTCGGCGGCTCCCGCCGGGTCGTCCGAGCCCGAGTGCGGGGCCTCCTCGAACTGGTACTCCCAGCTGTCGGTGTCGTACTGGCCGTGCTCCGGGTCGAACCCGGAGAACAGGCCGTCGAGGTCCTCGGCGTCGACGAAGTCCTCGCTCACCAGCGCCGCGGCGTTGGTGTACGCGACCACGTACTCCTCGAAGTACAGCTCGTTGTCCAGGACGTACTTGATCAGCCCGCCGAGGAACGCGATGTCGGTGCCGATCCGGATCGGCACGTGCAGGTCGGCGATCGCACTCGTCCGCGTGAACCGCGGGTCGATGTGGACGATCTTGGCGCCCCGGGCCTTCGCCTCGGACACCCACTGGAAGCCGACCGGATGGCACTCGGCCATGTTCGAACCCTCGATGACGATGCAGTCGGAGTTCGCCAGGTCTTCCAGGAAGTTGGTCGCGCCACCACGGCCGAACGAGGCTCCCAGACCGGGAACCGTGGAGGAGTGCTATATGCGGGCCTGGTTCTCGATCTGTATGGCGCCCAGGGCGCTGTACAGCTTCTTCATCAGGTAGTTCTCTTCGTTGTCCAGCGTCGCGCCGCCCAGGCTGGCGATGCCCATGGTGCGGTTGACGCGCTGCCCCTCGTCCTCGTCCTGCCAGCCCTTGTCCCGGGCGGCCAGCACGCGGTCGGCGATCATCTCCATCGCCGTGTCCAGGTCGAGGTCCTCCCAGTCCGTCCCGTACGGACGGCGGTACTTGACCGTCGTGACGCGGGTCGGGCTGGTGACCAGCTGCTTGCTCGCGCTGCCCTTGGGACACAGCCGGCCGCGGCTGATCGGGGAGTCCGGGTCGCCCTCGATCTGGACGATCTGCTCGTCCTTCACGTACACGTCCTGCGCGCAGCCCACGGCGCAGTACGGGCAGACCGACTTCACGACCCGGTCAGCGGTCGCCGTGCGGCTGACCACCTGCTCGGTCGCCTTGCTGCGTGCCGCCTTGCCCCGCCCGAGCGGGTCGGAGCCCGTGAGCTGCCGGTACACCGGCCACGCGTCCAGCCACGTCTTCACGCAGGCAGCTTGCCACCTGCGGGGACGTCCCGCGCGTCCGGCGGCGTGACTCTCCGTGGCATCCCCGGGCCCCGCGGCACACCGGTGCGGGCGCCCCCCTCACCCACCGGGGTGAGGGGGCCGACCGGTCCGTTCACTCGAGACGGTCGAGTTCCGAGAACAGGGACGTGAGCTCCGCCATCCTCGTCGACCCCGTCCGTGCCGGGGGCTCCCCCGTCCGGGGTGCCTCGGTCGGCCTGGCGCGACCCCTCGCCCTGACCCTCGTGGCCGCCGCGGTCACCGCCGTCGCGGGCTTCGTGCTGCCACCGACCGGCACCGCCCTCGCGGTGGTCCTCACCTCCGGCGCCGTGCTCGGCACCAGCGTGCTGCTGGCCGTCCGGGCGTCCCGCACCGCGCACCCCCGCGCCTGGCGCTGGTTCGCCGCGTCGCTCGCGGTCGGCGGCCTCGGCGCCGCCCTGGCCGCCGGGCTGCTGCCGGCGGGCTCCATGGCACTGGGCGCCGTCCCCGGGCAGCTGCTCGCGGTGCCGGCGGTCCGGCACCTGATGGACCGCGAGTCGGTGCGCGCCGCCCGGGCCCAGCTGACCAGCTCGCTGGCGCTCTTCGTCGTCGCGGACCTGCTGCTGGTCCACAGCGTCCTCCGGCTGACCGTCGCCGACCCCGCCCTGCTGTCGGCGACGCAGACAGGGACGATGTTCGCCCTGCTGCTGAGCACCGCCGTCGGCACCGGTCTGGCGCTGGTGCTGATCTCGGTGGGCTCCGCCGCCGACCGGCGGGTGGGGCTGCTGGTCCTGGCGGCCCAGCTGTCCGCGACAGTCGCCGGCGCGCTCTGCTCGATCACCGCCGGCCCCCGCGGGCTGCACCTGCTGGCCTCCGGCGTGAGCGTCCTCGGGCTGGGCCTGCTCGCCGTCGCCTGCTGCGGTGACCGGCCGGGCGAGGGGCGGCGGGTCCCCGCCCCCGGCACCGGCGGCTCGGAGCTGGCCGCCCTGCTCCCGCACGTCACCGCCATGCTCGCGGGCTCGCTGCTGCTGGTCAGCGTGTGGCGCACCGGCCAGCTGCACCCGTCCGCCGTCCTGCTCGGCGTGCTCGGCCTGGTCGTGCTGGCCCTCCACCAGGGGCTGTCGGGGCGGGCCCAGCGGCGGCTGACCGCCGAGCTGCAGCGCAGCGAGGCGGCGTTCCGCACCCTGGTGCGGGGCAGCGCCGACCCGGTGGTGATCCTCGACGAGGAGCTGCGCGTCCAGTGGGTCTCCCCGGCGATCACCGGGATGCTGGGCGTGGACCCGGCGGGCGCCGTCGGGCTCTCGATCGCCGACGTCGTCCACGCCGACGACACGCGCGACCTGCTGCACCCGGCGCCCGCCACCCCGGACGGGGAGGGCTCCGCGGCCAGGACCCGCACCGTCCGGGTGCGGCACGTGGACGGCCGCTGGCGGCTGGTCCAGGCCCGGGTGCACGACCTGCGCAGCGACCCGGACGTCGGCGCGCTCGTCGTCTACTGCCGCGACGTGACCCCCACCGGGCCGCGGGCCACCGATCCCGACCTCGCCGTCCTCACCACCGTCGACCCGGCCACCGGGCTGCCCAACCGCGCCGCGCTCACGCAGCGGCTGGCCGCGGTCCTGCGCGGACCGGCGCCGCACGGCACCTCACTGGTCGTCCTCGGCGTCGACGGGCTGCCCGGCTCCGGCGACGGCGCGGCCGCGCCGGTCCTCGCCGAGCTCACCACCCGCTTCGCCCGGGCACTGCGCGGCGACGACTGGCTGGCCCGCACCGGTGGGGACCAGTTCGCCGTGCTGGTGACCGGCACCGTGGCCGACGCCGAGGTGGTCGCCACCCGGCTGGTCACCGCGGTGGAGGGACAGCCCGCCGGAGGCGTCCGGCTCACCGCGGGTGCCGGGGTCACCGCCCTGGCCGCCGACGTCGACGCCGGCGAGGCGCTGCGCTGGGGGGACCTCGCGCTGCGCAGCGCCATCTCCGCCGGGCCCGGCCGGGTCCGCCGCCACTCCGACGCGCTGCACCTCACCCGGCGCCGGGAGGAGGCCCTGCGCGCCGACCTGGAGCAGGCTCTCCCCGACGGCCAGCTGCACCTGGTGTTCCAGCCGGTCGTCGACCTGGCGCTGCGGCGCACCACCTCCGTCGAGGCGTTGCTCCGCTGGACGCACCCGGTCTACGGCAGGATCTCCCCGGTCGAGTTCATCCCCCTCGCCGAGGAGTCCCCGCTGATCAACGAGGTCGGTCGCTGGGTGCTCGCCCAGGCCACCGCGACGGTCGCCGCCCTGCCGCACCCGGACCTGGTCGTGGCGGTCAACATCTCGGCGCGGCACGTGCGCAGCGGGGAGCTGGTGGACGACGTCCTCGCCGCGCTGGCCGCCAGCGGGCTGCCCGCCGGCCGGCTGGTCCTGGAGATCACCGAGTCCGTGCTCCTCGACGACGGCCACGTCGTCGCCGACCTGGAGCGGCTGCGCCGGCTGGGTGTGCGGATCGCGGTCGACGACTTCGGCACCGGCTGGTCGTCGCTGGCCTACCTGGCCGGGCTGCCGATCGACGTGCTCAAGATGGACCGGCACTTCCTCGCCGACGTGGAACACGACCGGCAGCGCCGTGCGTTGTGCGCCTCGGTCCTGCACCTGGGCACCAGCCTGGGCCTGGCCGTGGTCGTGGAGGGCGTGGAGACGGAGGCGGAGCTGCAGCTGCTGCGCGACATGGGGCACCGGTTCGTCCAGGGCTTTCTGCTCGCCCGCCCCCTGCCGGCTCCCGCGCTGGTCTCCGACCTGCCCGGACGTCCCGCGCCGGACGCCGTCCCGCCCGTGCACCGCGGTGCCGGGGGTGCGTCGTGAGCGGCCCGATGCGGCACGCCGTGCTGACGACGCTGGCCGGGCTGCTGGCCCTGGCGGCCGCGGCGGCCGGCCCCGCCGACGCCCCGTGGGGCAACCTGGTCCTCACCGCCGTGTCCGGCTGGACCGCCTGGCGCGTGCACCGGCTCACCCGCCGGCTGGACGGCGGCCACCGGCCGTGGCAGGTGCTGTCGGTCGCCTCGCTGCTCTTCGCCCTCACCAACCTGCTCAGCGCCACCGGGCTGGACGGCGAGAACGGGGGCCCGGCCACCGGGGACCTCGTCCTGGTGCTGGCCACGCTGGGCCTGTCGCTGAGCTGCGTGCTGCTGGCCGGGCACGGCACCGGCGGCCGCTGGCACGTGCTCGCGCTCGACGGCGCCACCGTGGTCGCGGCGCTCATCGTGATGGCCGACGTCCTGCTCATCGCCCCCGCCTTCCGCACCGACCCGGTCGACAGCACGCTGCTGCTCGCCTACGGCGCGTACCCCGCGTTCTCCGTCGGGCTGGCCGCCGCGCTGTGCACCGTCTCGGCCACCGCGCTGCGCCGCTCGGCCACCGCGCTGGCCGTGATGATCACGCTGCTGGGCCTGGCCTCCGCGCTGTTCTCCGTGGCCGTCGCGCAGGGCGGGCGGGCGTGGGAGCTGGCCGCGGACGTCGCCGTCCTGCTGGCCATGGTCAGCGGGGTGCTGGCCGTCGAGCTGGTCCCACCCGGCCGGGACGGCGACCCCGCCGCCAGCCGGCCCACCGTGAACCCGGTCGGCCTGGTGCTCCAGGTCGGCGCGCTCGTGGGCGTGCCGGCCACCCTCGTGGCCGCGGTCGTCTTCGACCTGCCCGTCGGCCCGGTCGCGATCATCGGCACGGCGGTCCTGCTGGGCCTGCTGGTGGTGCGGCTGTTCGACCGGATCCGGGACAGCGGGCGCATCCGCGACGACCTGCTCCGCAGCGAGGAGGACTTCCGCGGGCTGGTGGAGGCCAGCACCGACGGCGTGGCGATCGTCGACGCCGACCTGCGGCTGGAGTTCACCTCGCCGGCCGCGCGCACCCTGCTGGGCATCGACCCGGACGGCGACCGCCACCCTGGCCTGCTGGACCTGCTGCCCCCGGAGGACCGGGCCCGCGTGCTCCGGGAGCTCACCGCGGCCGGCGGCGAGGCGCACCCGGTCGTCTCCCTGCGGGTGCCGCGGGCGTCCGGCGAGTTCGGCGACCTCGAGGTCACCCACCACGAGCGGCCCGGCAGCGACCGGCGGGTCCTGCAGCTGCGCGACGTCAGCACCCGCCGGCGCCGCGAGCGCGAGCTCGAGCGGATGGCCTTCACCGACCACCTGACCCGGCTGCCCAACCGGGCCATGCTCTTCCGGGAGCTCGCCACGCTGAGCGCGGCCTCGGGCGAGCGGAGCCTGCTGGTGCTCGACCTGGACGGCTTCAAGGCGGTCAACGACACCGCCGGGCACGAGGCCGGTGACCTGCTGCTGATCGAGGTCGCCCGGCGCCTGCAGGGGCTGCTGCGCAGCGAGGACCTGGTCGCCCGGCTCGGCGGTGACGAGTTCGCCGTCCTGGTCGTCGGGGACGAGGAGGCGGCGGTGGAGGCCGCCCGGCGCATCGTCGAGGTGATCGCCCAGCCCTGCCGGGTGGGCGACCGGACCTTCATCGTCGGCGCGAGCGTCGGCGTCGCCGACGTGCAGCCCGGCGGCGGGCAGCTGGCCTTCCGTGAGGCGGGCACCGCGCTGCGGACGGCCAAGGAGGCCGGCAAGGGCTGCTGGCGGGTGCACACCGCCGACCTGGTCGGGCAGGCCGCGGCCAGCCGGGACGTCGCGTCCGCCCTGGCCGCCGGTGAGGTGCAGCTGCGGTTCGACGCGATCGCCAACGGCGACACCGGGGTCATCTCCGCGGTGCGCGCCCAGCCGGTGTGGGTGCACCCCGGGCTCGGGGTGCTGCCGGCGCCGGAGCTGTGGGCGGCGGCCGAGCGGCAGGGCCACACGGCCACGCTGCAGCAGTGGGTGGTCCGCACCGCGTGCCGCGAGGCGGTCGCGCTCGACCGGGAGCTGCTGGTGACCGTCGACCTGCCGGCCGGTCTGGTGCACGCCGACGAGCTGCCCGGCGAGGTCGCGGCGGCGCTGGCCCTCAGCGGGCTGGCCTCCTCCCGGCTGGTGCTCTCCTTCACCGAGGAGGTGCTGCAGACGTCCTCGGCCGCGCTCATCCCCGCCCTGCAGACGCTGCACGAGGCCGGGGTCCGGCTGGCGCTGGACGACTACGGCATGGGGTCCACCCTCTGGGCGCTGCTGGCCCGGGTGCCGCTGGACGTCGTCATGGTGGACATGCGGGCGCTCGACGTCCCCCGCCACCCCGAGCGCAGCCTGCAGGTGCTCACCGCGATCGAGCGCAGCGCCACCGGGTTCGGCCTGGAGACCGTGGCGACCGAGGTCGACACCCCGGAGATGCTGGCCGACGTGCGCGCCGGCGGGCTCGTGTCGATCACCGGCGCGGTGCTGCCGACCGCGCAGACCGCCGCCCAGCTGGCGGTGCTGCTCCGGCACCCGTCCTCGGCGGTCGCGCTGCCGGCGTCCCGGTCGCACGCGGAAGTCTGATGACCCGGGCGCTCGCCCGCGCCGATACTGGTCCGGTGAGCCTCCCGTCCCTGCGGTTCCTCGGCCACTCGACCGTCCGGGTAGAGCTGGCCGGCCGGACGGTCCTCACCGACCCGCTGCTCACGCCGGGGGTCGGCGCGCTGCGCCGGGTCGCCGCGGTGCCGTCCCAGGAGACGTGCACCGGCGTGGACCTGGTGGTCGTGTCCCACCTGCACACCGACCACCTGCACCTGCCGTCGCTGCGCCGGCTGGGCCGGTCCACCCCGGTCGTGGTGCCGCGCGGAGCCGGTCGCTGGCTGCGCGGCAAGGGCTTCACCGCCGTCGAGGAGCTGGCGCCCGGGGAGTCCCTGTCCGACGGCGGGCTCACGGTCACCGCCACCGAGGCCCGGCACAGCGCCCACCGCTGGGGCCCGCGGCTCACCTCCGGTCCGCACGCGCCCGCGGTCGGGCACCTGCTGCGCGGCGACGACGTCACCGTGTACGCCGCCGGCGACACCGACCTGTTCCCCGGGCTGGCCGACCTCGGCGCGGACGGCGTCGACGTCGCCCTCCTGCCGGTGTGGGGCTGGGGCCCCGACCTCGGCCCGGGCCACCTCGACCCGCTCCGGGCCGCCGAGGCGGTCCGGATGCTGCGCCCCCGGGTCGTCGTCCCGGTGCACTGGGGGACGCTCGCCCCGGCCGGCATGACCCGGCTCCCCAACCCCTGGCGCGACCGGATGCGCCGGCTGCTCAGCGAGCCTCCCCGGCGCTTCGCCGCCGCCGTGGCCGCCCACGCCCCGCTGACCCAGGTGGCGCTGACCGAGCCCGGCGCGCCGGTCGCCCTCCCCCAGCCCGGCCGGTGGCCGGCCGGGCTGCCCCGCCTCGAGGAGGCGCCGTGACCGGCGGCGCGACGGCGCTCGCCGCGAGCTGGACCGACTCCGCCTCGCTCGGCTACCCGCTCGTCTTCGGCGGTGTGCTGCTGGGCTCCATCGTCCCGGTGGTGCCGACCGGGGCGGTCGTGGGCGCCGGCGCCGCGGTCGCGGTGACCACCGACGAGCTCTCGCTGTCCCTGGTCCTGCTGCTGGCGACGCTGGCCGCCTTCCTCGGCGACGTCACCACCTTCGGCATCTGCCGGTTCGGCGGCCCGGCCGCCGTGCGCTGGGTGGCCCGGGGCCAGCACGCCGAGCGGATCGAGGAGGTGCGCGACCAGTTCCGGCGGCACGGCTGGCAGATCGTCGTCGTCGGCCGGCTGCTGCCCGCCGGCCGCATCCCCGTGCTGCTGGCCGCGGGCGCGCTGGCCTACCCCTGGCGCCGGCTGCTGCCGGCGTCCCTGGCCGCCGCGGCCGTCTGGGCCGCCGCCTACGCCGCGCTCGGGGTGCTCAGCGGCGGCATCTTCGACTCCCCGCTGCTCGCGACGCTGATCGCCACCCTGCTGGTGCTGCTGGTCGGGCTGCTGCTCAACCTGCTCCCCCGCCGCGGCCACCGCAGCGGCGAGGGCGACCCCGACCCGGACCCCGCGCCGTCCCCCGCGGGGTGCGAGCGGCCGTGACCGGGAGCCCCACGACCGGGCGGGTGCTGCGCACCGGCCGGACCCTCGCCCGGCTGCTGCTGGTCTGGGCCGCGGTCACCGGCGCGCTGGTCTGGCTGGACTCCCTGCTGAACGGCTTCGCCATGCGCGCGTGGTGGCACCCGCCGGTCGCGGCGCTGCTGCTGGGCGTCTCGGCCGCGGTGGTCTGGCCGCTGGTCATGCGCGTGGCGCTGCCGATCGCCTTCTTCACCCTGGGTCTGGGCAGCTTCCTGCTCATGGGTGCGGGCGTGCTCGCGGTCTTCTACGCCATCCCCGGTGTGGAGGTGCGCTCCTTCGCCACCTCGGTGGTCGTCGCGGTGGCGATGGCCGGGACAGCCGGGGTCATCAGCAGCGTGCTGGCGGTCAACGAGGACGAGCTGTTCTTCCGCCGGGCCCGCCGCCGGGCCACCGCCCGGCTCGTCGACTGCCCGCCCGGGGTGCTGTTCCTGCAGATAGACGGGCTCGGCCACGACGTCGCCCGGCGCGCGGTCCGCGACGGCACCATGCCCACCTTCGCCGCCTGGCTGCGCGCCGAGAGCCACGTGCTGCGGTCCTGGCACACCGACTGGAGCTCCCAGACCGGGGCGAGCGTCTGCGGCATCCTGCAGGGCTCCAACCACGACATCCTCGGCTTCCGCTGGTACGAGAAGGACCGCGACGCGGTGGTGGCCGTCTCCCATCCCGTGGACGCCGCCGAGGTGGAGCGGCGGCACTCCGACGGGCGCGGCCTGCTGGCCGGCGGGGGCGCCGGGCGGGGCAACCTGTTCACCGGCGACGCGCCGCACGTCTCGCTGACCATGAGCTCGATCGCAGTCGTGGTGCCCCGCCGCTCCCGGCGGGAACGGCGCGCCCGGGACCGGGTCGGCGCCGGCTACTACGCCTACTTCGCCAACCCCGTCAACGCGCTGCGGACGATCGTCGTCTCCCTCGTCGACGTGTACCGGGAGCTGTCGGCGGCGGCCCGGCAGCGCCGGGCCGACGTGCGGCCCCGGGTCAAGCGCGGGGGGATCTACCCGCTCACCCGGCCGGGGACGACGGTGATCTCCCGGGACGTCGTGGTCAACGCCCTGCTCGAGGACATGATGGCCGGCCGCCCGGTCGTCTACGCGGACTTCCTGGGCTACGACGAGGTCGCCCACCACTCCGGCATCGAGCGCTTCGACACCCTCGAGGTGCTCCGCAGCATCGACCAGCAGATCGGCCGGCTCTGGCGGGCCGCGCAGCTGGCGCCCCGGCCCTACCACCTGGTGTGCCTGTCCGACCACGGCCAGACCCAGGGCCAGACGTTCACCGGCCGGTTCGGCGAGTCGGTCGAGGCGCTGGTCGGCCGGCTCTGCGGCGGCCCGGGCGCGCCTGCTCCGCGGCGCCGGCTGTTCGGGTTGCGGCGGCCCGACCCGGCCGCGGACAGCCGGCGTCCGGCCGAGTCCTGGCAGGTGACCTCCGCGCTGGCCGAGGGTGGCGGGCTGATCGCCCGCCGCCTGCGGGAGCGGACCGCGCGGGCCGGCGCCCTCACCGCGGCCACCCCGGCCGCGGAGCACGGCGCGGTCGCCCGGGTGGCCCCGGGCGTCGTCGTCACCGTCTCCGGCCACATGGCGCACGTGTCGTTCACCGACGTCCCCGGGCGCGTGCCGCTGGAGACCATCGAGCGGCGCTGGCCGCACCTGCTGCCGTCCCTGGTCGACCACCCGGGGATCGGCTTCCTGCTCGTGCACTCCGCCGAGTTCGGTCCCGTGGTGCTGGGCCGGGACGGGCTGCGGCGGCTGCACACCGGTGTGGTGATCGGCGAGGACCCGCTGGCGCCCTACGGGGAGCACGCCGCCGGGCTGGTCGCCCGGGCGTCCTCGTTCCCGCACTGCCCCGACGTCGTGGTCAACAGCCGCTACGACCCGTACACCGACGAGGCGTCCCCGTTCGAGCCGCACGTCGGCTCGCACGGCGGCCTCGGCGGGCCCCAGCAGCGCGGCTTCCTGCTGCACCCCCGCTCCTTCGCCGACCCCGGGGAGATCGTCGGGGCCGAGCGCCTGCACCGGGTGCTGCGCGGCTGGCTGACCGACCTGGGGCACCCGGAGCCGGACGGCGACCGGCGTCCCTCCCGGACCCACTCGGCGGACGGGGTGGCCGCGCAGGCCTGACCTGCCGCACCGGCGGGCCTCCGCGCGGCACGCCGGACCGGTTCGCCCGACGCTTGCCGCGGAGCCCGCTCCCCGCCACCCTGTGGCCCAGGGGAGACGTGAAGTTCATGTGAACGACGCCCCGCCGACGTGCAGGAGGTGGGGCTGGTGATCGAGAGTGGGCCGATGCGACCTGATGCCCGGGCCTGGTTCGAGCACCGCACCACGTCGGCCACCTCACTGGCCGAGATCGACGTCAACGCCCTCCTGCTGGCCAAGCGCCGCGGCGGGCACCGGGTGAGCCTCGTCCTCCCGGCACGCGACGAGGAGGCCACCGTCGGCGTCCTGGTCCGCGACCTCGCCGACTGCTGGGTGCGCGCGGTGCCCCTGGTCGACGAGCTGATCGTCATGGACTCCGACTCGACCGACCGGACCGCCGAGGTCGCCCGCGCCGCGGGCGCCGAGGTCGTCGCCACCCGCGACGTGCTGCCCGGCCACGGCACGCGCCCCGGCAAGGGCGAGGCGCTGTGGAAGGCGCTGGCCGTCACCTCCGGCGACCTGGTCCTGTTCATGGACGCCGACCTGCTGGGCGACGTCTCCCACTACGTGCCCGGCCTGCTCGCCCCCCTGCTGACCGACCCGCGGGTCGACTACGTGAAGGGCTGCTACACCCGCCCGCTCACCGTCGACGGCCAGCACCGGCCCGCCGGCGGGGGCCGGGTCACCGAGCTGACCGCCCGGCCGCTGCTCAACGCGCTGTGGCCGGAGCTTGCGGGCTTCGTCCAGCCGCTGGGCGGCGAGTACGCCGGCCGCCGGTCCGCCCTGGAGCAGGTCCCCTTCGTCTCCGGCTACGGCGTGGAGGTGGGGCTGCTGGTCGACCTGCTCACCGTCTGCGGGCTCTCCGGGCTGGCCCAGGTGGACCTCGGCGTCCGCCAGCACTCGCACCAGACCGAGGAGGCGCTGGGCCGGATGGCCGGCCAGATCGTCTCCACCGTGCTGGCCCGGGCCGAGCGCGGGCGGCCGGGCCGTCGGCGGCTGCAGCCCGGCGGGCTGCTCACCCAGTTCGCGCACGACGGGCAGCGTTTCGTCCCGAGCGGCACGACGGTCGCCGTCGACGAGCGGCCGCCGCTGTGCACGGTGGCGGAGTACATGGCGGAGCGCGCCGAGATCGTCGGGTAGCACCGCGCCTCCGGGCGGTGTGCGCGGAGGGCGCAGCACCTCGGCCGGGACGCCGGGCAGCAGGTGCGGGGTCCGCAGGGCGAGGGTCGCGACGCAACCGCGGGGCACCGCCACCGGCGCGAGCGCCCAGGCCCCGACGTGGCCGGCCGCCCGCACCGGGGTGTCGACCGAGCCGGGCGGACGGCGCAGCCCCACGCCCATCCCCTTCAGCACGGCCTCCTTCTGCGTCCAGCACCGGGTGACCGCGACCAGCCGCTCCGCCGCGGGCAGCGCGGCCAGCGCGGCCCGCTCGGCGGCGCTCAGCCAGTCCTCCGTGAACGCCCGCCGGGCCTCCGCGGGATCGTGCCGCTGCACGTCCAGGCCGACCGGGACCCCCGCGGAGACCGCGACCAGCCCGACGTCCCCGCCGGCCGAGCAGGACACGTGCAGGCCGACCGCGCGGGCCAGGACGGGACGGCCGTCGACCGTCTCCAGCGGGACCCGCTCGGCCGGCAGGTCGAGCAGCCCGCCCAGGACCCGGCGCAGCGCGGCCCGCAGCAGCACCCGGCGGGCCCGCACGGCCGGCACACCGAGCTCCGCCCGGGCGCGCTCGGCCGGCGCGAGGACCGCTGCCTCCTGCTCGACGTCCCACCCCGGATCGGTCAGGTCGACCCGCCAGATCCGGAGGAGCGGGACGGACCGGTCCGCCACGCGCCGTCCCGTCAGTCGGGCCGGGGCAGGCTCGCCGCGAGCGCGGCCGCCAGACCCGGGGCGTGCTGCTGCCCGAGCATGTCGTGGTGCGCGCCCGGGACGTCGACCACCCGCAGCTGGGGCACCAGCCGCCGCCACGTGTAGAGCAGCTCGGTGAACAGCGGGATCCGGCGCCGCGCCCGGAAGTAGGTGACCGGACCGGCGTACGGGGCCGGGCGGTAGTCGTTGTACGCGGTCTCCGCGTCGGCCAGCGCCCGCTCGTCCGCGGCCGGGCGGGAGAGTCCCCGCGCGCCGGCCAGGGCCTGGGCGAGGGTCCGGTTCGACATGCCCGGCACCAGCATCGCCGCCGCGCCGGCAGCCTTGCGCACCAGCTGCTGACCCCTGGTCAGCGAGCCGTACGGCGGCAGCACGTCGACCAGGCCGAGGAAGGCCACCTCCCGCCCCAGGCCGGTGAGCAGCTGGGCCATGTGGAAGGCCACCATCCCGCCGAAGGAGTAGCCGGCGAGCAGCACCGGCCCGGTCGGGCGCTCGGCGACCAGGCGCGCCACGTGCGCCCGGGCGATCTCCGGGATCGAGCAGCTCTCGCCGTCGGGACCGAGGACCCGGCCCGACACCCCGACGACCGGCCGGGGCGTGCGGAGGTGCTCGACCAGGTACGTGTAGCTGTCGACGTCCCCGTAGGCGCCGTGCACCAGGTGGAGCGGCGGCAGCGCGACGTCGCCCGCCCGCAGGACGGGCAGCGCGGCCGGCTCACTCGACGGGGCGGCGAGCGCCCCGGTCACCCCGCGCACGGTCGGGTCGGCGAGGAACTCCTCCATGCTGATCGATCTCCCGGTCTCCAGGCGCAGGCGGCGCAGCAGGGTCATGGACTGGCGTGAGGTCCCGCCGGCGTCGGAGAAGTCGACCTCCGGGGGGACGTCCTCGCCGAGCACGTCCCGGAAGGCCCGCGCGACGACCGCGCCCAGGTCGGACCCGGCCACGGGGACCGGCTCGGGCCGCGGCGAGGGAGCGTGCGCTGCGGCCGCCGCGGCCAGCTCCGCCAGGACCTCGGGGTTCCGCAGCGCACCGGTGTTCCGCACCGGCACGCCGTCCAGCGTGTCCCGGGCCGCCCGCTCGGAGAGCTTGCCGCTGTGCGTCGTGGGCAGCCCGCTGACGGCCAGGACGACGGAGGGCACGTGCGCCGCCGACCCCTCGCGCGCCAGGACCGACCGGATGCGCCGGACCAGCGCGTCGTCCAGCGCCGGCCCCGGGCGGAGCACCACGACGAGCACGAGACGGGTGCGGCCGGGCACGGTCGGGTGCCGCTGCTCGAGGGCCATCGACTCGGCCACCTCGGGGACCCGGTGCAGGATCGACCGGATCTCCGCGGGACCGATCCGGATGCCGTCGACGTTGAGCACGCCGTCCGACCGGCCGTGCATCCGGGCGGATCCGTCCGCGTCGACCTCGATGAGGTCGCCGTGGGTCCACACGCCCGGGTGCTGGCTGAAGTAGGCCTCGTGGAATCGGGCGCCGTCGGGGTCGTCGAGGAACCCGACCGGCCGGGAGGGGAACGGCTGCCGGCAGACGAGCTCGCCCACCTGCCCGAGCACCGGGCGGCCGTCCTCGTCGAGCGCGGCGACGTCCAGGCCGAGGCTGAGCGACTGGCACCGGCCACGCCGGACCGGGGCCTCGGGGTGGCCGAGCACGAAGCAGCCCATCAGGTCCGTCCCGCCGGAGATGGACTGCAGCGGGAGGTCGCCGACGGCGTCGGCCACCCAGTCGAACTGCCAGTCGTGCAGCACCGAGCCGGTGGACAGGACGGCGCGCAGCGACCCCAGGTCGACGGCGTCCCGCGGCCGGTAGCCCTCGTCCTCGCACAGCTGCAGGTAGGCGGGGCTCGTGCCGAAGACGGTGACGCCGTGGGCCGCGACCAGCTCCCACAGCGTCCCCGGCCCGTCGACCACACCGTCGTAGAGCACGACGTGCGCGCCCACGGCCAGGGCCGAGAGCTGCCAGTGCCACATCATCCAGGCGGTCGTGGTGTGGAAGTAGAGCGTGTCCGCGCTGCTCAGGTCCAGGTGCAGCCGGTGCTCCTTCACGTGCTCCAGCAGGCACCCCCCGGTGCCGTGCACGATGCCCTTCGGCGGCCCGGTGGTGCCCGAGGAGGCCATCACCCACAGCGGGTGGTCGAAGGGCACCCGGCGCCAGGACGGCGGCGCGGCGTCGTCCGGGAGGGCGGCGACCAGGTCGGCCAGCCGGGTCACGGGGACGCCGTCCGCGGCCGGCAGCGGCAGGTCGTCCAGCAGCACCACCCGGCGCACGGTGGGGAGCTCCGCCAGCAGGGCGCCGAGGACGTCGTCCGCCCCGGCCGTCCGGTGCACCAGGAGGGTCTCCGGGCGCAGCGGGGTGAACCGGCCGAGCAGCGCGCGCGGCCCCATCGCGGGCATGGCGGTGGCGAGCGGAGCCCCCAGGGCGGCGACCGCCAGGGCGGCGACCGCGGTGGCCGGCCGGTTCGGGGCCACCGCCGCCACGGGTCCGCCGGAGCCGACGCCCAGCGCGGCCAGCGCCCGGGCGGTCCGGGCCACCAGGTCCCTCAGCTCACCGCGGGTGTACCGGACGACCGCCCCGTCCCCCTGCACGCCGGTGAGGGCGGGCCGCCCGTCGTCGACCCCGGGCAGCGGCCGCAGCAGGTTCTCCGCGTAGTTCAGCCGGACGCCGGGGAAGAACGCCGCGGTCTCGACGTCGTCGCCGGTGCGCACCGGCTCCGGCGAGCCCTCCCAGGCGAGGTCGGCCCAGTCCAGGAAGGTCCGCCAGAACTCCCGCGGCCGGGCCACCGAGAGGCGGTGGAGGTCGGCCGGCGACCCCAGCGCCTGCTCACCGGATCCGGCGAACCGCAGCCGGAAGTCGGTGAGCTGCGGGCGCCGCCCCGGGTGTCCCGCGGCCAGCGGGTGCGCCGCGATGCCGGCGCTCACGCCGTGCTCCTGCCGCGTCGAGACCACCGTCGCGCCACGGGCACCTCGCCTGACTCAGGGTCGTTGGGGGCCACAACGTAGGACCGGCCAGGTCCGCCGCCAAAGGGCAGCGGCCGGGATTCACTCAGGCGAGTGGCGTGCCGTCCAGGGCGGCGACGAGGTCGCCGGGGGTGTCGTAGAGGGCGACCGCCCCTGCGTCGCGGAGCTCGTCGTCCCCGAAGCCACCGGACCGGACGACGATCGCCGGCATCCCGGCCCGCTTGGCCGCCTCGACGTCCCACACCGAGTCGCCGACGACCACCGCCGGCGCGTCGGGCGCCGCGCCGAGCTTCTGCAGCGCGACCTGCAGCAGGTCGGGGTTGGGCTTGGTCGCCTCGGCGTCCTGGCTGGAGGTGACGGCATCGGCGATGTCCCCCGCGTCGAGCAGGTCGACGAACGCCTCGACGTGCTGCGGCTTGCCGGAGCTGGCGAGCACCAGCCGGTGCCCGCGCTCCTTGACCGCCAGCAGCAGGTCCCGGGCGCCGGGCAGCGGCGCGATCTCGTCGATCAGCTGGTCGACCTCCTCGACCCACCGCTCCCGGGCCGCGTCGCCGATCCGCTCCTCCACGTCGTCCCCGCCCAGCGCGGCGACCAGCTTGTCCCCGCCCATCCCGATCAGCCGGTGGATGCGCCAGACGGGGAAGGTCTCGCCGAGCGAGCGGAACGCCCGGTACCAGGCCAGGGCGTGCTGGTAGTTCGAGTCGACGAGGGTGCCGTCGACGTCCAGGACGGCGATCGTGGGTTCGGGCATGGGCTGGGGCTGCCCAGCCGGACGCCCGCTCACCCCTCCCGCTCCCGGCACGGCGGGCGGCGCGGGACCGGGGCGGCGGTCGGTGTCGCGGCGGGCGTCCGGCCCGGCGGTGCGGCACGATCGGACGCCATGACCGACACCGACGCCCGTGCTGCCCGCACCGGCGCACTCGGACCGGTCGCCACCGCCCCCGGTGCCGCGCCGCCGGACACCTCCGCCTGCCCCGGCTGCGGCGCCGTCCTGGTGGTCGTCCCGGGGCTGGCCGGTGCCCACCCCGGCGCCTCCGCCGGCTGCGCCGAGCTGTTCCGGGTGTCGGTACGCGGGCTGCGGGACGAGGCCGCGCGGGACGCCGGGGCCGCCGGGCTGCTGCGGCTGGCCACGACCGCGTACGACGCCCAGCACCAGGTCCGGGACGCCGTCCCGGTGGCACCCGTGCGGCTGTGCCTGCTCCTGGAGCGCGGCGACGACCCCCGCTCGGCCGCGGTGCCGGACGACCGCCTGGCCGAGGTGGCGCCGCGGTCGGTGACCCCGCCCCCGCGCTGGACGACGACGGTCGCCGACCTGGCCGCCGACCTGGACGTCGTGGACCTGCCGACCCTCGTGCGGTCCTGGGCGGGCGCGGTCTGGACCGACTGGTCGCCGGCCGCCGGGCCGCTCCGCGCCGCGGCCGGGAGGGCCCTCTCCGGCTGACCGCCGGCACCGGGACCTAGATCGTCCCCGTGGACGACGCCACGGGGGGCGGCCGTCGGGAGCTGCGCAAGGCGCAGACCCGGGCCGAGGTGCGGGCCGCCGCGCTGCTCCTCGCCACCGGCCGGGTGCTCGTCCTGGAGCACCGCCGGCTGCTGCTGGAGGGCGGCTCGGAGGAGTCCCGCCAGGCGGTCCGGCAGCTGACCACCGCGGCCCTCAGCATGGCGCAGGTGGGCGTGCAGGACCTCGCCCGGCAGCTGCTGGACCCGCCCGCCGAGCGGCCGCGCTGACCCCTCCCGGCCGGCTCAGACGTGCGCCACCGCGTCCGGCTCGATGATCGGCAGCAGCGCCTCGCGCACCAGCTGGTGGACCTCAGCGGTGGTCATCGGTGCCGCGGCGAAGCTGGTGTAGCGCTGCCACCACAGGGCCTGCAGCACCGACTCGAGCAGCCCGACCCGCGACTCCGGCAGCGGACGGCCCCGCCGCGCCTCCCGCGCGGCCAGCTCCCGTACCGCCCGCGCCAGGGGCCGCACCAGGGCCTCGTCCAGGCCCGCGCGCAGCTCCTCGTCGTGCCGGGCGGCGCCGATCAGGCTGGCGGCCGCCCGCTCGAGCCGGTCCAGCGGCCGGGTCCAGGGCTGCAGCAGCTGGCACAGGTCACCGAGCAGCGACCCGGAGTCCTCCGGCACCCGGACGAGGGTGGCGGTGCTGAGCGCGTGCCGGGCGAGCGCCGACATCGTCGGCCAGCGCCGGTAGATGCCGGCCTTCCCGGCCCGGGCCCGCGCGGCGACGCGGTCGCTGTTCAGCCGGCCCCAGCCCTCGTCGGCCAGGATGTCCAGGGCCACGGACACCAGCTGCCCCGAGAGCTCGGTGGAGAGCGGCCGGCCCGGCGAACGGGGTCCGGCCGGCTGGGCAGAGGCGTCGGTGGTGGTCACCGTGCAATCGTTCCCCAGAGAGTGGATTGACCACAACAAGTGCTCCGACGCACAGTGAACTCACATGCCGGGAACGCCCGCTCATGCACCGGCGGCCGGCTCCACGTGCGCCTTCAGACTGGCCCCGTCGTCGGAGACCCAGCCCCGCGTCCGGGCCTGCTCCACCATCCCGTCCCACTGCTGCGCCCAGCCGTCGGCGGTGGCCCTCGACTCGGCGGCCGACCGCAGGGCGGCCACGTCGAGCCAGGCGGTGCCGTCCTCGAGCCGGCCCAGGCCCGCGGCCCGCAACGCCGCGTCGGCCTCCTCGTCGGTGACCGCGCCCACGGCCATGTGCAGCCGGGTCAGGTCGTCGACGTCGGCCACCTGCACCTCCGGCACCTCATCAGCGCCCCCGATCACCTCGACGATCATCCGATCTCTCCTCCGTTCGTTGGGACTCGTGGCCGACCCTGGAAGGCCCCGTTGCAGGAGCCCACGCTGAGCCTGCGAAGCGTGGGGGGCAACGGGGTCCTTCAGACATGCCACGGGAACCTGGTGAAGTCGGCCGGCCGCTTCTCCAGGAACGCGTCCCGGCCCTCGACCGCCTCCTCCGCCATGTAGGCCAGCCGGGTGGTCTCACCGGCGAACAGCTGCTGCCCGACGAGGCCGTCGTCGACGAGGTTGAACGAGTACTTCAGCATCCGCTGCGCCGTGGGGCTCTTGGCGACGATCCGGCGCCCCCAGTCCAGCGCGGTGCGCTCCAGCTCGGCGTGCGGCACCACCTTGTTGACCATGCCCATGCGGTGCGCGTCCTCGGCGGAGTACTCGTCGCCGAGGAAGAAGATCTCCCGGGCGAACTTCTGCCCCACCTGGCGGGCCAGGTAGGCCGAGCCGAAGCCGCCGTCGAAGCTGCCGACGTCGGCGTCGGTCTGCTTGAACCGGGCGTGCTCGGCGCTGGCCAGGGTGAGGTCGGCGACGACGTGCAGGCTGTGCCCGCCACCGGCCGCCCAGCCGGGGACGACGCAGATGACGACCTTCGGCATGAACCGGATCAGCCGCTGCACCTCCAGGATGTGCAGCCGCCCTCGCGCGCCCTCGCCGGCCTCGTAGCCGTACCGGCCGCGCACCCGCTGGTCGCCGCCGGAGCAGAAGGCCCAGCCGCCGTCCTTGGGGCTGGGCCCGTTGCCGGTGAGCAGCACGCAGCCCACGTCGGTGGACAGCCGCGCGTGGTCGAGGACGGCGAGGAGCTGGTCGACGGTCTGCGGCCGGAAGGCGTTGCGCAGCTCCGGCCGGTCCAGCGCGACCCGGACGACACCGGCGTCCACGGCCCGGTGGTAGGTGACGTCGGTGAGCTGCTCGAAGCCCTCGACCGGCGCCCAGGCGGAGGGGTCGAAGATCTCCGAGACCTCGGCGCGCGCACTCACGCTGCGAACCTAGCCGCCGCCCGGTCCACCCGCTCCCCCGGCCGCCGGCCGCCTTTCCTGCTGGAATGGCGGGGTGATCCGGGTCGGGACGCTCAACCTCGCCTCCGGCCGGGACGCCGGGGGCCGGCCCCTGGACGCGCCCGCGCTCGCCGCGGCGCTGGCCGAGGTGGACGTCGACGTGCTCGCCGTGCAGGAGGTCGACGTCGCCCAGCCCCGGTCGCACTCCGTCGACCAGCCGGCGACGCTGGCCGCGGCGCTCGGCGCGGTGGACTGGCGGTTCGCCGCGACGGTGGCCGGTACCCCGGACCCCTTCCGCAGCTGGCGGCCGGCCGACCCGCCCCTGCTGCGCGGCCCGGACGACGCGCAGGCGGCCGGCCCGCACTACGGCGTCGCCCTCTTCTCCCGGCTGCCCGTGCGGCGGTGGGCGGTGCGGTCGCTGGGCGCCGGGCGGGCGCGGCTGCCGCTGCAGGCACCCGACCCGCGCACCGGGCGGTCGCGGTGGTGGTGGTTCCCGGACGAGCCCCGGATCGCCGTCGCCGCGGAGCTGCGGCCGGCCGGCGGCAGCGGGTGCACCGTCGTCGCCACCCACCTGTCCTTCGCCCCGCACACGGCGCTGCGGCAGCTGGCCCGGCTGCGCCGGTGGGCGCGGTCGCTGCCCGGGCCGGTCCTGCTGGCCGGCGACCTGAACCTGGTGGGGCCGGTCCCCGGGCGGGTGTTCGGCGCCGGCCGGCTGGTGCGCGCCCCCAGCTACCCCGCCGACCGGCCGCGGGTGCAGTTCGACCACGTGCTGGGACCGGCGTCGCTGGCGGCGCACGACCCGCGGGCGCGGCGGCTGCCCCTGGGGGACCACCGGCTGGTGACGGTGACGGTGGCGCCCGCGCTCAGGTGAGCAGCGGTCGCAGCACGGGGAGGGACGCCGCCAGGCCCGGGTGCAGCGGCACCTCCGGGAGCCCGTCCACCGGGAACCAGCCGACGCCGGAGCTCTCCTCGTCCAGCCGCAGGTCGGCCGGCTCCAGCGGGCGGGCGGGGACGGCGAGCACGGTCGTGTAGCTCCAGCCGCCGTGGTCGTCGACGGACGCTCGACCGAGGACGACGTCCTCGCGGACCAGCCCGAGCTCCTCCCCCGCCTCCCGCAGCGCACCGTCGGCCGCGGACTCCGCCGGGTGCAGCGCCCCGCCGGGCGTGCCCCAGGTGCCGCCGTGGTGCGACCAGTCCGCGCGCAGCTGCAGCAGCACCTCGGTGCCCGTGGGCCCGGGCCGGTGCAGCAGCAGCCCCGCCGCGCCGGCCAGCCCCCAGTGGCGGTGCCCGCGCCGGCACGTCGTCCAGCCGTCCGTCGGGGAACGCACCCGCCGTCCTCCCTCGTCGTCGGCGCCTGGGTCCGCCAGTCTCCCCCGTCCGGCCGGAGCTTGCGCCGCGCCGGGCAGACTGGCGGCATGGCAACCGTGCAGCTGCGCCGTTACGTGATGGAGCCGGGCCGGCTGGCGGACTTCGTGGCCTGGTTCCCCTCGCTGGTCCCGGCCCGGGAGCAGTACGGGTTCCGGCTGCTGTTCGCCCTGGCCGACGACGAGCGGGAGACGTTCACCTGGGCGGTGGCCTCCGACGGGGACGAGGCGGCGTTCCTGGCGGCGGAGGCCGAGTACGACCGCTCGCCCGAGCGCGCCCGGGTGTTCGAGACCTTCCCCGACGGGATCGCGGCCAAGGAGATCGGGTTCGCACGACCCGTGGTCTGAGCCGCTGGCAGGATGCGGCGCGCTCGACCTGACGCCCCGGAGGAGACGCCTTGACCGCACCGTCGCGGACCACCACGACCATCGCCGGGTTGCCCGCCCTGCTGGGGCAGGAGCTGGGCGCCAGCGAGTGGTTCGAGGTCACGCAGGAGCGGGTCGACACGTTCGCCGACGCGACCGACGACCACCAGTGGATCCACGTCGACGTCGAGCGGGCGCGGCGGGAGAGCCCGTTCGGCGGCCCGATCGCCCACGGCTACCTGACCCTGTCGCTGCTGACCCCCATGTACAAGCAGGTGCTGCAGGTCAGCGACGCGGTCATGGGCCTGAACTACGGCGTGAACAAGGTGCGTTTCCCCGCCCCGGTGCCGGTGGGCGCGCGGATCCGGCTGGCCGCGACGCTCACCGGCGTCACCGCGATCGCCGGCGGGCTGCAGCTGACCGTCGGCGCGGTGGTCCAGCGGGAGGGCGGCGGCAAGCCGGTCTGCATCGCCGAGCTGGTGTACCGCGTCTACGGCGCCCCGGCGCAAGGGGCCTCCTAGGCTCGACGGCGTGCGCATCGCCGTCTTCACCGGTTCCCAGCTCGGCCCGGAGTCCCACCGCCGGGCCGCCGCCGCGTTCGCCGCCGACCTGGCCCGGGCCGGGGTCGGCATCGTCTACGGCGGCGGGGACGTCGGCCTGATGGGTCTGGTCGCCGACGCGGCGCTGGCCGCCGGCGGCGAGGTCGTCGGGGTGATCCCGCAGCACCTCCTCGACGACGAGGTGGCCCACCGCGGGCTGCCCCGGCTGGACGTCGTCGCCACGATGCACGAGCGCAAGGCCCGGATGGCCGAGCTCGCCGACGCCTTCGTGGCGCTGCCCGGCGCCGCCGGGACGCTGGAGGAGCTCTTCGAGGCGTGGACCTGGGGGATGCTCGGGCTGCACGCCAAGCCGACGGCGCTGCTGGACGTCGAGGGCTTCTGGCAGCCGCAGCTGGCCCAGCTGCGACGGATGGTGGACGACGGCTACCTCGCCGCCGACCGGCTCGCGGCGCTCGGCGTGGTGCACGACGCCGCCGGGCTGCTCGCCTTCGTCGCGGGCTACCGGCACCCGGCCCGGAAGTGGACCCGGCCTCCGGCGGCCTGACCGGTTGGCGGAGGGGCGCGCTGGGCACGGGCACCCCATGCGCCTGAAGAACACCGCGGTGGCCGTCCTCATCGCCGCCAGCACCGCCCTTACCGGCTGCGCGGGGTCCAACACCGACGTCGAGCGGGGCGAGACCAACTGCGACGGCGGATCGGGCAACTCCCAGGACGAGAACTGCGCCGAGACCAGCACCCCGACCCCGGCGGACAACACCTGACCGGCCCCGCGGGCCCACGGTGGAGCACGCGGACGTGCTGGTCGTCGGCGGCGGTCCGGCGGGGGCCGCCTGCGCCGCGGCGGTCCGCCGGGCCCGGCCGGACGCCGACGTCCTGGTGCTCGACCGGGCCGGCTTCCCGCGGGACAAGGTGTGCGGCGACGGGATCGCCCCGGAGGCGCTCGACGTGCTCGCCGGGCTCGGGGTCGACGTCCCCGCGCTGACCGAGGGGTACCCCGCCGTTCCGCGGCTGCGGCTGACCGGCCCCCGCGGGACGACGGTGGAGCGGGACACCGCCCGGCCCTCGGTCGTCGTGCCCCGCGCCGTCCTCGACGGGCGGCTGCTCGCGCAGGTGCTCGCCACCGGGGTGCGGTTCGCCCGGCACACCGTCCGGCGGGTCACCGCGCACCCCGGGCACGTCGAGGTGGACGGCCGGTTCCGCGCCTCGGCGCTGGTCGGCGCGGACGGCGCGGAGTCCGTCGTCCGCCGGTCGCTGGGCGTGCCGCCGAACCGTGCGGACCGGCTGGCCGTGGCGATCCGCGGCTACGCGCCGGTGCTGCCCGGGCCGGCCGGCGTGCAGGTGGTCACGACCACCGGGCAGCGGTGGCCGGCCTACGCCTGGTCCTTCCCGCTCGGGGACGGCCGCGCCAACGTGGGCTACGGGGAGCTGGTCTCCGGCGGGGTCACCCGGTCCGGGCTGGTCGAAGGCCTGCACCGGCTGCTGCCGGGAGTGGAGCCCGCCGGACTGCGGGCGCACCGGCTGCCGCTGTCGACCGGGCGGCCGCGGGTGCCCGACGGGCGGGTGCTGCTGGCGGGCGACGCGCGCTCGCTGGTCAACCCGCTGACCGGGGAGGGCATCTTCTACGCCGTGCTGTCCGGCGCGCTCGCCGGGCGGGCGGCCCTGCACGGGGCCGGCGCCGGCCGGGTGCACCGGCGGCTGCTGGGCCGCCGCCTGGGACGGCACCTGCGGTCGGCGGCCGTGGCGGCGCAGCTGAGCCGGTGGCCGGCCCTGATGGACGCCGCGGTGCGGGCCGCCGCCGACGACCAGCGGGCGTTCGACGACGTCGTCCGGCTCGGGCTCTCCGACGGCACGCTCGGCGCGCGGACCCTGGCCGCGACCGCGCGCCGGCTGCGCTGACCCGCCGGGTGGAGGGCTCGCCTGCTGTCACTGAGCCGGGTGATCGGCGGCCCCGCCGGCACCGAACACCCGGCCATCGATGAGATGATCTCCCGGGTGCGGAGGCGGGACCGGGGACGGTGCCGCTGACGGCGCCACCGGCGCGGGGCTCCTGGGGCCCGGGCCGCCGGGATCCACGCGCGCCGGGACGGCGCGGACGCGCAGCAGACGAGGGAGGTACGGCACGGTGTCCAGCGTGCTCATCACGGGGGGTGCGGGCTTCATCGGCTCGCGGCTGAGCGCCGCCCTCCTCCGGGACGGCCACCGCGTGGACGTGCTCGACGTGCTGCACCCCCAGGTCCACGCCGACGGCGAGTGGCCGGCCGACCTCGCTCCCGCGGCCGGCCGGCACCGCGTCGACGTCACCGACCTCGACGGTCTGGAGGACGTGCTGCGCGAGGTGCGCCCGGAGGTCGTCGTCCACCTCGCCGCGGAGACCGGCACCGGCCAGTCGCTGACCGAGGCCAGCCGGCACGGCCGGGTCAACGTGGTGGGCACCACCACGCTGCTGGACGCGATGACCCGGACCGGGCACGTCCCGCAGCACCTGCTGCTCGCCTCGTCCCGGGCCGTCTACGGCGAGGGCCGGTGGCGCGAGCAGGGCGGCGAGCCGTTCTACGCGCCGGTGCGGGGCGCCGCGGAGCTGGCGCTCGGGCGCTGGGACCCGATCGGCCCCTCCGGCCCGGACGTCCCGGTGACCCCCGAACCGCAGCTGGCCGGGACGGTCGAGCCACGACCGGCCAGCGTGTACGCGGCGACCAAGCTGGCGCAGGAGCACCTGCTGCACGCCTGGGCCTCGGCGATGGGGGTGCGCCTGTCGGTGCTGCGCCTGCAGAACGTGTACGGGGCAGGGCAGTCCCTGGCCAACCCCTACACCGGCGTCCTCACCGTCTTCGCCCAGGAGGCGCTCGCCGGCAACGTCCTCGACGTCTACGAGGACGGCCGGATCCTCCGCGACTTCGTCCACGTCTCCGACGTCGTGGCGGCCTTCCGCTGCGCGCTGCGGCGGGAGGCGTCCGGTCCGCTGCTGGTCGACATCGGCTCCGGGCAGCCGACCACGCTGCTCGAGGTGGCCACGCTGATCGCCGAGCTCGCCGGGGCACCGGAGCCGGTCGTGTCCGGCCGCTACCGGCTCGGCGACGTCCGGGCGGCCTGCACCGACGTGTCGGCGGCCGGCGAGCACCTGGGCTGGGCGCCGCAGACCGCCCTGCGGTCCGGTGCCGACGAGCTGATCAGCTGGGTCCGCGGCGCGCGGGCAGCCCATGTACCGACCCGGGCCTGAGGAACGGGATCCCCGCACGCCCGTCGCCGACCGCCGTCCCCGGGGAGCAGCCGGATGAGCGGCGCGCCCGACGAGCCGGCCGCGGTCCCGCCGGGGACCGCCGGGAGGATGCGCTGGTCCGCGGTCCTGTCGCTGTGCTCCGGGGTCGTCAACCAGCTCGCCCTCCTCGTGACCGGGATCCTCGCCGCCCGGGCGCTCGGCCCCGACGGCCGGGGCACCCAGGCGCTGCTCACCCTGCTGCCGATCATGCTCTCGCAGGTCGGGACCCTCGGGCTGCCCAGCGCCGTCGTCTACTTCGTCGGGGCGTCCGGGGTGTCACCACGGAGCCTGGCCCGGCTGCTGCGCCGGCCGGCGGCCGTGCAGTCGGCCGTCGCCGCGCTCGTGCAGGTGGCGGTGCTGCTGGTCATCGCGCAGTTCTTCTCCGTCACCGACTGGGGCGCGGCGCTGGTCACCGTCGTCCTCCTGCCGATGCTGATCGCCCACGAGTACGCGACCGCCCTGATGCAGGGCCAGCACCGGCTGGTCGCCTTCCAGGTGCTGCGCAGCACGCCGAACGTGCTCTACGCGCTCGCGCTCGGCCACGTGGTCACCTCAGGGGTCGACATCGGCCTGCTGGACGTGATCGTCACCTGGATCGTCGCGCTCGCCGCCGGCACGGCGCTCTCCTGCTTCGTCGCGTGGCGCGGCCTGTCGCGCGACGGGCGGGACGGCGATGCCCGGCTGGTGGCCCGGATGCGCTCGTTCGGGCGGCGCTCCTTCCTGGGCGCCATCTCCCCGCTGGAGAACCTGCGGATCGACCAGCTCGTCGCCGGCTTCTTCCTCGGCCCGGCGGCGCTGGGCCTGTACGTCAGCGCCGCGGCGTTCACCGGGCTCACCCGGACGATGTCGCAGAGCGTCGGCGTCCTCGCCTACCCCGACGTGGCCCGCCGCCACCGGGCCGGCGAGGGCAGCGGCGCGGCGCGCCGGGGGGTGGCCTACCTGGCGCTCATCACGGTGGCGACGGCGGCGATCGCGCTGGTCGTCATCCTCACGGCGCCGTGGCTGGTGACGGTCACGTTCGGGCCCGAGTTCGCCGACGCGGCCGGCGCGGCCCGGATCCTCATCGTCGCCGGGGCGCTGCTCGCGGTGCGGCGGGTGGCCGGCGACGTCGCGCGCGGCATGGGCCGGGCCGCGGTCAACTCGTGGGCCGAGGGGGCGACGCTGGCCGCGCTGCTGATCGCCTTCCTCACCTTCGGCAACCACGGCTCGGCCGAGGCGGCCGCCTGGGCGGTCCTCGTGGCCGCGGGCTGCGGGCTGCTGGTCCTCGCCCTCCAGGTGGCGCGCCGCCCCGGCCGCCCGGCCGGGGCCGGGTCCGCGCCGGACCGTTCGACCACCGGATCACCGACCGCAGGAGAGCCCCGATGAGGGTCGTGTACCTGGCCACCGCGCCGCTCCCGTACGACACGCCCATCCTGAACGAGCTGAGCCGCCGGGTGGACCTGCACGTCGTCTACCTGGGCCGGTCGCACGCCATGTCCAGCTTCGTCGACGACTTCGGCACCCCACCGGAGTTCGACTGGTCGACCCACCGGTCGGTCTCGGTGCGGCTGCCCGGGCTGGACTTCTGGACCCAGGTGACGATCGGGCTGACCGGGAGGCTGGAGCGGCTGCGCCCCGACGTGATCATGTCGAAGAGCTGGAACCCGTTCATCCTCGAGGCGCTGGCCTGGAAGACCGTGCGGCGCCGGTCGTTCCTCATGTGGTCGGAGAGCAGCCGGTCCAGCGGGCTGCTGCGCGGGCGGGTCAGCCAGCTGCTGCGGCGGGCGGTGCTGCGGTCCTCGGACCGGATCGTCACCATCGGCTCCCAGGCCACCTCGTGGATCACCGAGGACCTCGGGGTGCCGGCGGACAAGGTGACCACCTCCTGCCTGCCCTCCGGGTTCGCCGACCAGGCGCGCAACCGGGGCCTCTACCGCCGGATCGGCCGGTTCGACCCGGCCGCGCCGCGGTTCCTGTTCGTCGGCCGCCTCGTGGCGCTCAAGCAGCTGCCCCGGCTGCTGGACGCCTTCGCGATGGTCCGGGCGGAGCACCCCGCCGCCACGCTGACGATCGTCGGGGACGGCCCGATGCGGGCCGAGCTGGAGGCCCGCGCCGGTGAGCGCGGGTCGGGGGTCACCTTCGCGGGCTGGGCGGAGGGCGACGTGCTGAGCAGCACGCTGCGGGAGCACGACGTCCTGGTCCTGCCCTCCGAACGCGAGGTGTGGGGGCTGGTGGTCAACGAGGCGCTGGCCCACGGCCTGTACGTCATCGCGACCGACGCCGTGGGCAGCGCGCACGACCTGCTGGTCACCCCGGCCGTCGGCGCCCGGGTCCCGGTGCACGACACCGTGGCGCTGGGGACGGCGATGTCCGCCGCCGTCGCCGCGCAGCGTCACTCCGACGACGAGCGCCGGGTCCGGTCGGAGGCGGTCGCCGGGTGCAGCGCGGAGCGGTTCGCCGCGGACCTGCACGAGGCGGCGCGGCTCGCCGTCCGGGGCCGCCGGTAGCTACCCGGCGACCGCCACCCGGCCGCGACCGCCGCGCTTGGCGGCGTAGAGCGCGCCGTCTGCGGCGGCGTACAGCTCCTCCAGGCCGGAGGCGTGCGACGGCGCGTGGGCGACCCCCAGGCTGGCCGAGATCGCCAGCAGGCCGCCGTCGGGCAGCGCGAGCGGCGTGGCGAGGACGGCGTCGAGCAGTTCGGTGGCGCGCCGCTCGGCGACGTCGGCCGGGCACCTCGGCAGCAGCACGGCCAGCTCGTCGCCGCCCATCCGGCTGAGCACGGCGTCCCCGGACCGCACCACCGAGCGCAGCAGCCCGGCCACGTGCACGAGGGCGTCGTCGCCGACCGGGTGCCCGTGGGTGTCGTTGATCGTCTTGAACGAGTCGACGTCCAGCAGCACCAGCGCGGTGCCCTCCGGGTGCGCCGACGGGTGCAGGGCCCCGGCCAGCGCCTCGTCGAGCACCCGGCGGTTGACCAGGCCGGTGAGCGAGTCGACGGTGGCCTGGCGCTGCAGCATCTCGACCAGCCGCTCCTGCCGTTCGCCGGCGCGCACCAGCATGGCGGCCATCGCCACCATCACGGCGCCGGAGAAGCCCAGGTCGCTGATCGCGGCGCCGGCGGGCTGGAGGTGGAACAGGACCACCCCGTCGAGGCCGAGGGCCACCGTGGTGACCAGGGCGACGGCGTGCCGGTGCAGGTTGACCCCGGCCCAGAGGACGGGGAAGGCGAGGAAGGCCTGGGCACCGGCGGAGGGGTCGCGGGTGATCCAGTTCATCCCGCAGCAGAGGACCACGCCCAGCACCGCGATCAGCAGGTATCCGCCGCGGCGGTCCAGGCGCTCGACCGGAGTCGTCCGGTAGACGATCGCCAGCAGGCCGAGCAGCGCGGACGACGCCCAGGACGACACCCTGCCGGCGGTGCTGGCGGCGTTCGGGCCGAACAGCGAGAAGACGACGAGGGTGACGGCGCAGACCAGCAGCACCAGGACGGCGGTGCGCCCGGCCGCGTGCGGATCACGCGCCCTGGCCCACCCCGGTGCCCTCATGGTGGGGGGATCGGCAGCCGGGGAGCACCGATCGCACGCGATCGACCTGGCGGGACCCGAAGGGGTGAGTGCGCCTCGCGCGCACCCGGGACCGGTCAGTCCCGACCGGTCACCAGCGGGCACCCCGTCAGGGAGGAGGTCTCCACCTCGAACCCCAGCTCGACCAGGACCTCTGTGACGACGCTGTTCATCAGCTGCTGCACCGCGGCGTCGGCGCGGGCGCCCCGCACGCGGTCCAGGCTCATCCGGTCGTGCGGGCGCCAGCTCACCAGGACGCCGCGCAGGCCGGGCGCGGGCATCAGGCACACGCCGCCGGCGGAGCGGCCGGACGCGGTCTCGTTCAGCGGCAGGCCCGCCTCGACCAGTGCAGCGGCGACCTCCACGACGAGCGTGGTGAGCGGGTCGGTGTCCGACAGCAGCGTGTCCCAGTCCTCGGGGAGCCGGTCGAGCTGCTCGCCGAGCTCGCTGAGCCAGGCCAGCTCCTGCGGCGAGGGGCGGACCGCGACGGCGCCGTCGGCACGGCGGGCGCCGAAGACGGTGACGGCCGGCAGCCCCTCCGTCACGGCGGCCCAGTCGGCGTCGACCCGGTCGACGAACGGACCGGCCAGCACCTGCGTCGACCCGTCCACCAGCCACCAGGCCGGCACGTTCCCCTGCCCCGGCGGCGGGGAGGGACGGACGGCGAGACCCACGGCCTGCGCCTGCGGCTGCGCGCCGGCGTCCCCGGCCCCCGCCGTCCCCGACCGGCGACCGGCCGGGTGGGCGTCGGTTCGCGGCGCGGCCGCGCGCTGCGGCTCACGCGTCCGGTTGCGCTCGAACTCGTACCGGGCCGTCGAGCTCGACCCGAGGGCCACCACCAACCCGGTGAAGACGAGAAAACCCAGCAACGCCACCGTCGGCCACACCAGCGATCCGCCCATGCTCACGGAAGGACTCCTCAGCACCATTCGCCGCAGCCGGGGAAGTGCTGCGGGCTGGCGCAGAAATTACGGCTCGGCACCCGCCACGCCGCCCGTTCCGGACCACCCACGATGTTGCCGTCACCGGATCGTTGCGACCGGCCCGCGCCGTGGTCGATGACCGGCCCCCGGGCCGGAGCCTTGTCGACTTGCCGCACCGATTTGCGGCTCTGAGCTGGCCTTTCGTCGGTGACCGACCGATCGGCGGGTGCGGTCACCTCCACGCCGGCGAGCCGGGCGGCGTGTCCCCCGAGACCTCGCCGGACCGGACGGGGCCACGCGGTCCTACCGTGCCGTCAGCACCGCGTCGGTGACCCGGCGGATCGCCTCGTAGCAGTTGCACGCGTGGGACTGCAGCCGCGGCCGGTCGGTGATGGTGATGACGCCGCGGGCGTAGGTGATGCAGCCGTCCTCGGCCAGGGACCGGGCGACCTCGCTGACCGACGTGCGGCGCACGGCGAGCATCTGGGCGAGGAAGTGCTGGGTGAGCTCGAAGCTGGGGCTGTCCATCCGGTCGGCGGTCATGAGCAGCCAGCGGGCGGCGCGCTGGCGGACGTTGTGGATCCGGTTGCAGGCGGCGTTGCGTGAGATCTGGGTGAACAGCGCCTGCGCCGAGCGACGGAGCATCGCCGTGAGCGGGCCGTTGATGTCGTCGATGTGCTCGCGGAAGGCCCGCGCGTCCATGGCCAGCGCCTGGCCGGGCACCTGCACCACCGAGCGTTCGGTGGGAGCGTCGGCGCCGAGGTACACCGAGATGCCGACCACGCCCTCCCGGCCGATCGTGGCGGTCTCCACCACCTGGTCGCCCCCGAGGTCCGCGACGACGGAGACCACGCCGACCAGCGGGAAGTACACGCCGGCGACGGCGCGCCCGGCCTCGTGCAGCACCCGCCCGGCGGGCAGCGGAGCTTCCGACAGGTCGGGCAGCAGAGCAGCCAGCGCGCGGTCGTCCAGACCGCCGAGGACGGTGTTGCGGCGGGCGAGGCCGGGGTCGGCTGCCACGATGGTCTCCTCCGGTGCACGCGAGCGGGGTGCCGCGACCTGTCGGCGAGGATTCGTGGTCCCTCGTCCGCGGTCGGCGCGCTCTGGGGCGGAGGCTGCCCCTGTGCAACGGGGCGCGATCATCGTGGCGCATCCCGGCGCCGACCGCCAGGGGCGCCACCTCGTTCCGACCCGCCAATGTCGCGTACCGTACACATGGCCCGCCGGGCATCCGCGGCAACGGCATGACCGGCGGTGCACACCGGCGGGGTGGCACTCCAACCACGGGGCCCCCTGTCGGCTGGGCGGTCCGGTCCTCCGCGGCCGGCCGGCACCGTATCGAGAGGACCACGCGCGTGACCGCTCCCGCGGGCCGCGCCGGCTCGGCCCGCACGCGGGCGGCGCTGGACGAACTCGGCCGGCTGAGGCTGGCCGAGCACACCCTGCCGTCACTGCTGCAGCGGGTGGTCGACCTGGTCCAGCAGGCGATGCCGGCGGGCGCCGAGGTGTCGATCACGGTGGTCCGGGGCGAGCGACCCACCACGGCGGCCGCCACCGGACAGCTGGCGGGCGACCTCGACGAGGCGCAGTACGGGCGGGGCTACGGCCCCTGCCTGGAGGCCGCGTTCGGCAGCCAGTTCACCGAGATCGCCGACGGCCGCGCCGAGCACCGGTGGCCGGACTACGTCCCGGCCTTCCTCGAGCTCGGCGGGCTGAGCGCGCTCGCCGCGCCGGTGCCGGCCGCGCCACTCGTGGCGGGGCTGAACGTCTACGCGCGCTCGGCGCGGGCCTTCACCGCCGACGACCGGTCCGCCCTGGCCCAGTTCGCCGCCTACGCCGGTGCCGCGCTGACCACCATGCACGCCCTGCAGGAGGCGCGGGAACTCGCGGCGAACCTGCGCCGGGCGATGGAGTTCCGCGCGGTCATCGAGCAGGCCAAGGGGATCCTGATCGAGCGGCACAAGCTGACCGCCGATCAGGCCTTCCGGCTGCTGGCCGACGCCTCGATGCACACCAACCGCAAGGTCCGCGACGTCGCCGAGGACCTGGTGCTCAGCGGCGAACTGCCGCCCGTGTCCCCGCCCCGTGGCACCGGGACCCCCGCTGGAGGGGAGCACCCATGACCGACCCCGACGCCGACCGCCCGGCACAGGCCCCCGTCGAGCACCTGACCCCGGCCGCGGCGGTGGACCTGGGCACGGCTCTGACCCAGATGGCCGGGCTGGTGCTGTCCAGGGAGACCGTCGACACCGCCCTCCAGTTGGTCACCACGCTCGCCGCGACCACCACCGCCGGCACGTTGGGCGCCGCGGTCACCGTCGTCGACGAGCACGGCAAGCGCTCGCGCGCCGCGTCCAACTCCGCCGTCGAAGAGGCGGACGCCCTGCAGTACGAGTACGACGAAGGGCCCTGCTTGGCCGCCTGGCGGACCAGGGAGGTGGTGCGGATCGACGACACCACCACCGACGGCCGCTGGCCGCGGTGGAACGAGGCGGTGAGCCGGCTGGGCGTGCGCTCGGTGCTGAGCGCTCCCCTGCTGGTCGGCGACGAGTCGATCGGCGCGATGAAGGTCTACTGCGAGCGGCCGCGGAACTACGGGACCCATGACGAGCACGTCATGCGCCTGCTGGCCGCGCAGGCCGCGATCCTGCTGGCCAACTCGCAGAGCCTGCAGGAGGCCCGCCGGCTCAGCCGCCAGCTGACCGACGCCCTGGCCAGCCGCGACGCCGTCGCCCGGGCCACCGGTGTGCTCCTCGCCCAGGGCACGGCCAGCGAGGAGGACGCGTTCGCCGTCCTCGCGGCCGCCGCCCGGCAGGGCGACCGTCCGGTGCTGGACGTGGCCCGCGCGCTCGTGGCCACGGTGGCCGCCCGCAACCGCGCTGCCGGCGCCCGACGCCCTCGGCCATGACCACCGGCGAACGCCACCGGCGCATGGACGCCGCCCGTGTCCGGGCGGAGCTGACCGTGCAGGACCTGTGGCTGCGGTACGTGGCGCTCGGCGGCACCGGCGACGCCTTCGACCTCGACGGCTACCTGCAGGGGCTGGTGCCGCTGGAGACCTTCCAGCAGGACGTCCTCGCCCAGGCCCTCAACGAAGCACTCGAGGACGGCTACCGCAGCTACCACGTCCCGCTGTCGTCGCACCCGGGCGGCGACACCGGCCAGGACGGCGACGATCCGCTCGACCGGCTCATCGAGCGGCTCGTCGGCGATCGGTTGCCGGCCCCTCGGGAACTGCCCGAGCCGCCCGACCCCAGCCCGACGACGCAGTAGCCCGGCCCGGCACGTCGAGGGTCCGGGCGTCCGGGATGTCCGGAGCCATCACGGACCGGAGCCATCACGGAGCGGAGGGCGTGGGATTCGAACCCACGATGGGTGTAACCCCATAGCGGTTTTCAAGACCGCCGCCATCGGCCACTAGGCGAGCCCTCCCCCGGGCGCCTCGCCGGTCCGGGGACCGCAGTGCCAGGAACTCGGAGCGCTGACGCTACCGCGCCGGCCCCTGCCGGGTCCGACGCGCCCACCGGGCATGTTCGGGCGCCTGGCAGTGTTACGGCCCGTGAAGGTCCGCGACCGGTTCTCGTCGACCTGCCGACCGATCATCGTTCGAAGGACGTCTCCTGTCTGTGACCGCCCCCCAGCAGTCCCCCGGTGCCCGTCGCCGTGAGCGCACCTCCGTGCGGGAAGCCGCCGCCCGCGACGCCGACCGCACCTCGGCCTCCGACGAGCGCACCGCCCAGCAGATCTGGGTGGACGGCGCCGCCCCGACGCTGCCGACCCGGGCCTCGCGCCCCGAGCAGGTGGTCTTCCACCTCGGCCCGACCAACTCCGGCAAGACCTACGAGTCGCTGCAGGCGCTGGCCGCCACCGGCTCGGGTGTCTACGCCGCGCCGCTGCGTCAGCTCGCCCACGAAGCCTACGCCAAGCTGTCCGCCCAGCTGCCCGAGGGCACCGTCGGCCTGTCCACCGGCGAGGAGGAGATCAACCCCCTCGCGCGCATCGTCTGCTGCACCGTGGAGAAGGCCCCGCTGCGCGGCGAGCTCCTGGTCCTCGACGAGTCGCACTGGGTGGCCGACCCCGACCGCGGCCACCACTGGGCCCGGCTGCTGCTGACCGGTGAGTACCGGGAGATGCACCTCATCTCCGCGGCAGAGGCGTACCTGCTGCTCAAGCCGCTGGTCGCGGACGCCGAGCGCGTCGAGGTGGTCAACCACGAGCGGCTGTCGCGGCTCGACGTCCTGCGCGTCCCGGTGAAGCCCACCGGCGTCCGCCCGCAGACCCTCGTCGTCGCCTTCTCCCGCAAGACGGTCTACGCCGTCGCCGCCCAGGTCGACCAGCAGCGACCCGGCAAGGTGGGCGTCCTCTACGGCGCCCTGCCCCCGGCCACCCGCCGCGAGGTCATCGAGCGGTTCACCACCGGTGAGCTCGACGTCCTGGTCACCACCGACGTCATCGGGCACGGCATCAACGTGCCGGCCACCACGGTGCTCTTCGCCGAGACGGCGAAGTTCGACGGCTCGGAGGTGCGCCCGCTGCGCACCTGGGAGGCCGCGCAGATCGCCGGCCGCGCCGGCCGCTACGGCCTGACCGGGCACGGGACGGTCGGCGTGCTGACCGGCATCCCGGGGTTGAAGCCGGCGATCGGCCTGGTGGGCGAGGGCGCCGCGGTGGCCCGCGGCGACGAGCTCAGCGACCTGCCCAAGCGGGCGCCCCGGCTGCGCCCGGAGCTCGAGGACCTGGGTGCCTTCGAGCCGGTCGACCTGCCCGAGGCGCTCACCCGGTGGATGACCTGGGCCCGCCGCGCCACCCGTGACGAGGCGATGACCGCCGACGACGTCACCAGCCTGGTGCTGCGGGTGCACGCCCTGCTGCCCCTGCTGCGCGGCCCGCTCGGTGCCGCCGGTGACCTGCGCACCGTGTGGCGGCTGGTCAACCTGGCGATCGACTACAACCCGCCGCGGCGGATCCGCTGGCTCACCCTCGCCCGCGCGGCCCTGCGGCACGCGGTCGGGCTGCCGGTGGCCGCCGAGACCGTGCTGCCCGACGTCCCCCGCGGCGGCTCGGTGGAGGACTACGAGCAGGCCGCCGCGGCGGCCCGGGACGCCCAGACGCTGCTCCGCCAGTTCCCCGGCGTCGCCGGGCTGACCAGCGAGGACGCCGCCTGGGTCGAGGAGGAGTGCGCCGAGTCGATCAGCGAGCTGCTCCCCGACGCCATCTCGGTCAGCGGCTCCAGCCGGTGCGTGGAGTGCGGGACGTCGATCGCCCCGTGGTTCACCACCTGCAAGCCGTGCAGCCACCGGCCCGCCGGCTCGGCCCGGGACCACCGCGGCGGCTCCCGCGACCACCGGCCCGGCGGGCGGCCGGCCTCCCGCTCGGGATCGCGGCAGGGCCGCCGTCCCACCCGCTCCGGCCGGGGCTGACCTGCCAAGGTGACCGCATGGGGCCGCTGCAGGGACTGAGGGTCGTCGAGCTGGCCGGCATCGGACCGGGCCCGTTCGCCGCGATGCTGCTGGCCGACCTCGGTGCCGACGTGCTGCGGATCGACCGGCCCGGCGCGGTGTCCGCGTTCGGCCCCGCCGAGCTCGACCTGCTCGCCCGCGGCCGCCGGTCGGTCGCGGTCGACCTCAAGCACCCGGCCGGCTCCGCCACGGTGCTGGCCCTCGCCGAGCGCGCCGACGTGCTGCTCGAGGGCTTCCGGCCCGGGGTCGCCGAGCGGCTCGGGGTCGGTCCCGACGCCTGCCTGGCCCGCAACGAGCGGCTGGTCTACGGCCGGATGACCGGCTGGGGGCAGGACGGCCCGCTGGCCCGCACCGCCGGGCACGACCTCGGCTACATCGCCGTCACCGGCGCGCTCGCCGCGATCGGCCGGGCCGGCGGGCCGCCGCAGGTGCCGGTCAACCTGGTCGGCGACTTCGGCGGCGGGGCGATGTACCTCGCCGTGGGCGTGCTGGCGGCGCTGCTGGAGAGCCGGGTCAGCGGCCGCGGGCAGGTCGTCGACGCGGCGATCGTCGACGGGACGGCGCACCTGTCGACCATGCTGCACGGGATGCTCGCCGCCGGGCGGTGGGAGGACCGCCGCGGGGTGAACCTGCTGGACGGCGGCGCGCCCTGGTACGACGTCTACGAGACCGCGGACGGCGGGCACCTCGCCGTGGCGGCCCTGGAGCCGGAGTTCCACGCGCAGCTGCTCGACCGGCTCGGGATCGCCGCGGACGCCCCCGACCGCGACGACCCGGCGAACTGGCCGGCGTTGCGGGCGCTGCTGGCCGGCACGATCCGGCGGCGCACCCGCGCCGAGTGGACGGCGGTGTTCGAGGGTTCGGACGCCTGCGCGGCCCCGGTGCTGACCTGGTCCGAGGCCCACGAGCACCCGCACCTGCAGGCCCGCGGCACGTACGTCGAGCGCGACGGCGTCCCGCAACCGGCACCGGCCCCCCGCTTCTCCCGCACCCCTGGCGCGCTGGGCCGGCCGCCCGCCCGGCCGGGCGGGCACACCCGGGAGGCGCTCACCGACTGGGGCGTGCCCGACGTGGACGCGCTGCTCGCGAGCGGGGCGGTCCACCAGGCCTGACGAGCCGCCGGGGCGGACGTGGCCACAACTGCCCCCCGGTGCGCGGCTCATCCGCCGACGGTGACGTCGCCCCACGGCAGCCGCGGCTCGACCCAGGGGAAGACGACGAGCAGCAGCAGCGCGCACACGGTGAGCACCAGCACGACGGCGATCGCCGTCCTGCTCGCCGGGCCGCCGGGGAGGTGGCGCCAGATCCAGCCGTACACCGTGCCGGTCAGCCTCCGGTGAGCCCGGGCGGGCCGTCGGGCGCGTCGGCCTTGCTGATCGCCGCGCCGTCGAGGACGGCGTGCACGACCAGGCGCTGACGCGCGGAGTACCTGGGGTGGCAGGTGGTCAGGGTCAGGTACGCCCCGGACGCGCTCGCGCCGGGCGCGCCGGGGGTGGGCGCGATGACGCCGACCTCCTCCGGCCGGACGACGTGCAGACCCGGGATGCCGCTCGGGTCGGCGGCGACGTCCCCGCTGGCGGGGTCCCCGAGGACCCGGTAGACGAACCAGCTGGCCGCGGTCCCCACGACGATCGGGTCACCCGGCCGCATCCGGTCCAGGTCGAGGAACGGCGATCCCTTGCCGACCCGGTGACCGGCGATGGCGAGGTTGCCCTGCTGCCCGGGCAGCGCGGTGCCCACGTAGTGACCCGGCCCCTGGGACAGCTGGTCCTCGGACGTGCCCTGCAGGACGACCCGCTGGGAGTCCTCCCCCAGCCGGGGGATGCGCAGGACCGCGACCGGCTCGCCGACCGGCGGCTCGACCAGCGCCGCGGACGCGTCGACCGGCTGCCGGGTCCAGGCCTCGTCGACCTCCTCGGCCAGCTCGTCCTGCCGGCGGTCGTTGAGCAGGTCGGTGACGTGCACCTCGTAGACGACGAACAGCAGGACGACGAGCCCCGCCGTCACCAGCAGCTCGCCGAGCCCCCGGGCGACGGCGCGCCAGAGCCCGGCCGGAGCTCGACCTGCCTGTGCCATGTGCCGTCCCCCGAGGTCCACCGGCCGTCCGGTCGGCGGTGCCGCGGGCCAGCCGCGATGCTAGGCGAAGCCTCCCGTCGACCCCGGTCGCGACGCGGGGCGACGGCGCGGAACCGTCCCCGGGCCCTCCCCCACGAGGGTCCCGCTGCCGTTCCGGGACACCCCGCGAGAGGGTGTGCGCTGTTAGCGTCCGACCTCGGACCTTCAATCCTCAACGAAGAGGTGATCCCGTGCCGCGTGCCGTCGTGACCGGCGGAGCCGGTTTCCTCGGTTCCCACCTGTGCGAAGCACTCCTGGCCCGTGACATCGAGGTGCTGTGCCTCGACAACTTCCTCACCGGGACGCCGGTCAACGTCGCGCACCTGCTGGAGCACCCCGGTTTCCGGCTCGTCCGCGCCGACGTGACCGACTACGTCCACGTGGCCGGCCCGGTCGACCACGTGCTGCACTTCGCCTCGCCGGCCTCCCCCGTCGACTACGCCGAGCTGCCGATCCACACGCTGAAGGTCGGGTCGATCGGCACGCTGCACTCGCTGGGCCTGGCCAAGGAGAAGGGCGCCCGCTATCTGCTGGCGTCCACCTCCGAGACCTACGGGGACCCGCTGGTCCACCCGCAGCCGGAGACCTACTGGGGCAATGTCAACCCGGTCGGCCCGCGGGGGGTCTACGACGAGGCGAAGCGGTTCGCCGAGGCCATGGTCACCGCCTACCGGACCACGCACGGGGTGGACACCGCGATCGTGCGGATCTTCAACACCTACGGACCCCGGATGCGTCCCCGTGACGGGCGCGCCATCCCCACCTTCATCCGGCAGGCCCTGCTCGGGGAGCCGCTGACCGTGGCCGGCGACGGCAGCCAGACCCGGTCGGTCTGCTACGTCGACGACCTCGTCGAGGGCCTGATCGGCCTCCTGCTGTCCGGGGAGAGCGGGCCGATGAACATCGGCAACCCCCAGGAGGTGACGGTCCTCGAGCTGGCCGAGCGGGTCCTGGATCTGACCGGCTCGGAGTCACCCATCACGTTCGTCCCCCGGCCCGTGGACGACCCGACGGTGCGGCAGCCGGACATCACGCTGGCCCGCCGGGCGCTGGGCTGGGAGCCCCAGGTCGACCTCGACGACGGGCTCCGGCGGACCATCGACTGGTTCCGCCGGCAGGTGGACCTGGAGGAGGAGGCGCTCGGCTGACCGTCGTCGCGGCCTCAGCGGGAACGCAGCCGGTCGGCCACCGTCACCGCCGCCGCGGCGAGGACCAGCCCGCCGAGCACGCCGACGGCGAGGCTCTGGGTGAGCGATCCGTTGACCCGCGACTCGGGCACCTCAGGCGCCTGCGTGACGACCGCCAGCGCGTTCGGGTCCTCGAGCACCCGCAGGTCGACGTCCAGGGCCGCGACCTGGTCGTCCAGCCGGCGCAGGTCGGCGTCCAGCGGCTCGAGCTGGGGAGCGAGCGAGCGCTGCACCGCCAGCCGCTGGTTCAGCAACTGCGACAGGTCGGCCGGGTCGGCCTCCGCGGCGATCACCGCGTCCAGCGCCGCGACCGGCTCGAGCACCTGCTCGCGCTGGGTCTCCACGGCGGCGCGGTCGGCCAGCAGCAGGTCCCGCAGACGGGTGGTCTCGCTGGTGTCCAGCTCGTGGCGCTGGGCGATGTAGGTGTCCGCCCACGCCTGGGCCGCCCGGGCGGCCGCCTCCGGCTCGTCGGCCTCGGCGACGAAGACCAGCGCGCTGGACCCGAGGTCGTTGCGCACCAGCATGTCCGGGCTGCCCGGCACGGTTCCCTCGGCGACCGCCCGGAACTCGTCGCTGTTCGTGTAGAGCAGCTCGGCGCCGGGCGAGCGGGTCAGCGCGTTCGCCTGGGTGCTGCCGGTGCGCGGGAACAGCTGCTGGCTGTCCTGCGTCCGCAGCAGGACCTCGGTCTGCGCGCGGTAGACGGGCGGGACCACCAGCAGCGACCCGAGCGAGGCGACCAGGACCACCAGGAAGGTGGCGAGCCCGACCCGCCAGTTCCGCCGGGCGACGGCGACGCGCTCGTGGAAGGCCTCCGTCCCGGCGTCCCGGGACCGGTGCGTCCGGCCTGCCTCGACGGGCTCGGCGTGGCTCCCCTCGCCACGGGTGGTGTCCAGCACGGAGCGGAAGCTACCTGGGGGACGCCGCTCGTCGCGGGATTTCGCCCCTCACCGTTCCCACTCGACCAACGGCCGTCCGAGCAGGTCGGCGAGCTCTGCGTTCGGTCCGGCGAACCGCCGGCGCAACGCCCTGGCGGTCTCCTCGGACAGCGGAGCGAGGGGCGCCCGGGTCTCGTTCACCCGGTTCACCAGGTGCCGGGCGCGGTAGAGCACCCGGCTTGGGACGTAGCGCGAGGCCAGTGCCCGCAGCGGGTTCCCCGGCTGCTGGACGGCGAGGAAGGCCCGGGCGAACCCCGCCGACCGCGGCACCCGCGCCTCGTTGTGGCTGCGCCCCGTGTCGGGTTCGTGGGGCGGCAACCCGGCGAGCTCGAACAGCTCGGCGCAGATCCGCAGCGGCTCGCTGCGGAGCTCCTGGGAGGTGTGGATGCGCAGGCGCTCGGGTGGCAGGACCTCGAGGAGGTCCCGCACCGCGGGGGCGTAGACGCCGTTGCCGACGTACTGCAGGTCGCGGGCCAGCGGGGGCGAGCTGACCGGCCGGCCGGCCTCGCGCTCGAGCCCCTCCTCGAACGTCGCGGCGTCCTCCCAGCCCCGGAGGCGGGCGTAGTGGAAGTGCGAGTACGCCCGGCGGACCGGGTCGCGGAGGACGGCGACGACGACCGCGGACGTCGAGTCGGCGATCCGCCGCACCGAGGCCGGGTCGTACATGGCCATGGTGTGCTTGGCGACCAGCGGAGCGTCGCCCGTGCCCGGCGGGAAGTACTTCTCCAGGGCGAACCCCCAGCCGCGCCCGAACTCCTCGGCCCGGCCGAAGAACGGCATCTCCCGGTGGACGTGGCTGCGGAGGTCGGGGTGGTCGGCGAGGTGGTGCAGCAGCGCGGTGGAGCCGCTCTTGGGCGCGCCGACGACCATCAGGCGGAGCTGGAAGGGCACCGCCGGGATGTTAGGGCAGAAACGATCCGGAACGGGCCGTTGCTGGGTTAGCCTCCTCGCTCCCCCGGTGCCCCCGCCGGGGAGGACGACGCTCGGAGGGGTGCGCTCGTGCTCGTGCCCCTGCTGGCGGTGGTCGCCTCCGCGCTCGTCTGGGTGTGGGTCTACCGCAGCACCGTGGGCCACCCCCTCGACCCGATGGCCCTGACGCTCTACTACCTCGCGCTGCAGCTCCTCGCCCGGCCGCTCACGTTCGCCCTGGGCCTGGACACCCCCTTCCCCAGTGAGCTGTTCGCCGACCGGCCGACCGGCTCGCTGGTCGTCACCGGTCAGGCCGTCGTCGTCCTGTGGCTGCTGGCGCTGTGGGCCGGCGCACGCCTGCTCCCCGTCCTGGTGGGTCCCACCACCCTGCTGTTCCCCCGGGTCCGCGCGGCCCTGGGCCCGAGGACGCTGCTCCTGGTCACCGTGGCGCTGACCCTCGTGGCGTTCGCCGTGACGGTGTCGCTGTGGGCCCGGTACGGCGGTCCCGCGGGCCTCATCGAGGCCGCGAAGGTCGACCGGGACGTCTCCGTGCGACGAGCCCTGCGGTCGGTCCCCCTGCTGGCGACGCTGTTCGGTGTCGCCGCGCTCTTCTCCGCTCCCCGCGGCGCGCTGCTCCAGCGGTCCACCGCCCTCGCCTGCGTCGTGGCGAACGGCTACCTGAGCTGGACGTGGGGTGCCCGCGACGTCGCCGTGGTGTCCGTCGTGGCCCTGCTGGCCGGCTCGCTGGTGTTCGGGGAGACCGGCAGACGGGCGGAGGGCAACTGGCTCCGGGACCGCCGGTGGCGCTGGCAGCTGCTGCTCGTGCCGGTCCTGGCGCTGGTGGTCGCGTTCTCGCTCCGGGCCGCGCGGGACTCCGTGCTCTGGGGGGAGCTGGCCCCCTCGATCGGCGGCGACCAGAGCACGGTCCGGATGGTGGCCGTGGCCACCAACCTCACCTTCTACGACTCGCTGCTGCTGCTGCTCGACGACTGGCCCGAGGAGCAGGACTTCCGCGGCGGAGCCGACTTCATCGACGGGACGGTGGCCGCCGCGCCCACGGTCCTGGCCGGCGAGCAGGAGCCGTTCCTCTCACCGGCCGCGCAGCTGGCCCGGACCTACCTCGACCGCAACAACGGCTTCCCGGCCACCGCGGTCGGCGACTGGTACGTCAACCTGGGACTGCTCGGCGTCGCGGTCGGCGGTGCGCTGAGCGGGCTGGTGGCCCGAGCCGGTCAGGTGGCCCTCCACCGGTTCCGCCGCGACCCGCTGGTCTGGGGTTTCAGCCTGATCCTGATGGTGCGGGTCTTCCCCGGCGGGGTGTGGGCCACCTCGTCGGCGAAGTGGGTCGCGATCGGGGTGCCGCTGATCGCCGTCGGCCTGCTCATCAACCTGGTGGCCCGCCGGGACGACGACGAGGACGCCGGACCGCCGCCGCCGGCGAGGCCCCCCGGCCGCCACCGGGTCGGCGCCCGGCCGACGGCGCCGGCCCGGTGAGCGCCGCGCCCCCGCGTGGCGCTCGGCCGCGGAACGCCCTGCGCCGCGACGCCACGATGGTGGCGGCCGGGCAGCTCGCCGCCGTCCTGAGCGCGTTCCTGCTGACGCTGGTGGGCGCCCGGGTGCTCCCGCCCGACGACTTCGGCGCCCTGTCGTGGGGCCTGAGCTGGCTCACCTACCTGGCGGTGATCGCCCAGTTCGGCCTGACGCAGGTCGCCACCATCGCCTTCGCCCGCGGGGACGACGGCCGCCTGCTCCGGCGGCTGCTCGTGGCCCAGGCGATCCCCCTGCTCGCCGTCGTGCTCCTGTGGCAGGGGGCGCTGGGCCCGCTCGCCGCGGGGACCGGCACACCGCCGGAGGCGTACCGGCCGCTGGTCCTGGTCGTCGCCCTCTGGCTCCCGGCGGCAGCCGTGGGACCGGTGGTGGTGAACGCGCTGCGTGCGCGGGACCGCTTCGGCCTGTCGCTGGCCTTCGGTGAGCACGTCCGCAGGGTGGTCCTCATCGGCGCCCTCCTCGCGCTCGTCGCCGCGGCGGCCGGGCCGGCCCTGCAGACCGCGCTGTGGTGGACCGTCGGCATCGAGACGGCCGTCTACGCCCTCGGCGTGCTGGTCCTGGCGCGGGTGGTCGCCCGACCCGTCGAGCCTGCGGGGGAGCCCGCGCCGACCCCCGCGCAGCTGCTCCGCTCCGGCAGCGGCTTCACCCTCGCGACGCTGGCCTCGGCCACCATCCCGCAGGCCGGCATCTGGGTGCTGGCGGCGTTCGCCCCCGTCGGCGAGGTCGCGGTGTTCGCGGTCGCCGTCCGGATCGCCGTCCTGCTCGCCGTGCCGACGGCGATCGCGATGCGGACCCTCGCGCCCCGGATCGCCGCGGCGTCGGCGGCCGGCCGGCTGTCGACGCTCGAGGGCGCGATCCGCCGCGCCGCGACCTGGTCGACCCTCGCGACCGCGCCGGCGGTGCTGGTCCTCGCCACCGCCGGGCACGTGCTGCTGCCCGCGGTCTTCGGCCCCGACTACAGGGCCGCGCTCGTGCCCTCCCTGGTCCTGTGCGCCGGCGTCCTGGTCAACGCCTGGACCGGCCCGTGCTCGGTCGTGCTGTCCCACGCCGGACACCCGCGCGTGGTCGCGGTCAGCGCGCTGGTCGCCGCGCTCGCCTTCTTCGCGCTGTCCGCCTGGTGGGCCCCCCTGTGGGGCGGCACGGGCGTCGCGGCCGCGGCGGCGGTCGCGATGGGCGCCCGCAACCTGCACCTGGCACGAGCAGCCCGTTCGACGCTGGGGATCCGTACGATCGCGCGCTTCGCGAGGAGTGGTGGATGACGCAGCCGCTGACGCCGCAGTTCCTGGTCATCGGGGCCGCCCGGTCGGGGACCACGGCGCTGTACCAGCACCTGGTCGAGCACCCCGGCCTGTTCCTGACGACCCCCAAGGAACCGCACTACTTCGCGCTGGCCGGGACGACCCCGGCCTTCACCGGCCCCGGCGACCGGCAGACGATCAACCGGCTGGCGGTCACCGATGCCGACGCGTACCGGGCGCTCTACCGGAGCGCCCGGCCGGACCAGGTCCGCGGCGAGGCGTCGGTGTCCACGATGTACTACCCGCAGGCCGTGACGCGGGTGCGCGAGGAGGCCCCCGGGGCGCGGCTGATCTGCATGCTCCGCGACCCGGCCGACCGGGCGTTCTCCGCCTACGGCTTCATGCGGACCCGCGGCTGGGAACCGTGCGAGACCTTCGAGGAGGCCCTGGCCGACGAGGAGCGGCGGATCGACGCCGGCTGGCACCACATCTGGCACTACACCGCGATGGGCCGGTACGGCGAGCAGCTCCGCCACGTGCTGGACGTGTTCCCCCGCGACCAGGTGCTGGTCCTCCGGTACGAGGACATGGTCGACGACGTCGCCGCCGTGCTCCGCCGGGTGCACACGTTCCTGGGCGTCCCGGAGCTCCCCCCGAGCGTCGCGCCGGACCCGCACCGCTCGGGCGAGCCAAGGATCAGGTTCCTCAGCCGCGTGGTGAGCACCCACCACCCGCTGAAGAAGGTCGTGTCCCCGCTCGTCCCGGTGCGCCTCCGCCGGCGTCTCCGGCGGACGATCGTCCAGCACAACATCGTGCGGAGCAGCTACGGCGACGCGACGCGACGGCAGCTGGTGGAGGGCTTCCGCGGCGACGTGGAGCTGCTCGAGCAGCTGACCGGTCTCGACCTGCCCGCCTGGCGGAGCCCGGAACGGACGACGGGCCGGGCGTGACGGGGTCCGCCGGGCACGTGCACATGACCCTGCGCCTGCCCGACCGAACCGGCGCGGCCAGGATGGCCCTCGCCTTCGGCAGCGCGCTGCGGGGGGCCGGCTTCGACCTGACCCTGGTGCACGGTTCGGTCCCGGCCGACGGGCGGAGCATCCTGCCCGACTTCGCCGCGATCGGCGCCGCCACCGTCCTCGAGTCGCGGCTGGACCGCCCCTGGGGCCCTCTGCTGGTGCCGGACCTGGCCGCCCGGGTCCGCCGGGACGCCGGCCGGGTCGTCATCGGCGTCAACCAGCGGGACCGGATGCCCGCCCTGCTGGCCGCCTCCCGCGCCGGCGTGCCCGGGGTGCTGGTGGTCGGCAACCAGCACCACTTCTGGGGGCCGCGACCGGTCGCCGCGCTCAAGCGGCGCAGCTACTGGTCCGTGGTGGCCGCGCGGACCAGCCTCGCCGTCTGCACCTCCACCGTCGTCCGCGACGAGATGACGGCCGCCGGTGTCCCCGCCGACCGCGCGGTGGTGCTCCCGAACGGCATCGCCGTCCCGCCCCCGGTCCAGCTCGCCGGCCCCGAGCGGGCCCGGCTGCGCGCGGAGATGGGAGCCCGGGACGGCGACCTCCTGCTGGTCAACGTCGGCCGGCTGGACCTGCAGAAGGGCCAGGACCTGCTCCTGGAGGCCCTCGCCCGCCCCCCGCACCCACCTCCGGTCCACGTGGCCCTCGTCGGGACGACCGACAGCGCCGGCGCCGCCCGCCGGACGGCGGAGTTCGCGGCGTCGCTGCACCGGACGGTCCGGGACCGGGGCCTGGACGGCGCGGTGAGCTTCCTGGGCTGGCGCGAGGACGTCGGCCGGCTGCTGGCGGCCGCCGACGCGTACGTGCACGCCGCGCGGTGGGAGGGCCCGGCGCTCCCGCTGGCCGTCATGGAGGCCATGGCCGCCGGCTGCCCGGCCGTCTTCCCCGACTGCTCCGGCCGCCCGCCGTGGTTCGAGCCGGGCCGGCACGGCCTGATGGCCCGCAGCGGCGATCCGGCGTCCCTCCGCCGGCGCATCGACGAGCTCGTGGCGATGTCCGGACCGCAGCGGAGCGCCCTCGGCGGCGAGGGGGCCCGGCTGATCCGGGAGCACTACACGCTGGAGGAGTGCGGTCGCGCGTTCGTGGCGCTCATCCGGGACGTCGTCGACCGAGCCGGGAGCTGAGCCGTCCCCGTCCCCGGGAACGCGCAGCTCGGAGCAGCTGGTCGTAGAGCCGCACGTGCGCGGCGACCATCCGCTCCGGCGCGAACTCCTCGACGAAGCGACGCCGCCCGGCGCGACCCAGCCGGTCGGCCAGCTCCGGTTCGGTGAGGACGCGCACCAGGTCCCGGAGCAGCTGCTCGCGGTCGCCGGCCGGGGAGAGCAGGCCCGTCTCCCCGGACACGACGACCTCGGGGACGCCCTCCACGGCGAACCCCACGACCGGCTTGGCCGCGGCCATCGCCTCGAGGTTCACGATGCCGAAGGCCTCCCACCGGGACGGCAGGGCGAGCACGTCGATCGCCCGCATCAGTTCCGCGAGGTCGTGCCGCCAGCCGGTGACGTGCACCCGGTCGGCCACCCCGAGGTCCGCGGCCAGCCGCTCCACCTCCGCGCGCTTGGTGCCGTCGCCGACGACCAGGACGTGCGCCCGGGGCACGGCGGCGACCAGCCGGGGCGTCACCGCGACCAGGTGGTCGACGCCCTTCTGCTCCTCGATCCGGCCGACCAGGGCGACCAGCAGGGCGTCCGGCGGGAGACCGAGCTCGGCCCGCAGCCGGGCACGGTCCCCGGGTCCGGCGTCGCCCGGCTCCGCCCGGCTCGAGTAGTGGATGACCGAGGTCCGGTCCGGGGGCAGGACCCGCCGGCGCACCCCGACGTCCCGGATGAAGGCCGAGCCCGCGACGGAGTGGGTGGTGACCAGCCCCAGGACCCGCTCCACCAGGCGGAACAGCGTGCGCTGCGGCTGCGGAACGGCGTCGTGGCCGGCGAAGGCGTGCACCATGTGCACGCGGACCGGCGTCCGGCACGACCACGCCGCGACCCGGCCCATCGCCCCGGCCACCGACGTGTGGGTGTGGACGACGTCGTAGCGGTGCGCGCGGATGTCCGCCCGGATCCGCCGGAACTGGCGGAGCAGCTCGACCGGGCCGTCCGGTGAGGCCTGCTTGAAGTGGCCGCTGCCGTGCGACGGCGCGTAGTCGAGGACCCGGAGACCGGTCGCCCGGATCGCGTCGTCCAGCGGACCGCCGCCGGAGAGCGCGACCGTGACGTCGAACCGGTCCGGGGGCAGGAGGGTCGCGAGCTGGAGCAGGTGCTCGGCCGACCCCCCGACGGTGATCCCGGTGAGCTGGAGGACCCTGGTCCGCCGGTCGCTCACCGCCGCGCCCCGCCGACGCTGGGCCACAGGGCCAGGTCCCGGCCGACGAGCTGCTGCAGGTCGGCGAGGTCGGGCGCGAAGGACTCCGCCAGGCGCGCCCGGGTGGCGGGGTCGACCGTCTCCCGCTGCAGGTTGGCCGACCGGACCCGTTCGCGGGACCGCTCGGGGACCAGCGTCTTGACCAGGTTCCGCACGACCGGGGACCGCCGGACCACGTTCAGCGCCCCGGCGACCGCCCGGCTGCGCGGCAGGCCGCCCTCGTTGACCCGGCGGGTCGGGTCGATGCCGGCGTCCGGGTCCACGTCGAGGAACTCCAGCACCCGGCGCAGCTGACCGGCCGGGTCGGCGGCGAACTCCTCCTGCACGACCACCAGCAGCCGGTCCCCGAAGGCCGCGGCGAAGGGCGCCAGCTGCTCGCCGTACCGGCTGAGCCGGGCGAACTGCCACATGTGGCTCCAGCCGGCCCGGGTCCGTTCCTCCTCGGCGGCCAGCCCGTCCTCGAAGCTGCCGGCATCGTGGCCGCGCGACCGGAGGTACTGCCAGCTGGAGAACGCGCGGTCGACCGGGTCGCGGAGCAGCACGACCAACCGGCAGCCGGGCGCGCAGAGCCGGCGGATCGCCGGGATCGCCGTCTGCGGATGGCACAGCGTGGTGACCGAGCCCTCGCCCCGCCGTCGCTCCGGCCGGTTCCGGAACAGCTCCCGCCACGCGGCTTCGTCCCGGATGGCGACCCGGTTGATCAGGTCGTCGTCGCCCGGGCCGGTGAACCGTGGCGCACCACCGGGGAAGGCCAGGAGGTGTGGCTCCTTCGGCGTGCACATGAACACGTCGGGGTGTTCCCCGAGGAAGGAGGTCAGGGCGGTCGTCCCGCTGCGGGCGGCACCGATGACCAGCAGATCGGGGGCTTCCGTCACCGCGCGGATGCTAACGGTATCGGCCCGCCGATGGGTCCGGGTCGAATCGCAATTCAGCGGATGACGGCCCGGAAGAAGGAATGCCAAAGGACTCTGTGTTCTTTCAAGCAGTGAGCTTTAGCATGGTCAGACCATCCCACAACGACGCGGGGTCAGCTGAATGATCGACAGCCAGCGCATCGACGAGCTCCCCGGCACCCTGCTGTCGCGGATCCCCCGGCCCCGGGCGGCGGACGCCGACGGCGGCTCGCCGGGACGTCGACCCGCCGACCGCCGCGACGATCAACTGGCACCGCTCCCCCGGGGTCCGCGAGGGGGCAGCCACCGGGGCCCCGTGGCGGCCGTGCTGGTCGGCGTCGACCTGGTCGCACTCGCGCTGCCGATGGTCTGGCGGTCCGCCCCGTCGATCCCGAGCGCCGGCTACGTCGGCGCGGCCCTGCTCCTGCTGGCCGGGTCCGGCGCCTACCGTCCGCGCCTCACGCTGTCCGCCCTCGACCACCTGCCGCACCACCTCCTGCGGCTGGGCCTGGCCCTGCTGCTGATGACGCCGCTGGCCTACACCCCGGTGTGGAACGCGGACCTCAAGGTGCACGCGCTGTTCAGCGTGCCGTGCTTCGTGCTCGGGCGGTGCGTGGGGTACGCCGGCATCCGGTGGGCGCGCCGCCGCCGCCTCGTCGTGGAGCCCACCCTCGTGGTCAACGGCGGGAAGCTGGCGATGGACCTGCTGTCGACCATGGACCAGCACCCGGAGTACGGCCTGCGCCCGGTGGGCTACCTGGCCGACTGCGCGCAGCTGGACGACCGGGCACCGCTGGGCCGGGTGGCCGACATCGACGCCGTCCTCGACGAGTTCGAGGTGCGCACGGTCATCGTCGCCTACGGCCCGACCCGTGAGCCGGAGCTGGTGTCGCTGATGCGCAGCGCGGCCCTCCGCGACATCGAGATCTACGTCGTGCCCCGGTTCTTCGAGCTCGGCATGAGCCCGAGCGGCCCGGACGTCGAGGACCTGTGGGGCATCCCGCTCCAGCGGGTGCGGCGGGCGGCGCTGCGCAGCCGCGGCCGGCACCTGAAGCGCCTCCTGGACGCCACCGTCGCCGGCACGGCGATGCTGCTCCTCTCCCCGCTCCTCGCCGCCCTGGCCGCGGCCGTCCGGCTCAGCAGCCCGGGACCGGTCTTCTTCCGGCAGGTCCGCACCGGCCGGTCCGGCCGGCCGATCTCGATCCTGAAGTTCCGCACCTTGCGGGTGGCCGCGCCGGAGCCGGGCACCGCGGACGGGACCGGGTCGACCCGGGACACGATGCACGCGCGGCGCGTGGACGTCGAGCGGCGGCAGACGCCCATCGGGTCCTTCCTGCGGGCCACCAGCCTGGACGAGCTGCCCCAGCTCTGGAACATCCTGCGCGGTGACATGTCCCTGGTCGGGCCGCGTCCCGAGGAGGCCGGCTACGCGGCCCAGTTCGCCGACTCGGTGCAGGGCTACCGAGACCGCCACCGCCTGGCCGTCGGGCTCACCGGCTGGGCCCAGGTGCACGGCCTGCGGGGCGACACGTCGATCGAGGAGCGGGCCCGGTTCGACAACCACTACATCGAGCACTGGTCGTTGTGGCGGGACGCCGTCATCCTGGTGCGGACCGTGGCCGCCGTCCTCCGGCAGGCCGTCAACACGGCCCGGCGGCCCGCCCGCCGCTGACCGGTCGGCTCCTCCGCCGGCCAACCGCCGGGAGGACGCCGTGACCAGCGACCGGGACGATGCCTCCGACGACGACGGCCCCGCCGACGACGCCCCCGCGGCGGACCGGCCCGGCCGGTCGATCGGCCCGCTGACCCGGCGAGCCGCGCTGCTGCTCGGTGGGGTCGCCGTCGCCTCCGCCCCCTTCCTCGGCAACCGCAGACGCGAGCCCGGACCCGCGGCCTCGACGGCAGCCGGGCCGACGACCGCCGAGCACACCACCGCGTCGGCGGCCGAGCCGGCGGCGCTCGACGCCCGGACCCTGGGCGCGGTCGGGGACGGCGTCGCCGACGACACGGCCGCCCTCCAGGCCCTGATCGACGGGTCGGCGGCGTCCGGCCGGGCGGGGCGGGTCCCGGCGGGCACCTACCGCTGCACCGCCGGCCTGCTGCTCCCGGCCGGCACCCACCTGCAGCTGGAGCCGGGCGCCGTGCTGTCCAAGGACTGGGCCGCGCGGCCCGGGCTGGCCAACGCGTTCCTCCGCAACGCCGACTTCGCGGTGCGCTCCAACGGGGTCCGGATCACCGGTCCCGGCACCATCGGGGCTCCCGACCACAGCCGCACCGGCGTCGTCGTGGCGCTGTTCGGCGACGACATGGCGCTCAGCGACTTCACCATCGACACCTACGCCGGCGGCCAGGCGGTCATGTTCGCCGGCGACCGGGGCCGCGTCGACCGGCTGCGCATCGTCAACAGCGCCGTGAGCACGGGTACCGGCGGCATCCGGTTCATCGGGGGCGACGACTTCCGCGCCACCGGCTGCCACGTCGAGTCCGGTGACGACTGCCTGCAGTTCGTGCCGATCGCCGACCCGGGCGCGCTGCTGTTCGACATGGACGTGCGCCGGGGCAGCTACGTCGGCTGCACGGGCGCCAGTTCCGTCGCCCGCTTCCTCGCCGCCGGCCTGGAGTGGACGAAGGGCGACACCCCGGCCATGCGCGCCTCGGTGGTCGACTGCTCGTTCACCGACTGCCACAGCAGCGGCACCGCCCGGGGCATCGTCGTGCGGAACTCCCACAGCAGCGGAGCGGTGGAGCGCCTCACCGTCACCGACTGCACGGTCGAGGTCGCCGGCGACACCGACCCGGACGTCCCCGCCCTCCGCGTCCAGGTCGACCCGGCCGCGGGCGGCGCGATCCGGGACGTGTCGTTCGTCCGGACCGACGTCCTGCGGCCGGTCACCGGCACGCTGCGGATCGAGGGTCCTGGTGTCAGCGGGCTCACCTTCGAGGACTGCACCTTCACGGCCCCCTCCGGACCGGGGAAGGTGACGGCTGTCGTGGACGAGGCCGACGCGGTGGCGTTCCGGCGGTGCGCCTTCTCCGGTCTCCCGGGCAAACGGCTGCTGGTGGCCGGGGCCTCCGTGCCCGCCGGTGCGCTGTCCGTGGAGGACTGCACCTTTTCGGACATCGCGGACGGCACGTGGGGCGTGGACCTGGCCGCGGTGACCGGAGCCCGGGTGGCCGGCTCGACCTTCCGCCGGGCGGCCGGCGCGACGACCGCGCGGGCGGTCCGGGTCGAGCCGGCGTGCAGCGGGGTCGTGGTCGAGGGCAACGACCTCACCGGTCTCACCCACCGGCAGCCGATCACCGACCGGGCCGCGGACACGGTGGTCCGGCACAACCGGGGCGGCTGAGGTCAGCGGCGGGCGCGGACGGTGCCCAGCAGGTGCTCGGTGCCCGCGGTCGCGTTGCGGACGGCGAGGTCCCAGCCGCCCGCGACCTGCTCGGTGGCCAGCAGGACCGTCGACGGCAGCAGCAGCGGCTTGCGGAAGGCGACGTCCACGTCGACCGCGTCGGGCAGCCGCCCGGACAGCGCCGCCAGCGCCCGCGCCTTGACCCACATGCCGTGCGCGATCGCCCGCTTGAAGCCGAACGCCTTGGCGGTCAGCCCGGACAGGTGGATCGGGTTCACGTCCCCGGAGACCTTGGCGTAGCGCCGTCCGGCGTCGTCGTGGACCTGCCACTGCGCGGCGATCCGGTCGAGCACGCCGACCTCGACGTCGACGTCGGCGTCCGGCGCCCCTTCCGGCGGCTGCGCTCCGCGCGCCAGGTACGTGGAGCGGCCGCGCCAGACCTCCTCACCGCCGGCCGACACCGACGCGCGCAGGTCGACCGTCGCGCCGCCGCGGTGCCGGGCGAACCGCTCGGCCCACACCTCGACGTCCAGCGCCTCCCCGACCCCGATCGACCGCACGGCCTCGATCCGGTTGCGGACGTGCACCAGCCCGGGCAGCGCCAGCGGGAACGCGCGGTCGGCCATCAGCGCCACCTGCAGCGGGAAGGCCAGCAGGTGCGGGAACGTCACCGGCAGCGCGTCGCCCAGCGGGAACCGGCACACCCGGGCGTAGTCGGCCAGCTGCGCCGGGTCGGCCACGACGCCCTCGCGGGCCAGCCGGGTGTCGGGCAGGTCTCCGCCGCGGCCGCGCGCGCTGAGGGTGGCCCGGGCGAAGAGCGCCGGCAGCGCCGGCGTCTCCGACAGGACGGTCCGCGCCATCACGCCCCCAGCACCGACTGGCCGCACACCCGCACGACCTGACCGTTGACCCCCGCGCTGCCCGGCTGCGCGAGCCAGGCGATCGTCTCGGCGACGTCCACCGGCAGGCCTCCCTGCTGAAGCGAGTTGATCCGGGAGCCGACCTCCCGGGTGCCCAGCGGCATCGTCGCGGTCATCTCCGTGACGATGAAGCCGGGTGCGACCGCGTTGATGGTGGCACCCCGGCCGGCGAACTCCGACGCCCAGGCGCGGACCATGCCGATGATCCCGGCCTTGCTGGCCGCGTAGTTGGTCTGCCCGCGGTTGCCGGCGATCCCCGACTGCGAGCTCACGCTGACCACCCGGGCGCCGGACCGCAGCACCCCGTCGGCGTCCAGCAGGGCCTGCGTGACGTCCAGCTGCGCCTGCAGGTTCACCGCCATCACCGCGTTCCAGCGGTCGGCGTCCATGTTGACCAGCAGCTTGTCCCGGGTGATGCCGGCGTTGTGGACGACGACGTCCAGGCCGCCGTGCCGGGCCTGCAGCTGCCGCGCCAGCCGCGGACCGGCGTCCGCGGCGGTGATGTCCAGCGCCACCGCCGTCCCGCCGACCGCGTTGGCCACCTGCGCCAGCGACTCCCCCGCCGCCGGGACGTCGACCGCGACCACGTGCGCGCCGTCCCGGGCCAGGACGCGGGCGATCGCGGCGCCGATGCCCCGCGCCGCGCCGGTGACCACCGCGACCCTGCCGGCGAGCGGGCGGTCGGGGTCGTCGCCGGCCGGCACCTCGGCCGCCGTGAGGGTGAGCACCTGCCCGTCGACGTACGCCGAGCGGCCGGAGAGGAAGAACCGCAGCGGGCCCGCCAGGGCTGCCTCCGCGCCGGCCGGCACGAGCACGAGGTTCGCTGTCGCGCCGTGGCGGAGCTCCTTGGCGACCGAACGGACCAGTCCCTCCAGCGCCTGCCGGGCCGCCGCCTGGGCGACCGTGGCGGCGTCGGCGGGCGGCTCGGCCAGCACGAGCACCCGGGCGCTGGGACCCAGCCGCCGCACCGCGGGGGCCAGCAGCTCGTGCGCGGCGGCCAGCTGCGCCGGGCCGGTCAGGCCGGTGGCGTCCAGGACGACGGCGGACAGCCGCTCGTCGTCCCTCCCGCCGTCCGCCCGGACCCCGGCGGCGGTCAGGACCCCGGTCACGACGTCGCGGAGCCGGCCCTCCCCGGCCGACCCGACCAGCGCCGGCCCGGGCAGCAGCGGCTGCCCCGGCTCGTACCGGCGGAGCACCGCCGGCCGCGGCAGGCCGAGCTGCCGGGTGATTGTGGTGCCGACGCCGGAGTTGGCGAAGTCGCGGTACCAATCGCTCACGTGCGGTTCTCCTTCTGAGGTCCGCCATTCCAGCTGGAAAGGCGGACCGGGGAGGAGCCTTTCCAGCTGGAATGGCGAAGGGTGGTCAGGACTCGAGGATCGCGACGACGCCCTGGCCGCCGGCCGCGCAGATGGAGATCAGGCCGCGCTTGCCCGGGCCCGCCTCGGACAGCGTCTTCGCCAGCGTGGCGACGATCCGGCCGCCGGTCGCGGCGAACGGGTGCCCGGTCGCCAGCGACGAGCCGTGGACGTTCAGCCGGGACCGGTCGATCGGTCCCAGCGGAGCGTCCAGGCCCAGCCGCTCCTTGCAGTAGGCCGGGTTCTCCCAGGCCTTGAGCGTGGCGAGCACGGTGGACGCGAACGCCTCGTGGACCTCGTAGAAGTCGAAGTCCTGCAGGGTCAGGCCGTTGCGGGCCAGCAGCACCGGCACGGCGTGGACCGGGGCCATCAGCAGCCCCTCGCCGCCGTGCACGTGGTCCACGGCGGCTGTCTGCGCGTCGACCAGGTGGGCCAGCACCGGCAGGTCGCGCGCCGCGGCCCACTCGTCGGAGGCCAGCAGGACGGCGGAGGCCCCGTCGGTCAGCGGGGTCGAGTTGCCCGCCGTCATCGTGGCGGACCCACCCGCGCCGAAGACCGGCCGGAGCGTCGCCAGCTTCTCCAGCGAGGTGTCCGGCCGCAGGTTGTCGTCCCGGGTGAGGCCGAGGAACGGCGTCACCAGGTCGTCGAAGAAGCCGCGGCCGTAGGCGGCGGCCAGGTTCTGGTGCGAGCGCAGGGCCAGCGCGTCCTGCTCCTCGCGGCCGATCTCCCACTCCTTCGCGGTGATCGCGGCGTGCTCGCCCATCGACAGGCCGGTGCGCGGCTCCACGTTGCGCGGGACCTCGGGCAGCAGCTGGCCGGGGCGGACGCCGGAGAGCGCCTTCAGCCGCTGCTGCACGGTCCTCGCGCTGCCCAGGCTGATCAGCGTGCGCCGCAGGTCCTCGTTCACCGCGATCGGCGCGTCGGAGGCGGTGTCCACGCCGCCGGCGATGCCGGACTCGATCTGCCCCAGCGCGATCTTGTTGGCGACGAGGACCGCCGTCTCGAGCCCGGTGCCGCACGCCTGCTGGACGTCGTAGGCCGGGGTGGCGGCCGAGAGCCGGGAACCGAGGACCGACTCGCGGGTCAGGTTGAAGTCCCGGGAGTGCTTGAGCACGGCGCCCGCCGCGACCTCGCCGACCGTCCGGCCCTGCAGGCCGAAGCGGGCCACCAGGCCGTCCAGGGTGGCGGTGAGCATGTCCTGGTTGCCCGCCCGGGCGTAGGCGCCGTTGGCGCGGGCGAAGGGGATGCGGTTGCCGCCCACGATCGCGGCCTTCCGTGTCTGCGGAGCCATGGGGCGCCTCCAGGACCGGGGGGAGAAGTGGCCACTTCTGCCCTGAAAGGGTTAGTGCTTGATACCGAGAGTATCAGGTACCGTTCGTAACGTGAACACGGAGACGCCGGGTCGCCGCGACCGACGGGACTCGCGGTGGGACGAGCACCGCCGCGCCCGCCGGGAGCAGCTGGTCGAGGCCACGCTGGCCGCGGTCGGCCGGCACGGCGCCGGCGTCGGCATGGACGAGATCGCCGCCGAGGCGGGGACCAGCAAGGCCGTCGTCTACCGGCACTTCGCCGACCGCAGCGAGCTGCACGTCGCCGTCTGCGCCCGGGTCGCCGAGCAGCTGGTCCGCAGGCTGCGCGAGGCCATCGGCACCAGCGAGCACCCGCGGCAGATGGTGTCGGCCGCCGTCGAGACCTACCTGGCGTTCATCGAGGCCGACCCGGAGCTGTACCGCTTCGTCGTCCGGCACACGCTGGTCGACCGGCCGATCGAGGCCGACCCGATCAGCAGCCTCTCCGACCTGATCGGCGACGAGGTCGGCGCGCTGGTCGCCGCGGCGCTGACCCGCGCCGGGGAGGACACCGCGGCCGCGGCCCCCTGGGGGCACGGCGTCATCGGCCTGGTCCGCGCCGCCGGCGACTGGTGGCTGCGCGCCGACCGGCCGATGCCCCGCGCCCAGCTCGCCACCCACCTCACCGACCTGGCCTGGGCCGGGTTGCGTGGGGTCGTCACCCCCACTGCCCCGACCGCTCCGCCCGCGCAACCGATGGAGGACTCATGACGAGCACCCCCGCCCCCCTCTCGCCGGTCGATGCCGCCCGGCTCACCGAGGTCCTCGACGGCCGCTGGGCGCACGTGCGCCGCACCGCCCGCGAGCAGCTGGGCGACGCGAAGTACGCCCCGGTCCACGGCGAGTCCATGGCCGAGGCGCGGGCGCGGATCACCCGGCTGACCGGCGACCTCGCCACCACCGGACGGGTCGCGCTGGGCTTCCCGGTCGAGTACGGCGGCGAGGGCGACAGCGGCGGCTCGGTCGTCGCGGTGGAGATGCTGGCCTTCGCCGACCTGTCGCTGATGGTCAAGGCCGGCGTGCAGTGGGGCCTGTTCGGCGGCGCCGTGCTGGCACTCGGCACGGAGCGGCACCACGCGGAGTTCCTGCCCGACATCATCAGCTTCGCCCTGCCGGGCTGCTTCGCGATGACCGAGACCGGGCACGGGTCCGACGTCCACCAGCTGCGGACGACGTGCACCTACGACCCCGCGACGCAGACGTTCGACCTGCACACCCCGCACGAGGCCGCCCGCAAGGACTACATCGGCAACGCGGCCCAGGACGGCCGGATGGCGGTCGTCTTCGCCCAGCTGATCAGCGGCGGGAAGGGGCACGGCGTGCACGCCTGGCTGGTGCCCATCCGGGACGAGCACGGCGACCCGCTGCCCGGCGTCACCATCGGCGACGACGGCCCCAAGGCCGGGCTGCTCGGCGTCGACAACGGGCGGCTGACCTTCGACCACGTGACCGTGCCGCGGGAGATGCTGCTCGACCGGTACGGCCAGGTCGCCCCGGACGGCAGCTACACCTCCGGCATCGAGAACGAGACCCGCCGCTTCTTCACCATGCTCGGCACCCTGGTGCGCGGGCGGGTCAGCGTCGGCGGCTCGGCGTCCTCGGCGACCAAGACCGCGCTGGAGATCGCCGTCCGCTACGGCGACGTCCGCCGGCAGTTCGGCACCCCCGGGGAGGACCGCGAGGTGGTCATCAACGACTACCTCGTGCACCAGCGCAAGCTGCTCCCGGCGCTGGCCAGGACCTACGCGCTGACGTTCGCCCAGGAGGAGCTCGTCTGCACCATGCACGACGTGCTGGCCGCCGACGTCCTGGACGAGAAGGCCCAGCGGGAGCTGGAGTCGCGGGCCGCCGGGCTCAAGGCGGTGCAGACCTGGCACGCCACGCAGACCATCCAGACCTGCCGCGAGGCGTGCGGCGGGGCGGGCTACCTCGCGGAGAACCGGCTCCCGGCGCTCAAGGCCGACACCGACGTGTTCACCACGTTCGAGGGCGACAACACGGTGCTGCTGCAACTGGTGGCCAAGGGGCTGCTCACCGGCTACCGGGACGCCTTCGGCTCGCTCGACGGCTGGGGCCGCGCGGCGTTCGTGGCCGAGCAGGTGCGCGAGACCGTGCTGGAGCGCACCGCGGCCCGCTCGCTGATCCAGCGGCTGGTCGACGCCGTCCCCGGCCGGGAGGACGACGTGCCCTTCACCGACCGCGGCTGGCAGCTGAAGACCCTGGAGGACCGCGAGAAGCACGTCCTCGACGGCGCCATCCGGCGGCTGCGCGGGAGCGCGGCCCGCCCGCGGGAGCGGCAGTTCGACGTCTTCAACGACGTGCAGGACCACGTCCTGAAGACGGCGACGGCGCACATCGACCGGGTGGTGCTGGAGGCGTTCGTCGCCGGCATCGAGCGGACCCCCGACCCGGCCGCCAAGGCGCTGCTCGGCCGCGTCTGCGACCTGTACGCGCTGAGCACCATCGAGGCGGACAAGGGCTGGTTCCTCGAGCACGGGCGGCTCACCCCCACCCGGGCCAAGGCGCTCACCGGGGCGGTCAACGACCTGCTCAAGGAACTGCGGCCGCACATGCGCACGCTGGTCGACGCGTTCGCCATCCCCGACGCCTGGCTCAACTGCGCGATCCTGCGCGAGGAGGAGGGCCGGCAGGAGGCCATGGCCGAGCACGACGCCGCGCTGCGGGCGACCGACCGGGAGCTCACCCCCGCCGGCTGACCCGCCTGGGGCGGCCATGCCGGCCGACATGGCCGCTCAGGGGGACGGCGGGATGATGGGTCACCGTGGAGATCATGGCGGCCGAGGCCCTGTACGTGCCGGCGGCGGTCGACCTCGCGGCGATCGTGATCGGGGCACTGACCGGTGGGCTGCTCGCGGCCCGGGAGGGCTTCGCCGTCTCCGGGGTGCTGCTGCTCGCGGTCACCGGCGGGCTGGGCGGCGGGCTGATCCGCGACGTCCTGCTCGCCGACGGCCCGCCGGTCGCGATGACCAACGCGGCCTACCTGCCGACCGTCGCGGTCACCGCGGCGGTCACCTTCTACTTCTCCGGCTGGCTCTCCCGGCTCACCGGCCTGCTGGTGGCCCTCGACGCGGTCACCCTCGGCTTCTTCACCGTGATCGGCGCGCAGAAGGCCCAGCTCGCCGGGTTGCCCAGCCCGTCGGTGGTGTTCATCGGCACCGTGACCGCGGTCGGCGGCGCGGTCATCCGGGACATGCTGCTCGCCCAGCGCGCGGACATCGTCCAGCCGGGCCCCTACAACGCGGTCGCCGCGCTGATCGGTGCCACGGTGCTCAGCATCCTGGCCGGACCGGTGGACATGCCGCCGCTGCCGGTCGCCGCGATCGTGATCGTGCTGGTCACCGGGCTGCGGCTGCTCTCCGTGTGGCGCGGATGGGAGGCGCCGGTCGCCGTCGACCTGCCCACCCGGGCCCGCAGCCGGCTGGTCCGGCACACCCGGCGCACCCGGCGCACCCGGCGGCGCAGCTGACCGGTCAGCGGTCGGCGCCGGCTCCCGGCGGGACGACGACGTCCGGCGCCGGCTCGATCCCCGGCGGCACCCGCTGCGGCCCGGCCTCGGGCGGGCGGGGCCGGTCCTGCGGGTGGATCCGGACCGCCAGCAGGGCCACGTCGTCCTCGGTGTCGGGCAGGTACATCCGGTCCAGCAGGGCGTCGCAGAGCTCCTGCAACGGCAGCCCGGTGAGCCCGTCGAGCACGTCGAGCAGCTCGGCGATCCCGGCGTCGAGGTCCCGGTCCCGCCGCTCGACCAGCCCGTCGGTGTAGAGCAGCAGCGTGCCGCCGCGGTCGACGGTGGCGACGTGGTCGGTGCGCGGGGTCGTCGGCAGCACCCCGAGCAGCAGGTCCGGGTGCGAGTCGTCGAGCAGGGTGACGTGGCCGTCCCCGTCGATCAGCACCGGCGGCGGGTGGCCCGCGGTCGACCAGCGCAGCCGGGTGTCACCGGACCGCAGCTCCGGGTCGTCCTGCTCCAGCCGGGCGACCAGGGCGGTGGCCATGGTGTCCAGGTCCAGACCGGCGCTGGCCTGGTCCAGTCCGGTGAGCAGCTCGGCGGGTGTGCCCCCGGTGTGGTGACCGATGCCCCGCAGCAGCCCGCGGAGCTGGCCCATCGCCGCCGCGGCCCGGCTGTCGTGGCCGACGACGTCCCCGATCACCAGCACGGTCGCGCCGTCGGGCTGGACGAACGCGTCGTACCAGTCACCACCGATCTCGGCCCCGGCCGCCGCCGGGACGTACCGGACGACGATCTCGCAGTGGTCCGGGGCCGGCGGCGCGGTCAGCAGGCTGCGCTGCAGCGTCTCGGCCAGCTGCCGCTGCTGGCCGAACAGCCGGGCCTGCGCCGCGGCGGCGCCGGCCCGGCGGCCGATCTCCAGCGCAGTCTCAAGCTCCGCCTCGCTGAGGGGCCCCCGGCTCGCGTCGGCGAACAGCCCCAGCGCGCCGAGGGTCCGGCCGCGCGAGACAAGGGGGACGGCGACGCCGGAGTCCGGCGCGAGCGCCCGGAGCGCGGCCCGGGCAGCCGGGTCGCCGAGCACCCGGTGGACGTACTCGTCGTCCAGCCGCGGGACCACCACCGGCCGCCCGGTGCGGACGACCACGCGGGCCGCGGCGCCCTCCCGCATGCTCGCGACCATGGTCCGGACGTAGGTGCTCAGCTCGCCCGTGCGGGCCGGGTCGCGGTGCGCGGAGGCCAGCTCACGCATGCGGCCGTGCTCGTCGGCGGCGACGACCCAGCACCAGTCACCCAGCGCCGGCACCACCAGCTCGGCCAGCCGCCGCAGCTGCTCGGGGATGTCCAGGGTCCCGGCGAGCACCGCACCCGCTTCGGCGAGCAGCTCCAGCCGCGCGTTCGCCGCCCGCATCTCGGCCACGGCGGCGTCCCGCTCGGCGTCCGCCCGCAGCCGGGAGACGCTCAGCGCCAGCTGCGCGGCCAGCGCCTCCAGCAGGGCGACGTCCTCGTCGGCGAACCGGTGCTCGTGCCGCCAGGCCGCGATGAAGCTGCCCAGCAGCCGGCCCTCCAGCCGCAACGGCAGGGCGGCCAGCGCCTGCACGCCCACCAGCTCGCCCACCTCGGCCATCCGCGGGAAGCGGGCGACCGCCTCCGCCCGGTCGGCCAGCAGCACCGGCTCCCCGTGCCGCGCGACGTACTGGGTGGGCAGCGCGTCGTCCAGCGGGAGCTCGACCCCCTCGGCGGGCAGCGCGACGTCGGCCCCGGCCTCCACGGCGTCGACGAGCGAGCGGGTCATGTGCAGGCGCAGCGTCCCGTCCGCCGGGTCGTGGACGGCGATGGCGGTCGCGTCGGCGCCCAGGACGGTCGCGCAGCCGCGCAGCCCGACGGCGGCCAGCTGCTGCATCCGGGTGGCGTTGGCCAGCTCCGCGGCCACCTCGGCGATCGCGGCGGCCCGCTGCACCGCCGCCAGGCGCGCCTCGCCCTGCTCCCGGGCGTCGGTGACGTCGACGGTGGTGCCGAGCACGCGGACGGGCTCCCCGTGCGCGTTGCGCGCCACCCGGCCGCGGGAGACGGTCCACCGCACCGCCCCGTCGGTCCGCAGCACCCGCGTCTCGACCACGTACTCACCGGAGCCGGCCATCGCGATCCGCATGGCGTCCCGCACCGCGGCGTGGTCGTCGGGGTGGATGCGCTGCGCCATCATCTCGTCCACCGACGTCAGCTCGACGGCGTGCTCGAAGCCGAAGATGGCCGCGCACCGCTCGTCCCAGAAGACGGCCCCGGTGCGCAGGTCCTGCTCCCAGATCCCGACCGAGCCGGCCTCCAGGGCCACGTCCAGCCGGGCCCGTGAGGTGCCGACCGCCGAGCGGGCCGCGGCCAGCTCCAGCTCGGCGACCACCGAGACCGCCAGCTGCTCCAGCAGCGCGGCGTCGTCGTCGGACCAGCCCCGCGGGTGCGGGTCGTACACCGCCAGGACCCCGACGACGTGCCCCGACGCGGCCACCAGCGGCGCGCCGAGGTAGGACCCGACCTGGCCGGAGACGACGGCGGGCAGGCCGGCCACCCGCGCGTCCGCGGGCGCGTCCGGCACGACGAGGGGCGCTCCCCGCCGGACGGTCAGCGCCGAGAACGCACCGGTGAGCAGTGCCCGGCCACCCACGGCGCCGGGGGGCAGCCCGTGCCCGCCCACGACGGTGTCCTGGTCGGGGAAGAGGGTGACCTTGGCGTGACCGGCTCCCACCAGCCGGGCGGCGAGGCCGGACAGCCGGTCGAACGCGGCCGGCCCGGCCACCTCCTCCATCAACCGGCGGGCGGCGGCGATGCGGTGCGGATCGGTCAGCGGGTCGGTGTCCGCCGGCACGTGCAGCGGCAGCACAGCGGACCTCCCCCTGTCTCCGCTCCACCGGAGCACCGGGGCGGGCGTCCGATACTGGCATGCCGCCGAGCGGGCGGTGCGGACCGTCGCCCGCGCCGGCCTCCCCCCTCCGGGTGGGTCCGGTCAAGCAGCCGCCCGCCGGGGTCGATCCCCGCCGTGTGACCGCGACCATGCCGAAGCACGGGGACTGCCGGCCGCTGCTGGCCGGGGAGGACGACCTGACCGTCGTCTTCCAGCCCATCGTCGACCTGGCCTCGGCCACCGTCGCCGGCTACGAGGCACAAGCCCGCTTCCCGGGCACCGCCGCCCCCGACGTGTGGTACGCCGCCGCCGCGGAGGCGGGGCTCGGCGCGGAGCTCGAGGCACTGGCGCTGCGCAAGGCGCTCGCCGCACTGCCGGACCTGCCGCCGCACACCTTCCTGACCGTGACCGTCCGTCCCCACCTGCTCGGCAGCGTCCCCGTGGCCGCCGCGTTCGCCGAGCCGGCGACGCTGCGCGGGGTCGTCGTCGCGCTGACCGAGCACCTGCCCACCCCGGACCTCGACGCGCTGCGCACGCAGACCGCGGCGCTGCGCAGCCGGGGCGCGCTGATCGCCGTCCGCGACGCCGGGTCCGGCCTCGCCGGGCTCCAGCAGCTGGCCGAGGTGCGGCCGCAGCTGGTCACGCTCGACCGCGCGCTGGTCGCCGGCGCCGGCACCGACCCGGTCAAGGCCGCGCTGGTGGAGCTGGTCGGCACCTTCACCAGCCGGATCGACGCCTGGCTGCTGGCCGACGGCATCGAGACCGCCGCCGAGCTCGCCGTGTCCGCCCGGCTCGGCGTGCCCCTGGCGCAGGGGTGGCTGCTGGGCCGCCCCACCCCGTCGTTCGCCGAGCTCGCCCCCGAGGTGGCCGCGCTGGTGCGCAGCCACGTCGCCCGGGCCCACCTCGCCGACGGCGTCACCAGCCTGCTCCGCCCCGTCCGCCGGCGGGAGAGCGACGAGGACGACGCCGTCCCGGCGCCCTGCGTGCTCCTGGACCCGGCGGGCGTCCCGGTGGAGCTCGTGCTCGCCGACCCGCGCACCGGCGCGCCGTACCGCGCCCCAGTGTCGCTGACGGTGCACCCGTCCGCGGACGTGCCCGAGACCCTGCAGCGGGCGCTGACCCGCCCGCCGGTGCACCGCTTCGACCCGGTGGTCTGCACCGACCGCAGCGGCGCCGTCCTGGGGCTGCTGCGCGTCGAGGACCTCGCCTCCGCCGCGGCGAGCCGCTGACCTCCCGGGGGCCCTGATCCCGCCCCCGGGACGCACCACCCCCTGCAGAGCGGCCCAGCCGACGGCCCCTCTGCAGGGTCCCGCCGCGAGCCTGCGAGCGGTGGGGGCAGAGGGGCCCTTCTTCAGGCGCTGGCGTCGGCGAGCCGCTGCCGCTCGTCGTCGCCGAGCCGCAGGTCGAGCATCGGCAGCAGGTCGGCGAGCTGCTCGACCGACCGGCCGCTGGCGATCGGCGCGGTGACCGTCGGCTGGTCGGCGAGCCAGCGCAGCGCCACCGCGGCCATGGTGGTCCCGTGCGCGTCGGCCACCTCCCGCAGCGCCGTCAGCACCCGGTCGCCCTTCTCCCCCACGTACTGGGCGGCCCGCTGGGCACGCGGGGAGTCGATGGTCTCCCCCGCCCGGTACTTGCCGGTCAGGAAGCCGCGGGCCAACCCGAAGTAGGGCAGCACGCCGAGGTCGTGCTCGGCGGCCACCGCCTGCAGCTCCGCCTCGTAGACCGGGCGCTCCATCAGGTTGTAGTGCGGCTGCAGCGCCACGTACCCGGTCACACCCAGCCGCTGCGCCGTCTGCAGGGCCTCGGTGAGCCGCTCCGCCGAGTAGTTCGACGCCGCGGCGTAGCGGACCTTGCCCGCCTGCACCAGCTCGTCGAAGGCGGTGAGCGTCTCGTCGAGCGGCGTCGTCGGGTCGTCCCGGTGCGCGTAGTAGAGGTCGATGTGGTCGGTCCTCAGGTTGCGCAGGGAGCGCTCCGCGGCGGCGCGGATCTCCGGCGCGGACAGCGGGTGCTCCTTGTCCCCGGGCGAGGCCTTGGTGGCCACCACCACCCGGTCGCGCAGCCCGCGCTCGGCCATCCAGTTGCCGAGGATCGTCTCCGAGGTCCCGTCGCCGTAGGACTCCGCGGTGTCCACGAAGGGGGCCTGCGTGCCGGGGACGGCGTCGTGGAAGCGGTCCAGCAGCGCGAAGGAGGTCGGCTCGTCCGCCGTCCACCCGAAGACGTTGCCGCCCAGGCACAGGTCGCTGACGTCCAGGTCGGTCCTCGGTAGCCGCGGCACGCCCCCAACGTATGGCGGCCGGGGGCGGGTCGCGCGCCGGGCCGTGGCCTTCACAGAACGTGACGATCGTGACGGATGGGGACGAAATGCCCGGGATTCCGGGGGCTCCGCTCGCCAACACCCAGGCCGGCATGGCAACGTGCGGGCGTTGCCGGCCGACGACGTGGTCGGCCGGATCCGCCCGCCGGGCTCCCGCTGCGCATCGGATGCGCAGGTCGGGGGCACAGCGGAGGCGCCGGTGGTCCACCCGGACCCCGGTGCGCGCCCGGTCGGACCGGGCGCGAGGAACGAACGGCGACCGCTCCGCACGGGGCGGTCCCGCTGAGACCACAGCGAGAGGAACCCGATGAACAAGGCCGAACTCGTCTCCGCGATCGCCAAGCGTGCCGACGTCCCGGCGTCGACCGTCGACTCCGTGATCGACGGTCTGCGCGAGGAGCTCGTCGAGGCCATCACCCGCGGCGACAAGGTCGCGGTGCCCGGCCTGCTGACCGTCGAGCGCTCGCAGCGTTCGGCCCGCACCGGCCGCAACCCGCAGACCGGCGAGTCGATCGAGATCGCCGCCTCCAACACCGTCAAGGTGACCGCCGGCTCGGTGCTGAAGAAGGCCGCCGCCGCCGTTCCCGTCGACTGAGCAAGGACCCCGTCCTCCTCACCCCTCGCCCCGCTCGGGGCGAGCCTTCTGGACGGGGCCGTTCCAGCACGTCGCCCGCCCCCGTCGCGCTCCTGGCCTCGTGCCAGGCGCCCGGCGGGGGCGCCGCTCGTCGGGGCGGTGCCCACCCTCCGCCGCAGGGCTTCGATCAGGTTCCCTGATCGAAGGCTGTCCCCCTGCACCAGCGTCGGTGCTCCAGGACAGGCGTGGACCAGGTTCCCTGATCACTCCCCGGTGGCGCCGTCGATCCGCTCGCGCAGCAGGTCGGCGTGGCCGTTGTGCCGGGCGTACTCCTCGATCATGTGCAGGTAGATCCAGCGCAGCGACACCGGACGGCCGCGCCGGGTGCCCAGCCCGACGTCGTCCAGGGACGCGTGCCCGCCGGCCAGCGCGCGGCTGGCCCCGACCGCCGCGGCGAGGGCGGTGAACTCCCCGGCGACGGCGGTCGCGGTGTCGGGCTCGTCGGGGTCGCGGCCCACGCCGTCGAAGTCGCCGTCCGGGTCGTCCTCGCTGCAGTAGGCCCACTCGACCTGCTCGCCGCCCAGGACCTCGCGGAACCACCCGGTCTCCACCTCGGTCATGTGCCGCACCAGCCCGCGCAGGCTCAGCGCGGACGGCGGCACCGACCGCTCCCCCAGCTGCTCGGGCGTGAGGCCGGTGCACTTGTGCAGCAGCGTGGCGCGGTGGAACTCCAGCCACGCCTCGACGGCGGCGCGCTCGCCGTCGAGGAACGGCGGGTCGACGCGCTCGGGGACGGCGGGGAACGGCACGGGCCGCGACCCTAGTCGGCAGCCCGACTGCAGCGCAGCACGTTCCACGTCACCGGTTCGAGCCGGACGGGATCCCCGGCCGGCACCTCGACGGGCTGCACCGCGTCCGGCCGGTCGGCGGTGTTCCGCAGGTCCGGGTCCGCGCCCCGCAGCACGCGGTGCCCGGTCACCCGGTACCCCGTCAGCGCGCCGGCCGGCTCCAGCCCCAGCGGAACGGCGGCACCGGTGGACCGGTTCGCGACGAAGAGGGTCAGCGAGCCGTCGGCGTCGTCGAGCGTCGCGGCCGCCACCACCGAGTCCACCTCCCCGTACCTGCGGGTCGGGTGCCGGGGCGACCGGACCTCGACGCGCAGCGCCTGGCCGCGCGCCCGGGCGGCGACGTCCGCGAACGGGAAGAAGGTGGGCTGCCGCCAGCTCCGCCGCGGCGATCGGATCGGCCACCGGGCCACTCGTCGATGACGCCGTCGATCCGCTCGCGCAGCAGGTCGGCGTGGCCGTGGTTGGCTGGTCGGGTGCTGCGACTGGGGGCCCTGGACGTGCCGGACGGCGGGCTGGTCGTGATGGCGATCGTCAACCGCACCCCGGACTCCTTCTACGACCGCGGCGCGACGTACGCGCTGGGAGCGGCGCTGGCCCGGGTCGAGCAGGTGGTCGCCGAGGGCGCGGACATGGTGGACGTCGGCGGGGTGAAGGCCGCGCCCGGTGAGTTCGTGTCGCCGGCGGAGGAGGTCCGGCGCAGCGTCGACCTGGTCGCCGCCATCCGGGACGCGCACCCCCGGCTGCCGCTGTCGATCGACACCTGGCGGGCCGAGGTGGCGCGGGAGGCGCTGGCCGCCGGTGCGGACGTCGTCAACGACGCGTGGGGTGGGGTCGATCCGGAGCTCGCGGCGGTCGCCGCCGAGGCCGGGGCCGGCATCGTCTGCACCCACGCGGGCGGGCTGCCACCGCGTACCCGCCCGCACCGGGTCACCTACGACGACGTGGTCGCCGACGTCGTCGCCCGGACCACGGCGCTCGCCGAGGCCGCGGTGGCCGCCGGGGTCGACCGCGAGCGGGTGCTCGTGGACCCCGGCCACGACTTCGGCAAGAACACCCGGCACTCGCTGGAGGCCACGCGCCGGCTGGACGAGCTGGTCGCCACCGGCTGGCCGGTGCTCGTGGCGCTGTCGAACAAGGACTTCGTCGGCGAGACCCTGGACCTGCCGGTCGACCAGCGGCTCACCGGCACGCTCGCGGCGACCGCGGTCAGCGCGTGGCTCGGGGCCCGGGTGTTCCGGGCGCACGACGTCGCCCCGACCCGCCAGGTGCTCGACATGGTCGCGTCCATCCGCGGCGACCGTCCGCCCACCCGCACGGTGCGCGGCCTGGCCTGAGGAAGGGCCCCCTGCCCCCCACGCCTCGCAGGCTCGGCGCGGGCCCCTGCAGAGGGGCCGACCTCTGCAGGGGCTTCCCTGCGGTTGCGAGCGCTCCTAGCCTGTGCCGCGCTGATCACCGTCCGAGCGCAGGGAGGTCCGCCATGAGCGGCCGCGTCGTGCACTTCGAGATCCCCTTCGACGACGGGGACCGGGCCCGCCGGTTCTACGGCGAGGCGTTCGGCTGGCAGCTGCAGAGCATCCCGTCGATGGGCTACACGCTGGCGACCACCGGGCCCAGCAGCGACCGCGGGCCGACCGAGCCGGGGTTCGTCAACGGCGGGATGATGGCGCGGTCGGTCAGCCCGTCGCCGGCGCCGATCCTGGTCGTCGACGTCGACAGCATCGACGAGGCGCTGGCGCGGATCGGCGAGCTGGGCGGCACCACGGTCCTGGAGAAGCAGGTGGTGGGTGAGATGGGCTTCTCCGCCTACGTCCGCGACCCCGAGGGCAACGTCATCGGCCTGTGGGAGACCGCCGGCTAGCTGTTCTGACGGGTCTCGGCCACCACCCAGGCCAGGTAGTCGGGATGCCCGCCGGCCAGCGGGAGCGCGATCACGCACGGCACCTCGTCGGGGTGGTCGGCCCGCGCCCGCTCGACGATCGCCGGCACCAGCGACGCCCGGGTGTGCAGGCCGACCCGGGCCTGCGGGTCGTCGTGCACGGCGCCGTCCCACCGGTAGACCGCCCGCACGCCCGGCTGCACGTGCCCGCAGGCGGCCAGCCGGTCCTCGACCAGCGCCCGCGTCCAGCGCGCCAGCCACTCCCCGTCCTCGGCCGTCACGACGACCTCCACCAGCTCCTCGTCAGCCATCTCCGTGCTCCTCTCACCGTCGGCCCCTCTGCAGGGGCCCGCGCCGAGCCTGCGAGGCGTGGGGGGCAGAGGGGTCCTTCATCTAGCTTCTCCGACATGGCCGCCACCGGGTTCCACACCGCCGACCAGCTCAACGACCTGCTGCCCGGCACGCTGCCGGGCCTGCTGGGCATCGTGATCGACAGCCACGAGCCGGGACGGCTCACCGCCCACCTCGAGGTCCGGCCGGACCTGCTCGCACCCAACGGCTACCTGCACGCGGCGACCGTCGTCGCGCTGGCCGACACGGCCTGCGGGCTCGCCACCCGCGCGCTGCTGCCCGACGGGTCGTCCGGCTTCACCACGATCGAGCTCAAGAGCAACTTCCTGGGCACCGCCCGGGAGGGCCGGATCGGCGTGGTGGCCACCAACGCGCACGCCGGTCGGACGACGCAGGTCTGGGACGCCGCCGTCACCAACGAGGACACCGGCCGCCCGATGGCGTTGTTCCGCTGCACCCAGTCGGTGCTCTGGCCGCGCGACTGACGCCCGACCTGCGGGTGGCCCCGGTGTGGCGCGCGCCACACCGGGTGTGAGACTGCCGGTTCCCACCCCCCGAGTCGAGGAGGACCCCGTGGCGTTGGCGAGCCGCTACCCCGATGTCGAGATCCCCGGAGTGTCCGTGCCGCAGCACGTGCTGGCCGGCGCCGCCGAGCGCAAGGACTCCCCGGCGCTGGTCGACGGGGTGTCCGGGGAGACGATCACCCGCGGGGAGCTCGCCTTCTACGTCCAGCGGCTCGCCGCCGCCCTGCACGCCCGGGGCCTGCGCAAGGGCGACGTCGTCGCGGTCTTCAGCCCCAACACGATCTGGTACCCCGTCGTCTTCCACGGCATCGCCGCCGCCGGGTGCGTGGTCAGCCCGATCAACTCGCTCTACACGCCCGACGAGATCGCCTTCCAGCTGGAGGACTCCGGCGCCAAGGTGCTGATCACCATCTCGGTGTTCCTGGACCGGGCGCTCGCCGCGGTCGCGCAGCAGCCGGTCGACGAGGTGGTCGTGCTGGACGGCGCCGAGGGGCACACCTCCCTCAGGGACCTGCTGACCAGCGACGCCCCGCCGGTCGACGTCGACATCGACCCGGCCACCGACCTGATCACGCTGCCCTACTCCAGCGGCACCACCGGGCTGCCCAAGGGCGTGATGCTCACCCACCGGAACCTGGTGGCCAACGTCGTCCAGTGCCGACCGCTGTTCGAGCTGCACGAGGACGACGAGCGCGTCATCGCCGTCCTCCCGTTCTTCCACATCTACGGGCTGACGGTGCTGATGAACCAGGGCCTCGCCTGGGGCTGCGCGGTGGTGACCCTGCCACGGTTCGACCTCGAGCAGTTCCTGCGCACCATCCAGGACCAGCGGGTCACCCGGGCCTACGTGGCCCCGCCGATCCTGGTCGCGCTCGCCAAGCACCCGCTGGTCGACCAGTTCGACCTGTCCTCGCTGCGCACCATCACCTCCGGCGCCGCGCCGCTGGACGAGTCGCTGGCCCAGGCCGTGGAGACCCGGCTGCGCCGCGGCGCACCGGACGGCGTCGTCGTCGCGCAGGGCTACGGGATGACCGAGCTCTCCCCCGTCTCGCACAGCACCCCCGAGGCCGGCCACGAGCCGCCCGGCGCCACCGGCCCAGTGCCCAAGGGGACGGTCGGCTACGCGCTGCCCAACACCGAGTGCCGGCTCGTCGACCCGGCCACCGGCGAGGACACCACCGCCGGGGAACGCGGGGAGCTGTGGGTCCGCGGGCCGCAGGTGATGACCGGCTACCTGAACAACCCGCAGGCCACCGCCGACACGCTGGACGCCGAGGGCTGGCTGCACACCGGCGACGTGGCGGTCGTCGACGACGAGGGCCGGTACACCATCGTCGACCGGGTCAAGGAGCTGATCAAGTACAAGGGCTACCAGGTGGCCCCGGCCGAGCTGGAGGCCGTGCTGCTCGGCCACCCGGAGGTCGCCGACGCCGCGGTGATCGGCGTGCTGGACAGGGACTGCGGGGACGAGCTGCCCAAGGCGTTCGTCGTCCGCTCCCCCGGCTCCGCCCTCACCGCGGACGACGTGACCGCCTTCGTCGCCGAGCGGGTCGCCCCGCACAAGAAGGTCCGGCTCGTCGAGTTCATCGAGGCCGTGCCCAAGTCGGCCGCCGGCAAGATCCTCCGCAAGGACCTGAAGCAGCGGGCCGGCTGACCGTCGGGGACTAGCGTCGGGGCATGCGTGCGGTGACGTTCTCCGAGCCCGGCGGGCCCGAGGTCCTCCAGTGGGGCGAGGTCCCCGATCCGGTGTGCGGCCCGGGCGAGGTGCTGGTCGACGTGGCCGCCAGCGCGGTGAACCGGGCCGACCTCATGCAGCGGCAGGGCTTCTACCCGCCGCCACCAGGGTCGAGCGAGGTCCTCGGCCTGGAGTGCAGCGGGGTGGTCAGCGAGGTGGGCGCGGAGGTCCCCGGCTGGGCCGTCGGCGACGAGGTGTGCGCGCTGCTGGCCGGCGGCGGGTACGCCGAGCGGGTCGCCGTCCCGGCCGGGCAGCTGCTGCCCCGGCCGGCGGGGGTGGAGCTGGCCACCGCCGCGGCCCTGCCGGAGGTCACCTGCACCGTCTGGGCCAACGTGTTCATGCTCGCCGGCCTGCGCCGGTGCGAGGTCTTCCTGGTGCACGGCGGTTCCAGCGGCATCGGCACCATGGCGATCCAGCTGGCGGTGCGGGCCGGCGCCCGGGTGGCCACCACCGCGGGGAGCGCGGAGAAGCTGGCGTTCTGCCGGGAGCTCGGCGCCGAGGTCCTCGTGAACTACCGGGACGAGGACTTCGTCGAGCGGGTCCGGGAGGCCACCGACGGGCACGGGGCGGACGTCGTCCTGGACAACATGGGCGCCAAGTACCTGGCCCGCAACGTCGACGTGCTCGCCGACGGCGGCCGGCTGGTGGTCATCGGCATGCAGGGTGGCCGCAAGGCGGAGCTGGACCTCGGGAAGCTGCTGGCCAAGCGCGGCAGCGTGCACGCCACGGCGCTGCGGTCGCGGCCCGCCACCGGCCGCGGCGGGAAGGCCGAGATCGTCGCCGCGGTGCGGCACGAGGTGTGGCCGGACGTCGAACGGGGGGTGGTCCGCCCGGTGGTCGACCGGCGGCTGCCGATGTCCCGGGCCGCCGAGGCGCACGCGCTGCTGGAGTCCAGCGGCCACATCGGCAAGGTCCTGCTGCTCCCCGACTGAGCGGCGAGCCTGAGGACGCGCTGAACGGCCCGCTTCTTCAGACGGCGTCGCGCCGCAGGGACACCTCGGTCCAGTACGACCGGGACGCTCCCGGCTCGAGCCGGCAGACCTCGCCGTCCCGCTCGGCCGCGGCCCGGCCGCCATCGCGCGACGTCGATGGCTCGATGCCGAGCACGTTCACGCCGGCCGTTGCGTCGCGCCAGAGAACGAGCATCGGGAAGGTGTCGGTGCCATAGCTGATGGCCATGGTCGCCGTGCCGTCCGGCGAGGTCACCTGGACCCCGCCGGTCGGCTCGCCCGCCGGGGTCCGGGCGTAGAGGACGCGTTCGGAGGCGGCGCCATCGGCGACGGACAGGGCCAGGGGAAAGGACTCCGCCGGCCGCCCGTCCCGGTCGCGCTCCCCCGTGATCGTCGCCGTCGACCGGACCACGGACCCCTCACCGACCAGCGGGTACCCGAGGTTCAGGTGGTGACGGAACATGTGCCCGGCCGGGGTCCAGCTCTCGTTGGACACCTCGTCGGAGATCCGCAGGGTGGGCTCCACGCAGCTGGCGAGGATGGTCCGCCGGAGGCAGAGGGTCGGCTGCCCCAGCGCTGCCTCCACCACGGTCCCGACCACCTCCACGGCCAACCCGCCGCGGTCCTCGACGAGCTGCCAGGTGACGTGCTCGGCCGGCAGGTGCCCCACCCGGCCGTGCAGGCCGTGGTGGACGCCGTCGACGGTGGACGCGGCACCGGTCGACGCCAGGCCGCAGGTGGTCAGCAGGCCGCCGCCGAAGGTCCGCACCCACCCGGACCCCTCAGGTTCGTACCGTGCCCCGTGGGCCCGTCCGCGCGGCGACCGCCAGCTCATCGCCATGCCCCCGGCATCGGCCCAGCCGATGTCCATCGCCCGGTCGAGCAGCACCTCGAACGAGACGCCCGCGGGGTTGCGCACCATGAGCACCGGGGCTCCTCGCCCCGTGCCCTCGGCGAGCACGACCCGCTCCACGCTCACCAGCTGGTCGGGCGCTCCGAGGAGGCGTCGGAGCTCTCGTGGGAGTGGCACGGACGCCGCCGGGCCCACGCGGTCAGCCCGCCCCTCGGACCTCGGCGGCGGACCGCCGCCGGGCCCCCAGCGCGATGGCGACCACGAGCACCGCCCCGGTCACCACGTACTGCCAGTAGGAGGCGATGCCGAGCAGGTTGAGCGCGTTGGCCAGCACGGCGAACAGCAGGGCACCGACGATCGTGCCGAAGACCGTCGCCCGGCCACCCCGCAGGGCAGTGCCGCCGACGACGACCGCCGCGATGACGTCCATCTCGAAGCCCTGCGCCATCGTGCCCTCGGCGGATGCCAGGCGGCCGGTCATGAAGACCCCGGCGATCGCGAAGCAGATGCCTGCGACCACGAAGACGAGCACCTTCGTCCGGTCGACGGGCATCCCGGCCAGCGTCGCGGCGCGCTCGTTGCTGCCGAAGGCCCGCAGGGTGCGCCCGAAGTAGGTGCGGTTCAGCAACAGGTAGGTCAGGACGGCGAGCACCAGGAAGACGAGGAAGGACACCGGCAGCCGCCCGACCGTCCCGGTGGTCATCTGGCGGAAGTAGAACGAGGTGACCGGGACGACGTCGCCGGAGGTCCAGATGAACGACGCACCCTGGAACAGGTACAGGGTGCCCAGGGTCGCGATGAACGGCGCGATCCGCACGTAGGTCACCAGCAGGCCGTTGAGGACGCCGAGCCCGACCCCGACCAGCAGCCCGACCAGGACGGCGACGCCGATGGTCGTGTACGGCAGGACCTTGGCGACCGCGATGGAGCTCAGCGCGATGACCCCGGCGACCGAGAGGTCGAGCAGGCCGGCGGCGATGAGCAGCGTCATGCCGCAGGCGGCCAGGCCCACGAACGACGCCTGGAAGAGGACGTTCTCGAGGTTGCCGCCGTTCCAGAACGCCGGGCGGGCCAGCCCGACCGCAGCCGCGAGGACGATGAGGATCAGCAGCAGGTACTGCCTGCCGAGGAAGCCGAGCACGGCCGGGCGGGACCCGCCTCGGCCCGGACGCTGGTCCGCGGCGCGCTGCTCGATCGGTGCCTGAGTGGTGCTCACGACGTCCTTCCTTCCAGCGCGCGCCGCACCGTCCGCCGCTGCACGCCGTCCAGGCTGAGCGCGAACACCAGCAGGCCGCCGAGGGCGACGTACTGGTAGAAGGACGGCACGTTCAGCAGGTTGAGACCTGAGTTGATCATCGCGAGCAGGAGAGCCGCGATGAACGTCCCGGGGATGTTGGCCCGGCCGCCGGCCATGCTGGTCCCGCCGAGGACGACGATCGCGATCGCCTGCAGCTCCAGCCCCGCACTCAGCGATCCGTTCACCACCCCCAGCTGGCTGGCCAGCAGGATGCCGGCCACCCCGGCCGTCGCCGCGGCGAGGACGTAGGCGCCGAGCAGGACGCGGTGCACCGCGATGCCGCTGTCCACCGCCGCCTCCGGGCTCCCGCCGACGGCCACCACGTGCTTGCCGAAGCGCATGCGCTCGAGCAGGAACCACATCCCCGCGCCGAGCACGACGGCACACAGGAAGGGGACCGGGACGCCGAGCACCGAGCCGGTCGCGAAGGACTTGTAGCCCGAGCTGGCGATGAGGATGGGGGCGCCGCCGGTGAACAGCAGCGCCAGCCCCCGGAAGACGCTCATGGTGCTGAGCGTCGCGATGAACGCCGGCACCCGGAGGCTGGTCACCAGGACGCCGTTGACCGCACCGAGGACGCAGGCGACCGCGATGCCGATCACCGCGCCGGCCAGGCCGCCCCACTCGTTGACCGACGCGGCGGCGACGCACGCGGACAGCGCCTGGGTGGAGCCCACCGACAGGTCGATCCCGCGCAGCGCGATCACCAGCGTCATGCCGTAGCCGGTGATGGCCAGGACCGCCGCGTTGACCAGGATGTTGGTGATGCTCGACCCGGACGTGAAGTTCGGGACGAACAGCAGGCCGGCCACCAGGACCAGCACGAACGGGACCACGATGCCGACGCTCTGCAGCAGCCGCTCACGCTCGGCCGCGCGCCGGGCGCGGGCCGCCGACCGGGCCCGCTCCTGGGCGTGCAGGTCGTCGGCCACGAGCGTGCTCGTGGGCGTGTGGTCAGACATGGACGTCCCCTCCGGCCACCTGTCCCACGGACGCGGCGACGATGTTCTCTTCCGTGACGTCTCGCCCGCGCAGCTCCGCGACCTGCCGGCCGGCGAAGTACACCAGGCACCGGTCCGCGATCGCGGCCAGCTCCGGGGCGTCCGAGCTGGAGACGACGACGCTCACACCGTCGTCGGCGAGCGTGCGGATCAGCTGGTAGATGTCGACCTTGGCGCCGACGTCGACGCCGCGGGTCGGCTCGTTGAGCAGCAGGACCTTGCACCCGGACAGCAGCGCCCGGCCGAAGAGGACCTTCTGCTGGTTGCCACCGGAGAGGTTGCCGATCAGCTGGCGACCGTGCGGCACACGGATCCGCATGTCCTGCCGCAGCTTCTCGAACACCGACTCCTCGCCGCGCCGGGCGGGAGCCCACCGCGCCCGTCCCCGCAGGGAACTCCGCTCGCGGGAGACCATCGCGTTCTCCGTGACGTCGAGGTGGGGCAGTATGCCCTCGCCCTTCCGGTCCTCGCTCAGCATGAACAGCCCGGCGCGGATCGCGTCCCGGCTGGTGCCCAGCCGCACCGCCGTGCCGTCGATGGTGACGGTGCCGCTCAGCGCGGCCAGGTCTCCGAACAGTGCCCGGGTCAGCTCGGTGCGGCCGGAGCCCACCAGACCGGCCAGGCCCAGGATCTCCCCCCTGCCGGCGCGCAGGGAGAACGGCGCGTCGAAGCCGCCGAGCTTGAGCTCTCGCACGTCCAGCCGCGCCGTCGCCGTCCGGTCGTCCGTGGCGGTGCCGTCGGTGGCCCGTTCGAAGGTCTGCGGACGGCGGCCCAGCATGTGCTCGACCAGCTGCGTCTCGTCCAGGCTCGTGGTCGGCGCGGTGAGGACGAGCTCGCCATCGCGCAGGACGGCCACGTCCCGGCAGATGTCGAAGATCTCGGCGAGGTGGTGGGAGACGTAGACGACCGCCTTGCCCTGCGTGGCGAGCTTCTCGACGATCGCGTGCAACCGGCGGATCTCGGCCCCGTTCAGCGCCGCCGTGGGCTCGTCCATGATCAGGACGTCGAACTCACGCGAGAGCGCCCGGGCGATCTCCACCATCTGGCGGTCCCCCACGGTGAGGGAGCTGATCAGCCGGTCCGGCTCGAGGTCCATCCCCAGCGTCTCCAGCAGGGCCGCCGCGCGCTGCCGGACCTTTCCGCGGGCCACGACGCCACCGGAGGTGAGCTCGTGCCCCAGGAAGATGTTGTCGGCCACCGACAACTGCGGCACGAGCCGGAACTCCTGGCTGACCACGCTGATGCCCGCCGCCTGGGACTCGGCCGACCCCTTGAACTGCCGGGCCTCCCCGTGCACGAGCACCGTCCCGCTGACCGGCTGCTCGATGCCGCCGAGGATGCGGATCAACGTGCTCTTGCCGGCGCCGTTCTCGCCCACCAGGCCGAGGACCTGGCCGGGGCTGAGGGACAGCGACACGCCCTTGAGGGCCCGGACCCCCGGGTATTCCTGTACGACGTCCCGTACCTCGAGGACGACGGTCATCGTTGACTTCCTCACTCTGCCGGCCAGGCGGGGACGGGCTCGCGCACCGTCCCCGCCGTGCCTGTCGTCAGCTGCCCTGGCTCGCCCGGGCCTCGCGGAACTGGGCGATGTTCTCCTGCGTCACCATCTCGACCGGGAAGTAGATGGTCTTCGCCTTCTCGTCGGAGTACCCCGGGTCCTCCCCGTTGAGCAGCGCGAGCGCGGTCTTGACCGCCTGCTGGCCCTGACCGAACGGGTCCTGCGCCACCGTGCCGCTCATGACGCCCTGCTCGATGAGGTCGAGGGCGGCGTCGCTCCCGTCGAAGCCGATGAGCGTGAACCCGTTGGCGACCGAGACACCGGCGGTCTCCATCGCGCGGGACGCGCCGATCGCGGAGTCGTCGTTCGCGGCGTAGATCACCTCGAGGTCGGGGTTGGCCGACAGCATGTCCTGGGCCGCGGTGAACCCGCCGTCCACGGTGTCGTTGCCGTCCAGGCTGGAGACGACCTCGAAGTTGTCCTCCTCGGCGAGCCGGTCGACGAAGCCGGCGACCCGCTCCTCGCCGACGACGGAGCCAGCGTGCAGCTCGATGACGCCGACCTTGTGCGTGCCCGGCGTGCCACCCAGCTTCTCGATGACGTGCTCGGCCGCGAGCTGCCCGCCCTCGCGGTTGTTGGACAGGATGTAGCCGTCGTAGTCGCCCTCGACGCCGATGTCCGCGACGACGACCGGGATCTTCTCCCCGTGCGCGGCGTCGATCGTCGACGGGAGCGCCGACGGCTGGACCGGGGTGATGACGAGGGCGGAGATGCCCTGGTTGATCAGGTCGAGGCTGCCGGAGACCTGCTCCTGCTGGGAGCTCTTCTGGTCGGCGATGACCACCTCGGCACCGGCCTCCTCGGCACCGGCCTTGACGCCTTCGGCGTACGACTGCCAGTACGGGTTCTGCAGGTCGTACACCGAGTACCCGATGGTCAGCGGGTCCTTGGCCTCGAACTCGACGGTACCGCCCTCAGCGGCTGCCGAGCTGCCCTGGTCCGATCCGCTCGCGCAGCCCGCGAGTGCGAGGACGGCGACGGCGGAGAGCGCGAACGCCGTTGTTCCTGAACGCATTTCCAACTCCCTGGCTCGATGTGCTGTGTTCCCCGAGGTCGGGGACGTGGGTGGGGACGTCGGAGGCCGGCAGGCCCCCGAGCGGTGGACGAGCTGTGACGCCGAGGACGGGGGTCAGTCGATGGCGGTGCTGAGGCGGCCGGAGTTGGCGGCCGCGGCCACGAAGCAGTTGTCGTGGAGACCCGCCCAGTCCGGCAGCGGCACGGCCTTGTCGGCGGCCTCCTCGGTGGGCTCGTGGCTGTAGGTCGAGACCTCGCGGACCACCAGGGGCACGTCCGAGTCGGGCGGGCACCGGAAGGCGTGCAGGTGCTTGCGGTGCATCACGAACTTAGGGTCACCGACCCGCAGCCGGCGGTAGCTGGTGAGCTCCGCGTAGGACTCCTCCCGCCCGGCCGGCAGCGCGACGCCCTCAGGCCACGGCTGCCCCGCGTCCATGCCGGAGAAGGACAGCACCTCGTCGTCGCCGACCTGCACCGGGTCCGCTCGGTAGAACAGCTCCATCTCCCCCAGCACGACCTCGTAGCTCTCGGTCTTGCGCTGGTGGAAGTGCGGAGGGCAGAACTTGCCGGGGTGGACGATCATGAGCTTGTCGCAGAGGCCGCTGTACTCGGCGAACGGTGCCCCGGCCGCGGGCAGGCCGTCGACGGCCGGCTCGTTGAGCGACTCGAAGATGATCATGACCTCGTAGGGCTGGCGTGACCAGAGCCCGTTCTCGAAGGCGTCGTACTGGTCGTCGCCGAAGACGATGCCCGCGCTGTCGTTCACCATCTCCGGTCGCACCGGATAGCGCAGCGCGCGTCCGAGTGCAGCGGCCTCGTTGAGCCACTCGTCGTACTCGCGCCGGGTGACGGCCTTCCTTGCCACAGGACCCTCCGTTGGGACGTCGTGGAGATCGAGCCGCGCAGGCACGGACGTGCACGCGCGGCGATGCCATCGATGGCCGCCCGGGTGCCGTCCAGGTCCCAGCGGCTCTGGTGATGAACCGGTTCATGAAGAGTGCGGCACAGACCACACCGGTGTCAAGCCGCCGGACTGACCCGGCGGCCTGGTCACCGTCCGGCGGTCATCCGCGGGGCCGGACGCGGCGGGCTGTCGCTGGACCTGCGGGCCACGAGCTCCGGCACGAACTGGAGGTGCTCCCCCGCCCCGTCGGCGTCGGCGCGGAGCAGCAGGCGGGCCGCGGCCACCCCCATCTCGAAGGACGGCTGGCGCACCGTGGTCAGCGGCGGGGCGAGGGCGGCGGCGAACTCGACGTCGTCGTACCCCACGAGGGCCATGTCCCCGGGGACGTCGATCCCGCGCGCCCGCAGCGCGAGCACCGCCCCCAGCGCGAGCATGTCGTTCGCGCACATGATCGCCGTCGGCCGGTCCCCCGCCGCGAGCAGCGCTTCCACCGCCGAGAGGCCCTCGGCGACCGTCAGGTCCGACACCTCGACCTCGACCAGCGCCGCCTGCGGGTCCAGCCCGTGCTCCCGGAGGCCGGCGACCACGCCCTCCCGCCGCTCGCCGCACCACGGGACCGTGCGTGGGCCGTTGATGAAGGCGACCTCGCGGTGTCCCCGCTCGAGCAGGTGGGTCACGGCCAGCCGCCCGCCCTCGACGTTGTCCAGGCTGACCGACGACACCGACGTCCCGACGCCCTTGCGCTCGAGTGCGACCACACCGAACCGGCGCGAGACGAACGGCGCCCAGTCCTCCGAGTCAGCCGTGATGGGCGCCAGGATCAGCCCGTCCACGCCCTGGCTCTCCAGCCCTCGGAGCAGCCGGTGCTGCCGGCGCGTCTCCTGGTGCGTGGACCCGACCACCAGCGCCAGCCCGTGCTCTTCGATCACGCTCTCGATGCCCCGGAGCACGGAGGCCCAGTACGGGTTGCCGACGTCGGGGACGACCACGCCGACCAGCTCGCTCCGCCGGCTGCGCAGCTGACCGGCAGCACGGGAGGGGACGAACCCCAGGTCCGCCATCGCGGCCTCGACGCGGGCCCGGACCTCGGCACCGACCCGGTCGGGGTTGTTCATGACGTTCGAGACGGTGCCCAGCGACACGTTCGCCAGCGCCGCCACGTCACGCACGCCGATGCTGCGCCCAGCCATGTCCCCTTGCCCCGCAGTCGGATTCTCGTCTTCGTTCCCGTGACGGGAGTGCAACGTACAGTTCCTGCCTAGATTCCCCCCCGTCCTCCGGTCTCAGCGCAGGCCGGACACCGCCTCCAGGAGGCGCTCGACCTCCTCGGCCGTGTTGTAGTGCATCAGCCCGAGCCGGACCGCGCCGCCGGTCTCGTTCACCCCGATGGCGTCGAAGAGCTCACGGGCGTAGTAGTCGCCGTCCCAGGCGCACACCCCGCGGCGGGCCAGCTCCGCGGCGACCTGGCGCGGCCGCATCCGGGCGACCGTGAACGACAGCGTGGGGGTCGTCTGCGGGGGCTCGCCGAGCACCTGCACGTGGGCCATCGCCCGCATCCCGCGGTCCAGGCGGCTGAAGAGCTCCTCCTCGTACCGGGCCACCGCCGTCATCGAGGCGGCCAGCCGGTCGCGGCGGGTGCCCGCGGCCGTCGTCCACAGCGCCGCCAGGTGGTCCACCGACGCCGCCACCCCCGCGTACAGCTCGTACGGCGGGGTGCCGATCTCGAACCGGTCGGGCACCCGGTCCGGGGCCGGCAGCAGCTTGTCCGGCCACAGCTCGGCCAGCAGGTCGGCGGAGGCCACCACCGCCCCCACGTGCGGGCCGCCCCACTTGTACGCCGACACCGCGAGGAAGTCCGCGCCGAGCGCGTGCACGTCCAGCAGGGTGTGCGGCGCCGCGTGCGCGCCGTCGACGTACACGACGGCGCCGGCCTCGTGCGCCCGCGCGGCGATCGCCGCGACGTCGGGCCGGGTGCCGATCGCGTTGCTGGCGGCGGTGACCGCGACCAGCCGGGTGCGGCGGGTGAGCAGGTCGTCGTACTGCCAGGCCGGGAGCTCGCCGGTCTCGATGTCGACCTCAGCCCAGCGGACCACGAGCCCGAACTCCTCGGCGACCTGCAGCCAGGGCCGGATGTTCGCGTCGTGGTCCAGGCGGCTGACCACCAGCTCGTCCCCGGCCCGCCAGTGCTTGGCGAGGGCGCGGGCCAGCAGGTAGGTGAGCGTCGTCAGGTTGGGCCCGAGGACGACGCCCGACGGGTGCGCGCCGGTCAGGTCGGCGATCGCCGAGCGCGCCCCCGACACCAGCGCCTCCGCGCGGGCCGAGGACGGGAAGACCCCGCCGCGGTTGGCGATCGGCACCCGCATCGCCTGGGACACCGCGCGCAGCACGCTCTCCGGGACGAGCGCGCCGCCCGGGCCGTCGGCGTGCACGAATCCGTCCGACAGCCCCGGGAAGAGGCCCCGGACGCGGGCCACGTCCAGCCGGCCCGCCCCCGATGACATGCCGGCGAGCCTATTCGGCCTGCTTCGGCCCTGGTCGGGGCGTGCTCCCTGCCACCTCGGCACCCCGGCGGCGGCTCGGGGCAGGATGGGGGGCATGACAGCACCAGGCACCGGAGAGCCGCGCCCGCACCAGGTCCTCGTGGTCGGGCCCGACGGACAGCCGGTCGCCGGCATGACCATGCCCGACGCCGGCGACCACGGGGACGGCGGCGGTGCCGGCGTGGGCGACCTCGTCGAGCAGCCCGCCAAGGTGATGCGGATCGGCACGATGATCAAGCAGCTGCTGGAGGAGGTCCGCGCCGCGCCCCTGGACGACGCCAGCCGCAACCGGCTGCGCGACATCCACGCCTCCTCGATCCGGGAGCTGGAGCAGGGCCTGGCCCCGGAGCTGCGCGAGGAGCTGGAGCGGATCACCCTGCCCTTCACCGAGGGCGAGACGCCGTCCGACGCGGAGCTGCGGATCGCCCAGGCCCAGCTCGTCGGCTGGCTGGAGGGCGTCTTCCACGGCATCCAGACGGCGCTGTTCGCGCAGCAGATGGCGGCCCGGGCGCAGCTGGAGGAGATGCGCCGCCGCGCGCTGCCCGCCGGGCACTCCGACCACGGCCCCGAGCCGCGCCCCGGAGGCGGCCAGTACCTCTGAACGCCCAGCCGGTGATCAGGTCACCTGATCGATGCTCGGGTGGGGAGACCCGGACCGGTCAGAAGCGGAAGCCGGAGACCAGCCCGTCGAGGCGTCCGGACACCTCGGCCAGCTCGTCCGCGGCCGCCTTCGAGGCCGAGACGTGCTCGGTCGTGTTCCTGGCCACCAGCGCGACCGCGTCGATGTTCTCGGCGATCTGCGCGGTGCCCGTCGCGGCCTCCCCGACGCTGCGGTTCATCTCGTTGGTCGTGGCCGTCTGCTCCTCGACCGCCGAGGCGATCGTCGTCTGGTAGTCGTTGATCGCCGTGATCACCTCGGCGACCTCGGCGATCGCCCCGACGGCACCGGCCGTGTCCTGCTGGATGGCCTCGACCCGGCGGGCGATGTCCTCGGTCGCCCGGGCCGTCTCCTGGGACAGCTCCTTGACCTCGTTGGCCACGACCGCGAAGCCCTTGCCGGCGTCCCCGGCCCGGGCCGCCTCGATGGTCGCGTTGAGCGCCAGCAGGTTGGTCTGCTCGGCGATCGAGGAGATGACCTTGACGACGTCGCCGATCGTCCGGCTGGACTCGCCGAGACGGGAGACGGTCTCGGTCGTCGTCCCGACGGCGTCCACCGCCCGGCCGGCGACGGCGGCGGCCTCCTGGGCGTTCCGGGCGATCTCGCGGATCGAGGCACCCATCTGCTCGGAACCGGCGGCGACCGTCTGGACGTTGCGGGACACCTCGCCGGCCGCGGCGGCGACCACGCCGGCCTGGGCCGAGGACTGGTCGGCGCCCACGGAGATCTGCTCGGAGAGCGCGCCCACCCGACGGCTGGCGGCGGTGAGCGCGTCCACGGCGCCGCGGAAGGTGGACATGACCTCGCCCATCGAGGCGAGCGCCGTGTTCATCGACCGGGCCATCCGGCCGACCTCGTCCTCGGACCGCACGTCGAGCCGCTGGGTCAGGTCGCCCTGCGCGACAGCCACGAAGGCGGACTCCGCCTGCGTCAGCGGGCGGGTGATCGACCGGGTCAGCTGCCAGGCGACGACCACCGCGAGGACGGCGGCGGCCGCGCAGACCAGCAGCATCGTGCGCAGGAACCCGGCGGCGACGGCGCGGGCATCGGTCGACAGCTCCTGGTTCATCGACTCCTCGAGGTCGATGAGCACGTTGATCGTCCGCAGCCACTCGACGAACAGCGGCGTGGCCTGGGCCAGCGCCTGCTGGGCGGTGCCGAGGTCACCCGCCCCCCGGGCCGTCACGATCTGGTCGATCAGGGGCAGCGTCTGCTGCTCGACCGCCTGGATGTCGGTCAGCGCCTGCCGCTCGTCGGCGCCGGCGTTGTCCGCCACGGCGAAGAGCTCGTCCATCGGGCCGGCGGAGTCGGTGTACTTCCGGGTCAGCTCCGCGATCAGGTCCGCCTGGGTCTGCAGCTGGGCGGGGGTGGTGGCCAGCACGACGTCACGCACCGCGATGGCCCGGTCGTGCACGCTGCCCCGGAAGTTGATGGCGTACCGCTGCTTGACCGCGTTGAGGTCGTTGATCGTTTCGAGCTGGCTGCTGATCGTCTCCACCCGGGCCACGCCGACGGCGGTGAGCCCGATCATGCTCATCACCACGACGAGGAACCCGAGGCCGAGCCGCTTGCTGATCGAAAGTCTGCTCAACATCGCCATCACTCGCTCCGAAACCGGGAGGGGACGCCTCTTCAGGGCGCCGATGCCGTCCTTGTCGGCCGGGGCAGGCGGCACTTGAGCCGACTGTGCCTGCTGGTGCAGATGAGGTCGTTCAGGACCGCAGGGACGCCAGGAACGCGGCGACGCCGTCCTCGTCGTTGGTGTCCGTGACGTCGGTCGCCGCGGCGAGCACCTCCGGGTGGGCGTGCGCCATGGCCACGGCCCGGCCGCCGCCCTCGCGCACCCAGTCGAAGGCGGCGACGTCGTTGGGCATGTCGCCGAAGTAGACGACGTCCTCCGGACCGAGACCGCGCGCCGCGGCCACCCGGGCCAGCCCGGTCGCCTTCGTGACGTCCCGCGCGGAGATCTCCGCCAGCGCGTCCGAGGAGGAGTTGGTGACCGTCGCCCGGTCGCCGACCGCCTCGGCGACCAGCTCGACGAACGCGTCCCGGGGCAGCTGCTCGTGCCGGGCCAGCAGCTTGGCCACCGGCTGGACCAGCATCTCCTCCAGCGTGGCGACCGCGACGCCGGGGGCGTCCACGTCCCAGCGCGGCTGGTAGACCGGCTCGTGGCGGAACTGGTCGCCGTACTCGACCGCGAACCAGGTGCCCGGCGCGCGGCGGCGCAGCTCCCCGGTGACCGCCCGCAGGTCCGCCGGCTCCAGCGGCCACTCCGCGAGGACGGCGAACTCGGTGAGGTCCAGCAGCACCGCGCCGTTGCAGCAGATCGCCGTCCCACCGCCGAGGCGCTCGCGGACCCCGTGCATCCAGCGCGGCGGGCGACCGGTGGCGAGCACCAGCGGGACCCCGTCCTCTTCCCACCGGCCCAGCTCGGCCAGCGTCACGTCGCTGATCGTCTCGTCGCTGCGCAGCAGCGTGCCGTCCAGGTCGCTCACGATGAGCGCGGGCCGCCAGTCAGACACCGGGCTCCTCCAGGGCGAGCACCGCTTCCACGTACCGGGCGACGCCGTCGACGTCCGACCCGCTGGTCCGGTCCGACGCCGCGGCGCGGACCTCCGGGTGCGCGTTCGCCATCGCCACCGCACGCCCGCCGGCCGCGGTGACCGCCGCGAGCATCGGCAGGTCGTTGGGCATGTCGCCGAAGGCCAGGACGTCGCCGTAGCGGACCCCGAAGTGGTCGAGGGCCACCGCGAGCCCGGTGGCCTTGGTGACCCCGGGCGGCAGCACCTCGATGAAGCCGAGCCCGGCGTGGGTGAGCTCGGCGACCCGCGGGTCGACCACACCGCGGGCCCGGGCGAGCAGCTCGTCCTCGCCCAGCCGGGACGAGCGGAGGAAGACCTTGAGCACCGCGCCCACCGGCAGCACCTCGTGCCGGGGCAGCAGGTGGGCCGGCTCCGGATAGGGCCAGTCGAAGCCGTGCTGCACGCGCAGCGGCGCCATCGCCTCGGCCTGCTCGGCGGCGTCCTCGACCGCGACGACCAGGTCGCCGGCGACCCGCTCGATCGACTCGATCACCGCCGTCGCGACCTCGCGGGACATGCCGACGGTCCGCAGCACCGCGTCGCGCTCGAGGTCCACCACGTACCCGCCCTGGGCCAGGACGGCGATCCCCTCGCCGTCGAGGGCGGTGCGGACGCTCTCCAGCAGCCGGGGACCCCGCCCGGTCACGCCGACGAACGGGATGCCCGCCGCCCGGCAGGTCGCCATCACCGCGCGGTTGCGCGGGCTGACCACCCCCGTGGAGGTGAGGAGGGTGCCGTCCAGGTCGGTGGCCACCAGCCGGGGCCGCCAGCCGCCCAGGCGCGCGCCGAGGTCGCCGAGGTCGACCAGCTCGTGCGCGCCCGACTCCGGCACGAAGGCGGCCCGCATCGGCTGGTCAGCGGTCATGCGGACGGGCCCGCCACGGCGGTGAGGGCCATGCCGGGGCTGAGCACCTCGTGCCCGCCCAGCCACGGCCGCAGCGCCACCGGCACGTGCACCGACCCGTCGGCCCGCTGGTGCACCTCGAGCAGGCAGGCGATCGTGCGGGCGATCGCGCACAGCGTGCCGTTCAGGGTCGCGGCCACCTGCGGCCGGCCATCGGCGTCCCGGTGCCGGATCGCCAGCCGGCGGGCCTGGAAGGTGGTGCAGTCGGAGGTGCTGGTGAGCTCCCGGTAGGTGCCCTGGCTCGGGAACCACGCCTCGATGTCGAACTTCCGGGCGGCGCTCGTACCGAGGTCCCCGGCGGCGATGTCGACCACCCGGTAGGGCAGCTCCAGCGCCTGGAGGAACTCCTCCTCCCACTGCAGCAGGCGGCGGTGCTCGGCGGCGGCGTCCCCGGGCGCGCAGAAGCTGAACATTTCCACCTTGTCGAACCAGTGCACGCGGATGATGCCGCGGGTGTCCTTGCCGTAGGACCCGGCCTCGCGGCGGAAGCAGGACGACCAGCCGGCGTAGCGGCGCGGGCCGGCGGACAGGTCGAGCACCTCGTTGCCGTGCATGCCCGCGATCGCCACCTCGGAGGTGCCCACGAGGTACAGGTCGTCCCGCTCGATCCGGTAGACCTCCTCGTCGTGCTCGCCGAGGAAGCCGGTGCCCTCCATCGCCTCGGGCTTGACCAGCGCCGGGGCCACCACCGGGGTGAAGCCGGCGGCCACGGCCCGGGTGATGGCCAGCTGGGCGAGGGCGAACTCGAGCAGCGCGCCCGGCCCGGTGAGGAAGTAGAAGCGGGCGCCGGAGACCTTGGCGCCACGCTCCATGTCGATCGCGCCGAGGGCCTCGCCGATCTGCAGGTGGTCCTGCACCTCGAAGTCGTAGGTGGGCACCTCGCCGACGGTGCGCAGCGTCACCGCGTCGTCCTCGCCGCCGGGCGGGACGTCCTCGTGGACGACGTTGGGGATGCGCAGGTGCGCGGCCCGCAGCGCGGCGTCGGCGGTGCGCTCGGCCTCCTCGGCGTCCTTCACCTGCGCGGCCAGCGCCTTCGCCTTCTCCAGGAAGGCGGGCCGCTCCTCCTTCGACGCGCCACGCACCGCCTGCGAGGCGGCCTTCTGCTCCGCGCGGAGGTCGTCGGCGGCCTTGACCGCGGCACGGCGGGCGGCGTCGGCGCCGAGCAGCCGGTCGACCAGTGACTCGTCGGCGCCGCGGGCGCGCTGGCTGGCCTTGACCCGCTCGGGGTCCTCACGCACGAGTCGCAGGTCGATCACACCGGGAATGGTAGGTGCCGCCGTTCCCGGCCCCCGCGCAGTCACGGGCACACTGGGGGCATGCGCTTCCTCGGCGACACCCGCCCGGCCCACGACCTGACGTACGCCGACGTCTTCATGGTGCCGGCCCGCTCGTCGGTCGGGTCCCGGCTGGAGGTGGACCTGACCACCCCCGACCGGGTCGGGACGACGATCCCCGTGGTGGTCGCCAACATGACCGCCATCTCCGGACGCCGGATGGCCGAGACCGTGGCCCGTCGCGGTGGTCTCGCGGTACTGCCGCAGGACATCCCGATCGACGTGATCGGCGAGGTCGTCCAATGGATCAAGGAGCGGCACCCGGTCTACGACACCGCCATCACGCTGTCGCCCACCTCGACGGTCTCCGAGGCGCTGTCGCTGCTCGGCAAGCGGGCGCACGGCATCGTCGTGGTGGTCGAGGACGGCGCGCCGGTCGGGGTGGTCACCGACGGCGCCTGCCAGGACGTCGACCGGTTCACCCAGCTGTCGGAGGTGATGACCCCCGAGCCGCTGACCGTCCCCGCCGGCACCGACCTGCCCAAGGTGTTCGAGGTGCTGTCGGAGGAGCGGGTGCACGCCGCTCCGGTGGTGGAGGGCGACCGGCTGGTCGGCGTGATCACCCGCAAGGGCGCGCTGCGCTCGGCGCTCTACCTGCCGGCCGTCAACGAGCGGGGGCAGCTGCTCACCTCTGCCGCCGTGGGCATCAACGGCGACGTGGCCGGCAAGGCCGCCGCGCTGCTCGCGCACGGGGTGGACGTGCTGGTGGTCGACACCGCGCACGGCCACCAGGAGAAGGCGATCGAGGCGGTCCGCGCGGTGCGGTCGGTGGCCGGCGCGGTGCCGGTGGTCGCCGGGAACGTGGTGACCGCCGAGGGCACCCGCGACCTGATCGAGGCCGGGGCGGACGTCGTCAAGGTCGGCGTGGGCCCGGGCGCCATGTGCACGACCCGGATGATGACCGGCGTCGGCCGGCCGCAGTTCTCCGCCGTCGAGGAGTGCGCGGCGGCCGCCCGCGAGCTGGGCAGGCACGTGTGGGCCGACGGCGGGGTGCGCCACCCCCGCGACGTCGCGCTCGCGCTGGCCGCGGGCGCGGCGAACGTGATGGTGGGCTCCTGGTTCGCCGGCACCTACGAGAGCGCCGGCGACCTGTACGACGACGGTTCCGGCCGCCGCTACAAGGAGAGCTTCGGCATGGCGTCGGCCCGCGCGGTGAAGGCCCGCACCGCCGCGCAGAGCGGCTTCGACCGGGCCCGCGCCGGGCTGTTCGAGGAGGGCATCAGCGCCTCCCGGATGTACCTGGACCCCGCCCACCCCGGGGTGGAGGACCTGATCGACGGCATCGTCGCCGGCGTCCGCTCGGCCTGCACCTACGCCGGTGCCCGCACCGTCGACCAGCTGCACGAGCGCGCGGTGCTGGGGGTGCAGAGCGCGGCCGGGTACGAGGAGGGCCGCCCGCTGCCCACCAGCTGGTGAACGCCCTGCCCGAGCCGCGGTTCGAGGAGCTGGTCGCCGAGGCCCTCGACGCGGTGCCGGCCGAGCTGATGGACCTGCTGGACAACGTCGTCGTCCTGGTGGACGACCGCCATCCCGAGGAGCCGGACCTGCTCGGGCTGTACGAGGGGTACGCGCTCACCGAGCGCGGCGCGGACTACGGGGGCGCCCTGCCGGACCGGATCATGATCTACCGGGAGGCGATCTGCGACATCTGCGAGGACGAGGACCAGGTGGCCGAGGAGGTCACGATCACCGTCGTCCACGAGATCGCCCACCACTTCGGCATCGACGACGACCGCCTGCACGCCCTCGGCTGGGCCTGAAGGAGAAGGCCGCTCCGGCCCCCACCCCTCGCACGCTCGGGGCGGGCCCCTGCAGGAGGGCCGTTCCAGCACGTCACCGGCGGGTAGCGTGACCGGCGTGCCGGAGACCCGCGGACTGCCGATCAAGATGCTGCACGACCGCATCCTGGTCGCGCGGCGCACGGAGGACGGCGAGCGGCGGTCGACCGGCGGGATCCTCATCCCGGCCACGGCCCAGGTGGCCAAGCGGCTGGTGTGGGGCGAGGCGCGCGGGGTCGGCTCCAGCGTCCGCCAGGTCAAGATCGGCGACCAGGTGCTGTTCTCCCCCGAGGACCAGCACGAGGTCGAGGTGCACGGCGAGGACCTGATCATCCTGCGCGAGCGCGACGTGCACGCCGTCGCCGCGGAGCGCATCGAGGAGCAGACCGGGCTCTACCTCTGACCGGCTGCCGGCGGCTCGCTGCGCCGGCCCGTGCCGGGGCTCGATCGTCACCGCCTCCGGGACGAGTGGGCCACGTGGGGCTGCCGGCGCCCGAGTGACGGAACGGTCCTGGGCCGGTATGTGCACCGGGTTCCTGACCACGCACACTGGGTGACTATGACGGGCCCATGGACGGAGGCGCAGGGGTCACCCCTGTCCGACGCCCCTTGCCCGTACGCGGGCCAGCCAGTGCTCCGCCTCGGCGAAGGCCGTGTCGCTCACCGGGCCCTCGACCGGCCGGCCGGGCAGTCCGTCGGCCCGCGGGTAGGAGCCGAGGAACCGGAGGTCGGCCGACACCCGGTGCAGCGCGGCGAGGGCGTCCCCCACCCGGCGGTCGGCGACGTGCCCCTCGCAGTCGATGGAGAACGAGTAGACGCCCAGCCGTTCGCGGGTCGGCCGCGACTCGATCCGGGTCAGGTTGATCCCGCGGACGCTGAACTGGGCGAGCAGGTCCAGCAGCGCGCCGGTGCGGTCGGGGACCACCGCGCTGACCGTGGTCTTGTCCGCGCCGGTCGGCTCGGGCAGCGGGCCCGGGCGCTCCACCAGGACGAACCGGGTGACCGCGCCCGGGTGGTCGGCGAGGTCGCCGGCCAGCGCCGCCAGGCCGTACCTGCGGGCCGCGATCGCGGCGCAGACGGCGGCGTCGTGCTCCCCCTCGGACACCCGGCGGGCGGCGTCGGCGGTCGAGGCGGCCGGGACGACGTCCGCCCCGGGCAGCAGCTCGGCGATCCGGCCCCGGCACTGGGCCAGCGCGTGCGGATGGCTGGCCACCGTGCGCACGCCCTCCAGCGCCGTGCCCGGCCGGACGGCGAGCACGAAGGCCACGTCGAGGAACACCTCGCGGGTGATCACCAGCGGGGCGCCGTCGACCAGGCCGTCCATGGTCGCGGGCACCGAGCCCTCGACCGAGTTCTCCATCGGCACGAGGGCCGCGTCACACTCCGCCGCCCGCACGGCGGCCAGGGCTGCAGCGACGCTGGACGCGGGCCGGGCGTCCGGGCCGGGGGCCGCGGCCGGACCGGTCAGGAGGGCGAGCGCGGCCTCGGCGAAGGTACCCTCGGGTCCCAGATAGGCGAACCTCGTCGGAGCTGTACGCAGCATCCGGCGAGGGTAGTGCGGCCGCGCCGGGTCCAGACCCCGGCGCGGGGGGAGCTGCCTCGTCACCGGCCGGGAGCGCGCGCGACGCGTCCCCTGACTGATGAGTGGAGGTGCGCGTGACCGCCGGTTCTCAGCTCGTCGAGGACGCCCGGCTGCAGTCGGCCCGCTGGCGGCTGCTGACCGCCAGCTCCGCGGAGGACGCCACCGCCTTCCAGTACGCGCTCGCCGAGGTCGCCCCCGACCTGGCCGGCACCGGCGTGCCCTGCTGGGACGCCTGGGCCGCCGCCTTCGCCGCCCGGGCCCGGCTGCTCGACGGCGACCCCGAGGGCGCGGCGGAGGACGTCACCGCGGCCGAGGAGGCGCTGGAGCGGTGCCGGCCCTCGGCCGAGCGGGCGCTGACCCTCGCCTACCTCGCCCACGTGCAGCTGGACGCCGACCGGTACGACGCCGCCCTGCACCTCTCGGTGGACGCCAGCGTCCTCGCCGAGCAGGTCCCCGCCGGCCAGCCCAGCCGGCAGCTGCAGCAGGCGCACGCCTGGCTGTCCCTGGCGCTCACCGCCCTGGACCTCGAGGAGCTGGCGGCCGCGCAGTCACTGCGGTGCGCCGCCGTCGCCGAGGCCCTGCCCGACCTGGCCGACCGCTGGCACGCCCTGCGCCTGTGCGCGCAGCAGCACGCCGAGCTGGCGCAGACCGTGCAGCGCCGCGGCGACTCCACGCGGGGGGCGGAGCTGGCCGCGGTCGCGCTCAGCAGCGCGCAGGCCGCCCGGGCGCTCCCCGTGGAGCCGTCCGACGCCGACCTGGACCTGCTCGACGTCGTCCAGGCCTGGGCGCTCACCCTCTCCGGGGAGCTGGACGACGCGCTGCCGCCGCTGCGCCGGGTCCGCCGGCACCTGCAGGACGGCGCCGCGGGCATGTGGCTGCGGGGCTACACCGACCTGGTGCTCGCCCGCCTGCTGTCCCGCCGCTGCGCCCGGGACGCCTCCCCCGGCTCCCCGCAGGGCGTGGAGGCGGTGGAGCTGCTGGTCGCCGCCTCCGGCGAGTTCGCCCGGGCCGGCGACCGGCGCCGGTACCGGCAGTCCCTCCTGGAGCTCGGCCAGGCCACCGCGGCGATGAACCGCACGGTCGAGGCGCTGCACTGGCTGGAGGGCTACCGGCACGAGACCAGGCGCGCCCACCTGCGCAGCCGCGAGCTGTGGGCGGAGCTGTTCGTCCGCCGCAGCCGGCTGCGCGAGGCGGAGCGGCAGACCGCCGTGCTGCGCCGGCACGCCCTGGAGGACGTGCTGACCGGGCTGGGCAACCGGCGCAACGCCGAGCGCCGGCTGACCGAGCTCGGCGACGCCCCGGACCTCTCCCTCGCCGTGCTGGACGTCGACGGCTTCAAGACGGTCAACGACGAGCGCTCCCACCTGCACGGGGACGCGGTGCTGCGCCGGATCGCCGAGCTGCTGCGCCAGCACTGCCGCACCGGCGACGAGGTGTACCGGTGGGCCGGGGACGAGTTCGTCGTCCTGCTGCCGGCCACCGGCGAGGCGCAGGCGGTCGTCGCCCTGGAGCGGGTGCGCGAGGCGGTCGCGGCCGCCGACTGGGCGGCGCTGGACGTCCCGGCGCCGATCACGATCAGCATCGGCGTGGCCACCTCGACGTCCGCCGGCCGGCCGCGCACCTGGCGCGAGCTGTACGACAGCGCGGACCTGCAGCTGTTCAACGCCAAGCGGGGTGGGCGCAACCAGGTGCGCGCCGAGCACGGCGGCCCGCACTCCCGCACGGCACCGCGGGCCGGCCGGCCCACCCGGGCCTCGGTCGACGACCTCGTCGCCGAGGTGCTCGGCGGCTCGGCCCGCCGTCCGGGGTGGGCGTTCGACGAGAACGAGGTCGCCCGGTGAGCATGCGCCCCGCGCGCGGGTCCACCGCGACGCCTGTGCGGCGGAGCAGCGAGGACGCCCCGGTGCCGGCCCCCGCCGGGCCGGCCTCCCTCGTGCCGCCGGCCCGTCTGCACAGGCAGGTCAGCGACGCGCTGGTGACCTGGCAGCTGGACGCCGCCGAGGCGCTGCTGCGCCGGGTCGACGGCGTGCAGTCCGCGGCCGGCGGCCGCGCCGGTGCGCCGCTCTCCTCGCTCGCCCGCGCCTGGGCCGACACGCTCCGCGCGGAACTGCTGGTCCGGCGACTGCGGCTGGCCGGCTGGTCGCTGGTCGGCGAGCCGCTCGTCGAGGGCGGCCCCGAGCAGGCCGGCTCCCTCGACCTGCACCACGACGGGGAGCCCGCCGTCTCCGACGAGGCCCCGGTCGACCGGGCCGACCGGTCGCAGGCAGCGGCGCAGGTCACCGAGGCGATCGCCCTGGTGCGCGCCGCCCGGGCGGCGTTCGACGCCCAGGACGACGACGTGCACCGGGCCGCCGGCCTGGCCCGGCACGCCCGCATCCAGCTGCTGTCCCGCCGGGTGGACCAGGCGATGGACGAGGCCGTGGAGTCGGCCAGCCTGCTGGACGCACCGCTGCCGGCCAGCCCGCTCGCGGTGCACGCGCTCAGCTCCCTGGCCGCCGTGCTGGCCGACCTGGAGCTGATGCCGCTGGCGCTGCAGTACCAGCGGCGGGCGGCCGAAGCCGCGGCGGAGCTCGCCGCCGGGGAGGCCGGCCCGGGGCCGGCCGCGCTGGCGGGTGAGGCCGCGACCCGGCTGGCCGCGCTGTGCGCGGAGGTGGGCGAGGGCCTGCTGGACGACGGCGACCCCGACGCCGGCGGGTACTTCGCCGAGGCGCGGGACCTCGCCGTCCGGGCGCTGGCCCAGCTGCCCGCGGACGACCCGGTGCTGCTCGACGCGCAGGCGGTGCACGGCTGGGCGCTGGTCGGCCTCGGCGAGCACGACGCCGCCGTGCCGCTGCTGCGCGGCGTCGTCGGCACCGCCACCTCCGTCCGGGACGGTGCCCTGCTGGCCTCCGCGGAGCTGGGGCTGGGGCGGGCGCTGCGCCGTTCCGGCGACCCGCGCGCCGCCGACGACCACCTGGCGACCGCGCTCACGCTGGCCACCGAGCACGGGCTGCCCCGGCTGCGCTGGGCCGCGCTGCGCGAGCTGTGCACGCTGCACGCCGAGCTGGACGACGCCGCCCGCGCGCTGCCGTACCTGCAGGCCTACCTCGCCGACGAGCTGGACCGGGTCGACGAACGCCGCACCCGCTGGGTGGGGCTGTTCGGCCGGCGCAAGAGCCTGCTGGAGAACGAGCGGGCGGCCCTGCAGCTGCGCCGCCAGGTCTACGAGGACCCGCTCACCCACCTGCCGAACCGCCGGTTCGCCGAGACCCGGCTCGACGGCCTGCTGTCCACCGGCTCCGCGCCGGCGCTCGCCGTCGTCGACGTCGACCACTTCAAGTCGATCAACGACGCGGCCGGCCACCCCGGCGGCGACGCGGTGCTGCGGGCGATCGGGCAGCTGCTGGTCGACGGCTGCCGCGACACCGACGAGGTGTGCCGGTGGGCCGGTGACGAGTTCGTCATCCTGCTGCCCGACACGACCGCGGAGCAGGCGGAACGGGCGCTGGAGCGGATCCGCCGCTCGATCTCCGCGCACGACTGGTCGGCCCTGGGTGTGGACGTGCCGGTGACGATCAGCGTGGGCATCGCCTCCGCCGCCCGCGGCGACGACCGGCGGACGCTGTTCGCCGCGGCCGACGGCGTCCTCTACGACGCCAAGCGGGCCGGCCGCGACCGCGTCGTCCGGCTGTCGGCGGTCACCCAGACCCGCGCCGAGGAACCCGCCGGGCAGGTCGCTCCGGAGGCGGCTGCGGCGGTGTCTAGGGTCGAGGGCGTGACCTCCTCCCCGCGCGACGCCGACCCCGACCGCGGCGGGGTGGACCCCGCCGACGACGCCGACGGCTTCGCGGCGCTGCTGGTCGAGCCGCCGGTCGAGCCGACCCGGGCGCGCGACCCGCTGGACGAGCTGTTCGGGGCGCCGCCGGCCGACGGCGCCCGGCGCGCCGAGGAGCCCCGGGGAGAGCGGCCCCGTACTCCGGAGCCCGCCCCCGAGCCGGCCGCGGTCGCGTCCCCGCAGGTCACCCCGGTCACCGGCACGCCGGTCACCCGAGAGCCCGCCCTGCCCACCGGTCCCGACGTCATCTGGGCCACCGGGCGGAGCACCGACCAGGTGCTCGGCCTGGTCCGGGAGGCGCGCCGCGAGCACCCCGACCACCCGGCCGTCGTGGTGCGGGCCAGCGCCGAGACGCTGGTCGCCCTCGCCAGCGAGCACGACGCGTACACGACGATCGACGCCGCGGCGATGGCGGCGGCCGTCGGGCCGGTCCCCGAGGCCCTGGGGCGGGTCGGCGTGCTGTGCGCCAGCAGCGGGGACACCCCGATCGCGGCCGAGGCGGCGTTCGTCGCCCGGGTGACCGGGACCGGCGTCGTCCGGGTGGACGACGTCGGCGGCAACCGCATCCGGCCGCTGCTCGCCGACCGCTCGCTGCTCACCGACGTCGACTGCCTGGTCGTGGTCGCCGGGCTCGACGCCGCCCTGGCCAGCGTGGTCAGCGGGCTGACCGAGGTCCCGGTGGTCGCCGTCCCCACGTCGGCCGCGTCGGCCGGCTCCTTCGGCGGGTTCGGCGCGCTGCTGACCATGCTCAACTCCGCCGCCCCGGGGGTCGTGGTGAGCAACATCGACAACGGCTGGTCGGCCGGGGTCTTCGCCGCCCGCATCGCCCGCCGCACCGCCCGACGCTAGGCCGGCCCCCCGCCGGAGTCCGAGGACCGGAGGTCCATCCGTGACGAGCGACAGCGAACCCCGCGACCGAGCCGAAGACCAGGCCATCGAGGAGCTCGGCAGGTTGTCCCTGCGCGAGCACTCGATGGACAGCCTCCTGCGCACCGTGGCCGACGTGGCCAAGAGCGTGCTGCCCGGGGACGCGGAGACCTCCATCACGGTGCTGGTCAACGACCGTCCCTCGACGGCGGTGTACACCGGCCGGCTGGCCCTGGACTGCGACGAGTCCCAGTACGGGCGGGGGTACGGCCCCTGCCTGCACGCCGCCAGCACCGGTGAGCTGACCGAGATCGTCGACGCCGAGCAGGAGACCCGGTGGCCGGACTACGCCCGCCGTGCCGCCGAGTACGGCAGCCTCAGCTCGCTGTCCGTCCCGCTGCCGGTCAGCGAGCACGTCCGGGTGGGCCTGAACGTCTACGCCCGCCGGCCGCACGCCTTCGACGAGCACAGCCGGTCGGTCGCGGGCCGGCTCGCGCCCTACGCGGCCGTCGCCGTGGCCAACATGCACGAGTACCAGAGCGCCCGGGACCAGGCGAGGAACCTCGAGGTCGCCCTGGAGGTGCGGGGCGTCGTCGACCAGGCCAAGGGCATCCTCATGGAGCGGCACCAGCTGACCGCCGACCAGGCGTTCCAGTTCCTGGCCCATGCGTCGCTCCACGCCGGCCGTGACCTCCACGGCGTCGCCGAGCACCTGGTGGCCACCGGGGAGGTCCTGCTCTGACGCGTGCCCGGCCGCGACCGGCATGATCACCCGATGACCATCGGGTGGCTGGACCTGTCGGCGGGCGCGAGCGGGGACATGCTGCTCGGCGCGCTGGTCGACGCCGGCGTGCCGCTGGAGGTGCCCGCCCGGGCCGTCGCGGCGCTGCCGGTCGAGCCCGTGCGGCTCACCGCGGAGCCGGTCACCCGGCACGGGCTCGGCGCGACCCGGGTGCACGTGCACGCCCCGGACAGCTCGCACCACCGCACCTGGGCCGACGTGCGCGCCCTGCTGGCCGAGGCCGCCCTCGCCCCGGCCGTGCGGGACGGGGCGCTGGACGTCTTCGCCCGGCTGGCCACGGCGGAGGGTCGGGTGCACCGCGTCGCGCCGGACGACGTCCACTTCCACGAGGTCGGCGCGCTGGACGCGCTCGCCGACGTGGTGGGCGTGGTCACCGGCTTCGAGCACCTGCGGCTGACCTCGCTGTCGGCCTCCCCGGTGGCCCTGGGCAGCGGCTCGGCGCGGGGCGCGCACGGGGTCGTCCCGGTGCCGGGGCCCGCCGTCCTGGAGCTGCTGCGCGGGGTGCCGGTCCTCGCCGGGCCGGTGCCCGCCGAGGCCTGCACCCCGACCGGCGCCGCGCTGCTGGCCGCCCGGGTCCAGGAGTGGACGCCGCTGCCGCCGATGCGGGTGCGGCAGGTGGGCAGCGGCGCCGGCGGCCGCGATCCCGCCGAGCTGCCCAACCTCGTCCGGCTGGTGCTCGGGGACCCGGTCGCCGAGCCGTCCGACGGGGTGCTGGTGGAGACCAACGTCGACGACCTCGACCCCCGGCTGTGGCCCGGCGTGCTCGGCGAGCTGCTGGCCGCCGGGGCCGCCGACGCCTGGCTCACGCCGATCCTGATGAAGAAGGGCCGCCCGGCGCACACCCTGTCGGTGCTGTGCCCGCCCGACGCGCTCCCCGCCGTCCAGGAGGTGGTGGTCGGCAGCACCTCGACGATCGGGATGCGCGTGCACCCGGTGCGGAAGGTGGCGCTGGACCGCGTGCAGGACTCCGTCGAGGTGCTCGGCGGGCGGATCGGGGTGAAGGTGTCCTCCGCCGCCGGCCGGGTGGTCAACGTCAGCGTCGAGTTCGAGGACGTGGCCGCGCTGGCCCGGGCGACCGGCCTGCCGGCCAAGGAGGTGCTGCGGGCCGCCACCGCCGCGGCGCACGCCGCGCACCCGGGGGCGTCGGCTACCCTGGGCGACCGAGAAGGGGAGTAGCCCCCCGACCGCTGGTCGACATGCTGGCGCGCTGGTGCGCCCGGTCAGCGGGCCCGCGCCCCGGCGCGGGTGGGCGAGACCTTCGACCCGAGCGGTCACCTGTCGGTGCGCCGCCGGTCGGAGGCCACCCGTGTCCCCGCCCGGCCGCGCGGAGCGGAAGAGAGCACTGTGGTCCCCTCGGTCGTCCTGGCCGCCTTCGTCCTGGTCCTGCCGGTCGAGCTGCCGGACAAGACGCTGTTCGCCACCCTCGTGCTGGCCACCCGGTTCCCGGCGCTGCCGGTGTTCGTCGGGGTGGGCACCGCGTTCGGCCTGCAGGTCGCCATCGCGGTGACCGCCGGCAGCCTGCTGTCCCTGCTGCCGGAGGCGCTGGTCACCGCCGTCGTCGCGGTCCTGTTCCTGGTCGGTGCGGTGCTGCTGTGGCGCAGCGCCACGGCCGGGCCCGAGGACGACGGGGAGGCCGCGCAGACCCGCGAGCAGACCTCGTTCCTGCGGGCGGCCGCGGTCTCCTTCGGCGTGCTGTTCGCCGCGGAGTGGGGTGACCTCTCCCAGCTGGCCACCGCGGGCCTGGCCGCCCGCTACGACGAGCCGATCTCGGTCTTCGCCGGTGCCTGGGCGGCGCTGCTGGTGGTCTCCGGGCTGGCCGCGTTCCTGGGCCGGAAGCTCGCCGACCGGCTGCCGGTGGCGATGATCCGCCGGGTCGCCGCCGTCCTCTTCCTGGTGTTCGCGGTGGTCGCCGTGGTGGAGACGGCCCGCCTCCTCGCCGGCTGAGGCCCACCCCGACGGGTCAGCGCGCCCTCAAGCCCGGGCGCCGCACTGCCGACTGCTCCCTGGACGGCCGAGGTACGGCCCTCCGACGGGAGCAGCCATGGAGACCATCCGCCTGGAGGAGTCGCCGGACGTGCCGGCGCTGACGGCCGCCGTCGTGGCCGCCCAGCGCCAGTTCGCGCAGCGCCTGCGCCAGCGCACGGTCCCCGACCCGCTGACCGGGCTGCCGGTGCGCAGCCTGCTCATCGACCGGCTGGAGCACGCCCTGGCGGCCGCCGGCCCGCACACCGGCCGGCTCGCCGTGCTGTGCTGCAACCTCGACGGCATCACCGTCCTGGAGGACCTGCACGGGACGGCGGTCGCCGACGCCGCCCGGGCCGAGGCCACCGGCCGGCTGGTGGGCACCGTGCGGCAGGGGGACGTCGTCGCCCGCATCAGCGCGCAGACCTTCGTGCTGCTGTGCCCCGGCGTCCCCGGGCGGGCCGACGCCGAGGGCATCGCCCGCCGGGTCGCCGCCGCCTTCGACGAGCCCCTGCGCCCGCGGCCCGGCACCGAGCACCGGGTGCGGGTCAGCGTCGGGGTGGCGCTGTCCGGGCACGCCTCGACCCCGGCGTCGCTGATCGCGTCGGCCAACGAGGCCATGACCCGGATCCGGCACGAGCGGCAGGGCAGCGGCCGCCACGGCTGACCCCCGCCTCCCGGCGAGTGCGCGACGAACGGGGCTTGACCCTGACGCTGCGTCAGGCTGTTCCCTCGTCCCTGTCAACGGAGAGGAGGGGCGATGAGCTGGACGGTGGGTGACCTGGCCCGGCTGGCCGGGGTCACGGTGCGCACGCTGCACCACTACGACCGGATCGGGCTGCTGCGGCCCAGCGGGCGGACGGCGGCGGGCTACCGCAGCTACGAGCTGCCCGACCTGGACCGGCTGCAGCAGGTGCTGGTCTACCGGGAGCTCGGGTTCCCCCTCGAGGAGGTCGCGACCCTGCTGGACGACCCCGACGCCGACCCCGCGGCGCACCTGCGCCGGCAGCACCGGCTGCTGCGGGACCGGCTCGAGCGCACCCAGGCGATGGTCGCGGCCGTCGAGAAGGAGATGGAGGCACGGCAGATGGGGATCTCCCTGAGCCCGGAGGAGCGGTTCGAGGTCTTCGGCGAGCACGACCCGGCGCAGTACGAGGCCGAGGTCGAGGAGCGCTGGGGCGACACCGACGCCTACCGGCAGTCGCAGCGGCGGACGGCGGCGATGTCCAAGGAGGACTGGCTGCGCGTCAAGGCCGAGGGCGACGACGTGGAGCAGCGTTTCGCCGCGGCGATGCGCGCCGGTGTCCCCGCGGACTCGACCGGGGCGATGGACCTGGCCGAGGAGCACCGGCAGCAGATCAGCCGGAACTTCTACGACTGCACCCCGGAGATCCACGCCGGGCTGGGTCGGATGTACGTGGAGGACGAGCGGTTCACCGCGCACTACGAGCAGGTCGCCCCGGGGCTGGCGCGGTACGTGAGCACCGCCGTCCAGGCCAACGCCGCCCGCCAGGGCGGCTGATCCTCCGGCGTCCCGCGCGGGCCCTGTTCCGCGCGGGACGCACGGGACGACCCTGTGGCGGGTGCCACAGGGTCGCTCTCCCGGACGGACCGGTCCGGGCCGCATCCTGGCCCGGTGGAGCGGGTGATCGGGCTGCTGCAGCGGCCGTGGGTGCAGCGCGGGGTGCGGGCGGCCCTGGCGGCCGGGCTGGCCTGGCAGGTGGCCGTGCTGCTGCCCCCGCTGCTGTCGGACCACGCGTACTACGCCCCGCTGGGCGCGGTCATCGCGGTGCACCCGACGATCGCCGACTCGGCGCGCGCCGCCCGGCGGTCGGTGCTGGCCATGCTGCTGGGCTTCGCGCTCGCCTACGCCGTGTACGAGCTGACGCGGGCGGTGCCCGACGCGCTCACCATCGGGCTGATCGTCGCGCTGTCCATCTGCGTCGAGCAGTGGCGGCGGGTGCTGCGCGACCAGGCCAGCTGGGTGAGCTTCGCGGCCGTGCTGATGATCACCGTGGGTGCCGGCGAGCCGGGACCCTACGTGCTGCGCTACGCCGGGCTGACGCTGCTCGGCGCGGCGATCGGCGTGCTCGTGACCAGCGTGCTCGTCCCGCCGCTGCAGCTCACCGCCGCGGTGCAGCGGCTCGCCACCACCCGGTCGCTGCTGGCCGGGCACCCGGCCGCGATCGCCGCGGCGCTGCGCAGCGGGCAGCTGCCGGCAACCAGCGAGTGGGCGGCCTGCGGCACCGAGCTGGACCGGTCGCTGGACCGGATGCGGTCCGCGGAGACGGTGGTGGAGCGGGCCCGGCGGGCCGACCCGCGGGCGCACCGGTGGCAGGGCACCGCGGCGAGCATCCGGGAGCAGTCCCGGGCGCTGGACCGGGTCGCCGTCCTGGTCGACGACCTGACCCTGCTGGTGGTCGAGTTCCAGCCGCACCGGCGCGGCCTGGACCGGGTGGACGAGGGCACCGGCCGGGTCCTCGCCGACGCGCTCGACGGCCTGGCCGGCGTCGTCCGCATCCCCTACCACGCCACCGACGGCGAGCCCGACGAGCGCGACGCGGCGATCGCCACCGCGGTCGCCGCGGCCGACCGGCTGACCGCGCTGCTGCGCGGCTCCACGATCGGGGACGCCGAGGGGTTCTTCGCCCTGGGCGCCGTGACCGTCGGGATGCACCGCGCGCTGCAGACGCTGGAGGCGCACGTCCGCTTCCCCCAGCCGGCCTGAGCCGATGGGCAACCGCATCGCCGAGGTCCTGGCCCCGTCCCGGCTCGGCACCGGGTTCCGCTGGCTGCTGGCCTCGTCCTGGACGTCGAACCTCGGCGACGGCATCGCGCTGGCGGCCGGGCCGCTGCTGGTGGCCTCGCTCAGCCGGGACGCGTTCCTGGTCGCCCTCGCCGCGACGGTCCAGTGGCTGCCGCCCTTGCTGTTCGGGCTGGTCGCCGGCGCGCTGACCGACCGGCTGGACCGCCGCCTCATCGTGGCGGCCGTGGACGTCGTCCGCGCCGGTGTGCTCGCCGTGCTCACGCTGGCCGTCGCCACCGACCGCGTCTCGATCGTCGCCGTGCTGGCCACGCTGTTCGTCCTGGCCACCGCCGAGGTGTTCGCCGACAACAGCTCGCAGACCCTGCTGCCCATGCTGGTGGCCCGGGAGGACCTCGCGGTCGCCAACGCCCGGCTGCAGACCGGCTTCATCACGGTCAACCAGCTCGCCGGGCCACCGCTGGGCGCCGCGCTGTTCACCGTGGGCGCCGCCTGGGCGCTCGGCGCGCAGGCCGTGGTGGTCCTGCTCGGGGCGGTGCTGGTCACCCGGATCGCCCTGCCTCCGCGCGAGCGGTCCGGCGGCCCGCGCACGAAGCTGCGGCACGACGTCGCGGAGGGGTTCCGCTGGGTGCTCGGCCACGCCGCCGTCCGGACCCTCGTGCTGACCATCACCATCTTCAACGTCACGTTCGGCGCGGCCTGGTCGGTCCTCGTCCTGTACGCCACCGAGCGGCTCGGCCTGGGCGAGATCGGCTTCGGCCTGGTCACCACCGTCAGCGCCACCGGCGGCGTGGTGGGCACCCTCGCCTACGGCTGGATCACCCGGCGGGTGACCCTCGGCGACCTCATGCGGGTCGGCCTGGTCGTCGAGACGCTGACCCACCTGGCACTGGCGCTGACCAGGAGCCCCTGGGTGGCCCTGCCGGTCTTCTTCGTCTTCGGGGCGCACGCCTTCGTGTGGGGGACGACGTCGATCACCGTGCGGCAGCGGGCCGTCCCCCAGCACCTGCAGGGCCGGGTGGGCAGCGTCAACCTCGTGGGCGTCTACGGCGGGCTGGTCGTCGGCTCGGGCCTCGGCGGTGTGCTCGCCCAGCACGGTGGGGTCACGGCACCGTTCTGGTTCGCCTTCGCCGGGTCGGCGGTGTTCGTGGTGCTCATCTGGCGCTCGCTGCGGCACGTCGCGCACGCCGACGAGCAGCCGGGCCCCGCCGCCGGCTGACCGGGCCCTATGCCCGGATGAGCAGCTCGCCGTGCATCATCCCGAGCCACCCGTCATCGGATGCGGCCCAGCGCAGCCAGGCGGCTGCGATCTCCTGCAGCTCCGCGGGCGAGGCGAGCCCGTAGTCCACCGCCTGCTCCGCGAAGGCCGACGCGGTGGCCCGGCCGGCCCAGGAGCGGCCCCACCAGGCGCGCTCGGCCGGGGTGGCGAAGCACCAGGACGACGTCGTGGCCACCGTGTCGCGCAGCCCCGCCGCGTGCGCCCAGGCGAGCAGCCGCCGTCCGGCGTCGGGCTCGGCGTCGTTGCGGCGGGCCACCCGCCCGTAGAGCGCCAGCCAGGAGTCCAGCCCGGGGTCCGCGGGGTACCAGGTGGTCGCGGCGTAGTCGACGTCCCGGACGGCGACCACTCCCCCCGGCCGGCAGACCCGGGCCATCTCGTGCAGCGCGGCGACCGGGTCGGTCAGGTGCTGGAGGACCTGGTGGGCGTGGACCACGTCGAACGTGCCGTCGGGGAACGCGAGCGCGTACGCGTCGCCCACGCTGAACTCGACGGCCACCCCGGACCGCCGGGCGAGGTCGCGGGCCTCGTCCAGCGGCGCCGGGGAGACGTCGAGCCCGACCACCCGGCCGGGGGCGACCCGGGCGGCGAGGTCCACGGTGATCGTGCCCGGGCCGCAGCCCACGTCGAGGACGTCGAGCCCCGGCCGCAGCTCCGCGGCCAGGTACGCGGCCGAGTTCTCGACCGTGCGCCAGCGGTGCGACTGCAGCACCGGGTCGGCGTGCCCGTGGGTGTAGGTGTCCACCCGGCCATCCTGCACCCGGGTCCGCAGCGGACGGACCGTCAGTCCCAGAGCGTGGAATCCAGCTCCCCGGCCCGGACGAGGTAGGCGAGCGTCCCCTCCACGGTCTCCACGATGAAACCGAACGCGGCCAGCACGTCGGCGACCGCCAGGCTCATCGTCTGCTGCGCGCACCCCTCGGCCTCCAGCCCGCGGACGTGGTGCACCGCCATGCGGTCGTGCTGGGACCAGGTGACGATCACGCCCTCGCGCGCGGGGCTGGGCGTGAGGCAGACCCCGCCCAGTGCCCGGCTGCCGGTGCGGCCGGCGCAGTCGTGCAGCGGCAGGCCGGCCTCGACGACCGCGGCCGCGAGCTCGCAGACCAGGCCGGTGAGCGGGTCGGCGTCGGAGATGTGCGTGTCCCACTCGTCGGCGAGCCGGTTGAGCTGGTCGGACAGGTGCGCCAGCCACCCCTGGTCCTCCGGGGAGAACCGGCGGACCACCGTGCCGTCGTCCATGCGCAGGCCGTATGCGAGGTCCGCGCCGGCCGGGGAGCCGCCGTTCCAGGACAGCTCGGCGATGGCGGCGTCCACCTGCGCCTCGAACGGGCCGCCCACCGCCCGGCCCTCCGCGTCGACCAGCCACCACCCCTGCTCGGTGGCCACCTTCGCCACGGCCTCCTGGCCCGAACCACCCGACACGCTCACGCGACACCCCCGACACTCGTCCGTGGCCGGTGCGCGGGAAGTCGCACCGACCGGACCGGCGCGGCGGGGTCGGGCTGGAGCCCTCGCCCGGTGCTGCACCGGTCGCCGGCCGGCCGGGTGGACCCGGTGGCCTGCTCCATGGTCATCGGCAGCGGGCACCCTGACAGCAGTTGAACCGCGCACCTTCCGGTCCCAGCTCTCCCACCTTCCCCGTGGCCCGCATCTCACCCACCGTCATCAGCCTACGGACGGTGGGTGACGAAACCGAGGCAGACTGGCTCCGTGCCCGACCAACCGCAGCTGACCATCCAGGGCTGGGCTCCGTCCGGGACGCGGGTGGCGACGCTCCGGGCCCGCGAGGACGCACCCGACGGCTCGGACGACGGCGTCCTCGAGCTCACCCCCGACCCCGACCTGCGCACGGCGCTGCCCACGGCGGCCCGCCGCCACCTGGCGCGGCAGCTGGGCTGGACACCCCGCGCCACCCCGCCGGTCCCCGTCCGGGAGATCCGGCTGGGCCCCTCGCTGCTGCCGGCGCCGGCGCGGGCGGCCTTCACCGCGCTGCTCGGCGAGGAGCACGTGGCCGACGACCGGGCCACCCGGCTCGCGCACGCCGGGGGCCGCAGCTACCTGGACCTGGTGCGCCGACGGGCGGGCGACGCGAGCGACGCCCCCGACGCCGTCCTCACACCCGGCGGCACCGACGAGGTCGCCGCGGTGCTGCGCGCCTGCAGCGCGCTGGGCGTGGTCGCCGTCCCGTACGGCGGGGGTACCAGCGGGGTGGGCGGCCTGGCCGGCACCGACGTGGACGACCGGCCGGTGGTCGCGGTGGACCTGCGGCGGCTGGACGCGGTGCACGACGTCGACGTCCCCTCGTCGCTGGTGACCGTCGGCCCCGGCATGCGCGGCCCGGCGCTGGAGACCGCGCTCGCCGAGCACGGCCTGACCCTCGGCCACACACCGGAGAGCTGGGAGTTCGCCACCCTGGGCGGGTACGCCGCCACCCGTTGGGCCGGCCAGTCGTCGACCGGCACCGGCCGGTTCGAGGACCTGGTCGCCGGCCTGACCCTGGCCACCCCGACCGGGACGCTCGAGCTCGGCCGCCCGCCCGCGTCGGCCGCCGGCCCGGACCTGCTCGGGCTCGCGCTGGGCTCCGAGGGGACCCTGGGCGTGATCACCGAGCTGCGGCTGCGGGTGCGCCCACGGCCCCGGACGACGCGGTACGAGGGCTGGTCGTTCCGCAGCTGGGCCGCCGGGCTGGTGGCACTGCAGCGGCTGGCGCGCCACGAGCTGCTGCCCGACGTCCTCCGCCTCGCCGATCCCGACGAGACCCGGGCCACCCTGCTGCAGGCTCCCGGCACGCGGGCGCTGCGCGCCCGGCTGCGGGCCCGCGGCCACGGCGCGGGCTGCCTGCTGGTGGCCGGCTGGGAGGGCCTGCCGACGCTGGTCCGTGCCCGGCGGACGGCGGCCGGCTCGGTGCTGCGGGACGGCGGCGCGACGCGGCTCGGCCGTCGGCCCGGGCGCGCCTGGCTGCGGTCCCGCTTCGCCGGCCCGCACCTGCGCGACCGGCTGCTGGACGCCGGGCTGCTGGCCGGGACGCTGGAGACCGCGGCCCCCTGGAGCGCCCTGCCCGCGGTGTACGACGCCGTCCGGGCCGCCCTGGACTCGTCGCTGACCCGGCCGGGACGCCGGCCCCTGGTCATGTCCTCGATCGGGCACGGCTACGCGACCGGCGCCTCCCTGTCGGTGACCGTGCTGGCCGACCGGGACGACGAGCTCCCGCTGCAGCAGTGGCTGACCGCCCAGCGGGCCGCCACCGACGCCGTGCTCGCCGCGGGCGGCACGCTCAGCCACCACTTCGGCGTCGGCGCCGACCACCGGCCCTGGCTGGCGCAGGAGATCGGGCCGCTCGGCGTGGACCTGCTGCGGGCGGTGAAGCGGCAGCTCGATCCGCAGCGGGTGTGCAACCCCGGCGTCCTGCTGCCCGACTGACGCTGCGTGTGGTCGTTCCCCCGATCGGGTAGCCGCACGGCATGGACTGCGCGGCTGCTCATGTCCCGGCCGGCGGATCGCCCGCCGGAGCCGTCCAGCTCGGCGAGGACGCGACCGGCCCCCTGCTGCGCTTCACCGGCCGGGTGGACAAGGAGGTCGTCCGGTCGTTCCGGCGCGGCGTCGCGCCGGCGTCCTGGCCCGCCCGGATCGACCTGACCGCGGTCACCGCCCTGGACCCCGCGGGCCTGGAGCTGCTCCTGCACCTGGCCCGCAAGCAGGCGCGCACCGGGGCGACCCTCCAGGTGATCGGTCTGGCCGGGAGCCTGCGGCCGGCGCTGGAACGGGCCGGGCTCGGCCGCCTGCTGCCCCGCCCCGGCGCCTGACCGGCCCCGTACCCCGCACCCGGGTCGGCGCAGGTCAGCGCCCCGACCCGACGGTGCGCCCCCTCGCGGAGCGGCACCGGTCACGTCGCGACCGCAGATTGTGAGCGGTAACAAGAACGTGGCGCGGATCACAACGATCCGATAACAACCGTCTCACCAGCGGTAACGCCCACGCGATCCCGTACCACCATCCCCCTCGGCGACCACGACTGAGAACGCTCACAGTGGCCGCGACGATCGAGCCCGCCGCGTTGGCCGGAGCGTCGGCAGCCTCCTTCCGGGGCCCGCCGAGCCGCCTCCCGAGCACCGCGGTCGCCCGTTCGGCACCACCACGACCAGCCGGACGGGGCTCCCCGCACGGTGTTGACCTCGACGAGGAGGACAGGTGTTCAAGAAGACGGCACTCACCGCCCTGACGGCGGCCCTGGCGCTCGGCCTGACGGCCTGCGGTGGCAGTGACGAGGGCTCATCCACCACCGGCGGTGGCGGCGGTGGTGGCGGCGGCGGCGACACCATCACCCTGGGCTTCGCCCAGGTCGGTGCCGAGAGCGGATGGCGGACGGCGAACACCGCCTCCATCCAGGAGGCGGCCGAGGCGGCCGGCATCGACCTGCAGTTCTCCGACGCCCAGCAGAAGCAGGAGAACCAGATCTCGGCGATCCGCTCGTTCATCCAGCAGCGGGTCGACGTCATCGCGTTCAGCCCCGTCGTGGAGACCGGGTGGGACGCGGTCCTGCTGGAGGCCAAGCGGGCCAACATCCCGGTGATCCTCACCGACCGCTCGGTGGACAGCGAGGACGACTCCCTGTACGTGACCTTCCTCGGCTCGGACTTCGTCGAGGAGGGCAAGAAGGCCGGCGAGTGGGCCGTGGAGAACTGGGGCGGCCAGCAGACGTTCATCGCCGAGCTCCAGGGCACCACCGGCGCCGCACCCGCCATCGACCGCCAGGAGGGCTTCGCCGACGCCATCGCCGGCACGCCGAACCTGCAGGTGGTCGCGTCCCAGACCGGCGACTTCACCCGTTCCGGCGGCCGCGAGGTCATGGAGGCGATGCTGAACTCCCACCCGGAGATCAACGCCGTCTACGCGCACAACGACGACATGGGCCTGGGCGCGATCGAGGCGATCGAGGCGGCCGGCAAGGTGCCCGGCAAGGACATCCAGATCATCACCGTCGACGCGGTGAAGGACGGCATGCAGGCACTGGCCGACGGCAAGATCAACTTCATCGTGGAGTGCAACCCGCTGCTCGGTGAGCAGCTGATGGACCTGGCCAAGAAGGTCGTCGCCGGCGAGGAGGTCCCGGCCCGGGTGGTCACCGAGGAGACCACCTTCACCCAGGAGCAGGCCATCGAGGTCCTGCCCGAGCGCCAGTACTGACCTCCCCGTTCCCGACCGGCTCCGCCGTCCGCCGCTCCTCCGGCGGACGGCGGAGCCCAGCCAGAGAGGTCAGCGCATGCGCACCACCCCTGCCGGGCCGGCGGACCCCGCGGCTCCGGGAGCCCCGTCCCGCCCGGTCGTCGAGATGTCCGGGATCACCATCGAGTTCCCCGGCGTGAAGGCGCTCCAGGACGTCGACCTGCGGCTGTTCCCCGGCGAGGTGCACGCCCTCATGGGCGAGAACGGCGCCGGGAAGTCGACCCTGATCAAGGCGCTCACCGGCGTCTACAGCTACGACTCGGGCACGGTCACCGTCGGCGGGACCGAGCGCGGCTTCAGCTCCCCGGCCGAGGCGCAGGCCGCCGGGATCAGCACCGTGTACCAAGAGGTCAACCTCTGCCCCAACCTGTCGGTCACCGAGAACATCGTGCTCGGCCGCGAGCCGCGCCGCCGGGGCTCCATCGACCGCCGCGCCAGCCGCACCCGCGCCCGCGCGGTGCTGTCCCGCCTCCACCTGGACGTCGACCCCGACTCGACCCTCGGCACGCACCCGATCGCCGTCCAGCAGCTGGTCGCCATCGCCCGCGCCGTGGACACCGACTGCCGCGTCCTCGTGCTCGACGAGCCGACCTCCAGCCTGGACGCCGGTGAGGTCGCCGAGCTGTTCCGGGTGGTCCGGGCGCTGCGCGACAGCGGCGTGGCCATCCTGTTCGTCTCGCACTTCCTCGACCAGGTCTACGAGATCTCCGACCGGATGACCGTGCTGCGCAACGGCCAGCTGGTCGGCGAGCACCGCACCGCGGACCTGCCCCGGCTGCGGCTGGTGCAGGAGATGATCGGCCGCGAGCTGGCCACCCTCGAGGACCTCGAGCGGGCGGCGGCGCACCCGGTGCCGAGCGACGCCGTGCCGCGGCTGTCCGGGCGGGGGATCGGCCGGACCGGCGCCCTCGCCCCGGTCGACCTGGACGTGCACGCCGGCCGCGTGGTCGGCCTGGCCGGGCTCCTGGGGTCCGGCCGCACCGAGCTGACCCGGCTGCTGTTCGGCGCGGACCGGGCAACCAGCGGCGAGCTCCGCGTGGACGGCCGGCCGGTCCGGCTGCGCAGCCCGAGACAGGCCATCGCCCACCGGATCGCCTTCTCCTCCGAGGACCGCAAGGCCGAGGGGGTGGTCGGTGACCTGACCGTGCGGGACAACCTGCTGCTGGCGCTGCAGGCCCGCCGCGGATGGCTGCGTCCGATCCCCCGGCGGACCGGGGACGAGCTGGTGGCCAAGTACATGGCCGCCCTCGACGTCCGGCCCGCGGACCCCGACGCCCTGCTCCGGAACCTCTCCGGCGGCAACCAGCAGAAGGTCCTGCTCGCCCGCTGGCTGCTCACCGAGCCCCGGCTGCTGCTGCTCGACGAGCCGACCCGCGGCATCGACATCGGCGCCAAGGCGCAGATCCAGCAGCTGGTCGCCCAGCTGGCCGCCGACGGGATGTCGGTGGTCTTCGTCTCCGCCGAGCTGGAGGAGGTCGTGCGCATCTGCGACCAGGTCGTCGTCCTCCGTGACCGGCACAAGGTCGCCGAGCTGGACGGGGCCACCTCGTCCGTCGACGACGTCGTCGACCTCATCGCCCGTGGAGGACGGTCGTGAACCGGCTGACCCGCTCCCCGCTGCTGTGGCCGCTGCTGGCCCTGGCGGCGCTCCTGCTGTTCAACCTCGTGGTCAACCCCGGCTTCTTCGCCGTCCGGATCCAGGACGGCCACCTGTTCGGCTCGCTGGTCGACGTGCTGAAGAACGCCGCCCCCACGCTGCTCATCGCGATCGGCATGACCCTGGTCATCGCCAGCCGGGGCATCGACCTCTCGGTCGGCGCGGTGGTGGCCATCGCCGGCGCGATCGCCTGCAACTCCCTGGTCTCCGCCCCGGACCCCACGTCCGCCGGGGCGGCGGTCGTCGCGATCAGCACGGCGCTGGGCGTCGCGCTGCTGCTGGGGGCCTGGAACGGCCTGCTGGTCTCGGTGTTCGGGATCCAGCCGATCATCGCCACCCTGGTGCTGATGACCGCCGGCCGGGGCATCGCGATGCTGATCACCGACGGCCAGATCATCACCGTCGACAACGACACCTACGGCTGGCTCGGCGGCGGCCACCTGCTCGGCATCCCGGCGCAGGTGGTGGTCGCCGGGCTGATCCTGCTGACCGTCGCCCTGCTGACCCGGCGCACCGCGCTGGGCATGCTCCTCGAGGCGGTCGGGATCAACCCCGAGGCCGCCCGGCTGGCCGGCGTGCGGTCGCGCAGCATCGTGTGGACCGTCTACGTCTTCGCCGCCCTCGCCGCGGCGGTGGCCGGGCTGATGATCAGCGCGCAGGTCACCGCGGCCGACGCCAACCGGGCCGGCCTGTTCATCGAGCTCGACGCGATCCTCGCCGTCGTCATCGGCGGCACCTCGCTGGCCGGCGGCCGGTACTCGCTGACCGGCACGGTGGTCGGCGCGCTGATCCTGCAGACGCTGACCACGACCGTGTACACCGTCGGCATCCCGCCGGACATGACGACCCTGTTCAAGGCGCTGGTCGTGATCGTGGTCTTCCTGCTGCAGGCCCCGCGGCTGCGCGCCGTCATGGCCCGCCGCCGCCGGCCCGCACCCCCGCCGCTGCCGTCGGGCGGGCTGCCCGACGAGGCCGCGGCCGTCCTCACCGGCGGCCCGGCCCTCGGCGACGACGAGCACACCCCCGCCCACGCTCCCGCCCCGACGGCCAGCGGGACCACCGGGTCCGGCCGAGGAGCCCTGCGATGACCGTCTCCGACACCCGGCCCACCGCGCCCGACCCGGCCGCTCCCCCGCCGGCCGGGCCCGGCGACCGGCGCCGCGCCTGGCAGCGCTGGCTTCGCAGCACCACCACCGGCTCCCGCACCTTCTCGGTGCTCGTCACCGGGGTGCTGCTGGTGGTGCTCTTCGGCACCGGCTCCGCCCGGTACGAGAACTTCGGCAGCCCCCAGGTCGCGCTCAACCTGCTGGTCGACAACGCGCACCTGGTGGTGCTGGCGGTGGGGATGACCTTCGTCATCCTGACCGGCGGCATCGACCTGTCCTCCGGTGCGGTGGTCGCGCTCTCGACGGTCATCGCCGCCTCGCTGCTGGAGGCGGGCTGGCCGGCGCCGGTCGCGATCGCCGTCGTGCTCGCCACCGGGGCGCTCCTCGGCTGGCTGATGGGGGCCGCGGTCCACCACCTGCAGCTGCAGCCGTTCATCGTCACGCTCGCCGGGATGTTCCTCGCCCGCGGGCTGTGCTTCGTGATCAGCGTGCCCTCGATCCCGATCCGCGACCCGTTCTTCCAGTCGATGGCGCAGGACGTCGTGGAGCTGCCCGGGAACACCTTCCTGACCTACAGCGTCTTCATCGCCCTCGCCGTCCTGGCGGCGGCCGTCTGGGTCCTGCACCGCACCCGCTTCGGGCGCACCGTCTACGCGATCGGCGGCAACGAGTCCTCCGCGGCGCTGATGGGTCTCGCGGTGGGGCGCACGAAGGTGGGCGTGTACGTGATCAGCGGGACCTGCTCCGCGCTGGCCGGCCTGCTGTTCACCTTCTACATGCTCTCCGGCTACAGCCTGCACGCGATCGGCATGGAGCTCGACGCGATCGCCGCCGTGGTGATCGGTGGGACACTGCTCACCGGCGGCGCCGGCTACGTGGTCGGGTCGCTGCTGGGGGTGCTCGTGCTGGGCACCATCCAGGCGCTGATCTCCTTCGACGGCGGTCTGAGCAGCTGGTGGACCAGGATCACCGTCGGGGTGCTGCTGCTGGTGTTCGTCGTCGTCCAGCGGCTGACCACCCGGCGAGCCCGGCCGGGGACGTGAGGCCGTTCGCGGCCGCCGGGTCGTCACCGGAGGCGGCGCGGGCGGGAGGAGGGCCCATGTCGGCACGGGCCAGCCGGCCGGCGGTGATGACCGATGTCGCCCAGCTGGCCGGCGTCTCCCACCAGACGGTGTCGCGGGTGGTCAACGGGCACCCGCACGTGCGCGAGGAGACCCGCGAGCGGGTGCTCGCGGCGATGGAGAAGCTGGGCTACCGGCGCAACCTCACCGCCCGGGCCCTGGCGACCCGGCGGACCGACACGATCGGCGTGGTCGCGTTCGACACCACCCTGTACGGGCCGGCCAGCACGTTGTTCAGCATCGAGGAGGCGGCCCGGGCGCGGGGCTACCACGTCAGCGTGGTCACCGTGCCCGACCCCGACGAGGACGCCTTCGCCGACGCGGTCGAGCGGCTGCTCGAGCAGTCGGTGACCGGCGTGGTGGTCCTGGCCCCCCAGCGCGCCCAGGTGCGGGTGATGGCCGGCCTGCCCGCCGACCTGCCGGCGGTGGCGGTCGAGGGCGGCGCGGCGCCGGGGATCCCGGCGGTGGTCATCGACCAGGTGGACGGCGCCATCCAGGCCACCCGGCACCTGATCGAGCTCGGCCACCGGCACGTGGTGCACGTCTCCGGCCGCGAGGACTGGATCGAGGCCGACGCCCGGCTGAGGGGCTGGCGCCAGGCGATGTCCGCGGCCGGCCTCGACCTGCCGCCCGTGCTGGCCGGCGACTGGAGCCCCCGGTCCGGCTACGAGGCGGGCCTGCGCCTGGTGGCCGAGCAGCCGGAGGCGACCGCGGTGTTCGCGGCCAACGACCACATGGCCCTCGGGATGCTGCGGGCGCTCGCCGAGGCCGGCGTCGACGTCCCGGGGCAGGTGAGCGTCGTGGGCTTCGACGACATGGCCGAGGCCGAGTTCCTGCGCCCGCCGCTGACCACGGTGCGGCAGGACTTCCCCGAGGTGGGACGACGGTGCGTCGACCTGCTGCTGGACCGGATCGCCGGCGGCACCACCTGGTTCGAGGGGCCGCCGGTGGTCGTGCCGTCCCGGCTGGTCGTGCGCGCCTCGACCGCCGTGCGGGGCGGGGACGGCGCCCCGCCCGCGGGGTGAGCCCGCCGGGTGGGGTGGCCGCGCCGACCAAGATCGAGCACCCTCGGAGCATGACCGCCGGGTACGAGGTGACCAGCGAGGTCGGCCGGCTGCGCACCGTGCTGCTGCACCGGCCGGGGGCGGAGCTGCGCCGGCTCACTCCGCGCAACAACGACGAGCTGCTGTTCGACGGCGTGCCGTGGGTCGCCCGCGCGCAGGACGAGCACGACGCCTTCGCCGCGGCGCTCACCGAGCGGGGCGTCGAGGTGCTGTACCTCGACCGGCTGCTGGCCGAGGTGATGGGCGTGCCCGCCGCGCGGGAGACGTCCATCGCCGCCGCGGTCGACGACCCTCGGCTGGGGGCGACCCTGCGGCACGCGACCACCGCGCACCTCGAGGGGCTGTCCGCCGAGGACCTCGCCCAGGCGCTGATCACCGGTGTCGCGCACGACGAGCTGCGCGGCGGCCGGGGGCTGGCCTACCAGCTGATGCGGCGCGGGGACTTCGTCGTCCCGCCGCTGCCCAACCTGCTGTTCACCCGCGACTCGTCGGTGTGGGTGGGGGACGAGGTGGCGGTGACCTCGCTCGCGATGCCGGCCCGCGCCCGGGAGAGCGTGCTCACCCGCGCCGTCTACACCCACCACCCGCGCTTCTCCGGGACCGAGCAGCTCTACGACGCCTCGCTGGAGCACCTGGAGGGCGGTGACGTGCTCCTGCTCGGGCCCGGGGTGGTCGCCGTCGGGGTGGGCGAGCGGACGACGGCGGGCGGCGCCGAGCGGCTGGCCCGCCGGGTGTTCGCCCGCGGGCTGGCGCACACGGTGCTCGTCGTCCCCATCGCGCAGCAGCGCGCCACGATGCACCTGGACACCATCTGCACGATGGTCGACGTCGACGCGCTGGTCATGTACCCGGCGGTCGCCGACCACCTGCAGGCCTGGACCGTCACCGCCCACGACGACCTGCCCGACGAGGCGGACACCGTGGAGCTGACCGTCCGCGGCCCCCGGCCGTTCCTGGAGGCGGCGGCGCAGGCGATGGGCAGCGACCGGCTGCGGCTCATCGACACCGGCCTGGACCCGGTGACCGCGGAACGCGAGCAGTGGGACGACGGCAACAACACCCTCGCGCTCGCCCCCCGGCTGGCGGTGGCCTACGAGCGCAACACCGTCACCAACGCCGCCCTGGAGGCAGCCGGCATCGAGGTGGTGGCGATCGCCGGGTCCGAGCTCGGCAGCGGCCGCGGCGGGCCGCGCTGCATGTCCTGCCCGGTGCTCCGCGACCCGCTGCCCTGACCCTCAGGCGGCGTGCGGCTCCGCATGGTGCCGGGCGGCCGGGTCGGCGGGCAACCGGCGGACGCCCGGGGCGGCCGAGGTCGCCTGGGCCGACACGGCTGCCCGGCCGGCGGACCACCGGCCGGCCCACGCCCGCAGGACACCGCGGGGCCCGCGGCCCGGCGTCCGTCCGCGTACGGCGAGCGCGCTGACCAGCACCGCGCCGCCGACGAGCAGCAGGTGGAGCCCGGCCCGGCCGGCGTGCACGGCTCCGGAGCCAAGGTCGGCGAGCGTCACGGCGACCAGGACGACGGTGAACGAGAGCAGGAACGGCAGCGCCCCCGCGGCCAGCCGGGGCCGGACGGCGACGACGAGGAAGCAGGCCGCCAGCCCGAGGTTCCAGGCACCGGTCTCGTGCGCCACGTGGGACGCGCCCCCGCCCAGGAACGGCGGCAGTCCGACGGCGAGCTGCCCGGCACCCACGGCCAGCAGGGTCAGCCGGAGGGCGGCGTCCACGCCGGGCCCGCGCAGCGACACCCGGCGGCGGGGCAGCCGGTCGAGCACCGCGGCGGCGACGTCGGGCACCGGGGCCGCCGGGGTGAGCCGGGCCCGGCGGGTCACCTCGGCCGCGGCCTCCGCCCAGTTCCGGCAGGCGCCGCAGCTGGTCAGGTGCTCGTCGACCCAGCGCTGCGGCACGCCCGGGGACTCGCCGTCGAGCCCGGCCGACACCGCCTCGCGGAAGGGTTCACAGGACACGCTGGCATAGTCGCCACCGACGGACACGGAGTTCCCGGAGGGTGGTCGTGGGACAGCTGGAACGTCTCGCGGCCCAGGCGGCCGCGGGCGACGTGGCGGCGCAGGCGGCGCTGATCCGGGAGACCCAGGCCGACGTGTGGCGGCTGTGCGCCCACCTGGCCGACCGGCAGGTCGCCGAGGACCTCACCCAGGAGACCTACCTGCGTGCGCTGCCGGCGCTGCGCCGCTTCGAGGGCCGCTCCGGCGTGCGCACCTGGCTGCTGTCGATCGCCCGCCGGGTGTGCGCCGACCACCTGCGCCGCCGGGCCCGCCGTCCGCTGGTCCTGGTGGGCGAGGACACCGACCTGGGCGCCCTGGTCCGCGACGTCCCGCTCGACGAGGTGGGCGGGACCGTCGCCGCGCAGGACGTGCTCGACCGGCTGGAGCCCGAGCGCCGGGAGGCCTTCGTGCTCACCCAGCTGATCGGGCTGCCCTACGCCGAGGCCGCCGAGGTGGTCGGCTGCCCGGTGGGCACGATCCGCTCCCGGGTCGCCCGGGCCCGCGCCGACCTGGTCGAGGCCCTCGTCGCCGCCGACCACCCCCGGACCCGCCGCCCCTCCTGACGGAGGGATCCCCGGCGTCTCACGGACGACGGTGGGCTTTCCACGTGCAGCCATCCGAGCCGGGCAGGTCCCCCGTCGCGACGGGGCGTTCGGGACGTGTCCGGAGCCCACCACCGTGGATGGTGATCCGTGATCCCGGCATCGCCTTGGTGGCCAGTTCCTCCTCCAGGTTGACGAGGAAGATCCGATACGCCGCCGTGGTCGGGTCCACGTCGGGGAACACGATGCCGGCATCCTCGGACGACGGAGCCAGGAGCCGAGCGAACTCCTCCTCGGGCACCTCCAGGATGATCGCCGGGTCCACGGGTCGGCCGTTGTGGGACCGCACGAGCAACGCCCCGGTCGAGCCGTCCCGCTCGAGGTGCGTTCCCTCGCCGGCGAGGTCGTCGACCAGTCGGGCCACGGAGGTCACGGGCCAACTCCTACCCCGGATCGGCGGAGCAGGGAAGCGTCAGGGGTTCTGCGCGGCCAGCCGGCGGAGGCGCTCGTTGTAGGCGGCCAGCTCCGGGTCCTCGCCGGTCCCGCCGCGGGCGATCGCCCGGTCCCGCGCCCGCTCCTCCGCCCGCGAGGCCCGGTCCTCCGACCGCGACCACTGGAAGAACACCACCGCGAGCACCAGGACCGTCGGGAACTCACCGAAGGACCAGGCGATGCCGCCGGCCGCGCCCTGGTCGTACAGCGGGTCGACCCCCCAGGACGCCGGCGGGTTCGCGTAGCTGGTGAGCAGGATGCTGCTGCTCATCATCACCGCGACGCCGAAGAACGCGTGGAACGGCGCGGGCAGCAGCAGCTCGAGCATCCGACCGCCGTACCCGGCCCGCCGCGGCCACGGGTCCACGGCGAGGATCGGGCCGAAGAACAGCAGCCCGGTCACCAGGAAGTGCAGCAGCATGAAGGTGTGCCCCGGCACGGTGCTCATCAGGTCGTCGAAGACCGGCGTGAAGTAGACGCCGTAGAGGCTGGCGACGAACAGCGGCACGGTGAACAGCGGGTGCGAGACGAACCGGCCGAGCCGGCTGTGCAGCCCGCTCAGCAGCAGCCGGCGCGGCATGCCCGCCGGCCCGCGGGACGTCGGCAGGGCGCGCAGCGCGAGCGTGACCGGGGCCCCGAGGAGCAGCAGCAGCGGGGTGATCATGGTCAGCACCATGTGCTGCACCATGTGCAGGCTGAACATGGCCATGCCGTAGGTCTGCAGGCCGCTGGCGCAGACGTGGAACAGGCTCGCGCAGCCGGCCATCCAGGCCACCGTGCGGAGCGGCCGCCACCGCACCCGGCGGGCGTGCAGCCGCCACAACCCGACCGCGTAGGCGACGGCGAGCAGGACCGCCAGCCAGGCGACCGGGGACGCCGCTCCCAGGTCGAGGGCCAGCACCCGGCCGGTCGTCGGCGGCAGCTCCGGCAGGTGCATGCCGCCGTGCTCGTGTCCCACGTCAGTTCCTCCTCGTACCGCGCCGTGCCCAGCCCACGGTAAGCGGCCGGGCCGCCCACCGTGGGCCGTACGTCAGCGCAGGGTGACCTGGCGGGACAGCAGGCCCGCGCGGGCCCGCCGCTCGTCGGCGGTCAGCGGGGTGTCGACGGCCAGCGCCGCCTCCAGCCGCGACTGCAGCTCCGTCGCGGGGCCGGCCCAGTCGGCACCCGGCACGTCGGCGGGCACGTCCCACACCGGGACGACGAGGCCCAGCGCGCGGAAGGCGCCGGCGTACCGGGTCCCCTCCCCGAGGAGCAGCTCCCCGCCGGCCGAGAGCCGGGCCAGCGCGTCGAGCAGCTGCTCCTCCGGCTCCGGCCGCACCCACCGGACGTGCGCGCGGTCGTCGCTGGGCCGGCACCAGTAGGCCGCCTCCAGGCCCGCCAGCCGGACCGTCGGCATGATCATCTGGTTGGCCTGCTCGAGCCCGGCCCGGGCGGCCGCGTCGACCTGGGCGCCCTCCAGCCAGAACCCGAAGTCCTCGTGCACGGTGACCTCGAACGGCGCGGTCAGGTCGAGCAGCTCCTGCAGCCGCGGGCCGGCGGACCCGGCGCCGCCGACCGGGCCCGGGTCGACCGGAGCGCCGGCGGGCGCCTCGAGCGCGGCGGCGAGCGCCGTCCCCAGGTCGCGGCTGACGTCGTCGGACGACGTCGCCAGCTGCACCCCCAGGAGCACCTCGCCGTTCGCGCGGACCAGGGCGGGCGTGCCACCGGGCAGCACGCTGGCCAGCGTGGCCGTGCGGCCGGAGGTGGTGGTCAGCGTGGCCGTCGCGGCCGGGACGAGCTCGCGCAGCGCCACCCAGTCGGGCTCGCCGGGCAGCCCCTCGAACGGCCGGCGGACCGGCGGTGCGTAGCCCGAGCCGTGGCAGTGCTTGTACCGGCGGCCGGAGCCGCAGGGGCACGGCGCCTTCGGGTTCACCTCGCCCGAGGCGGGGGCGGCGGGACGGCGGGTCGCGGAACGGGCCATGGGGTCAGCGTAAACAAAGGACCCCCTCGCCCCCCGCCCCTCGCAGGCTCGCGGCCGGGCCCTGCGAGGGGCCGTCTGCCGCGAGTTCGGGCGAGGTTGTCCCTGAATAGGCTCCGGGTGTGACGCTCGCACCGCCGCCGCTGGACCTGACCGACCCGGCCGTGGTGGCCGATCCCTACCCCGCCTTCGCCCGGGCCCGGGCCGCGGCGCCGGTCCAGTGGGACGAGCCGCTCGGCCTGTGGCTGGCGTTCACGCACGCGGAGGCCGACGCGGTGCTCCGGAACCGCCGCCTGGGCCGGATCTGGCGGGACGAGGAGCCCGGGGAGCGGTTGGACAGCTTCAACCTGATCCACCGCAACGCGATCCTGGAGATGGAGCCGCCGGAGCACACCCGGCTGCGCCGGCTGGTCAGCGCCGCATTCGCCCGCGGGCACGTCGAGCGGCTGCGGCCCTGGGTGCAGGAGCTCGCCGACTCGCTGGTCGACCGGCTGGTGGAGCGCTCCGGCGGCAGCACGCCGGTCGACGTCCTCTCCGGGATGGCCGAGGAGCTGCCGGTCGCGGTCATCGCCGAGCTGCTCGGCGTCCCCGCGGCCGACCGGCCGCTGCTGCGGCCGTGGTCCAACGCGATCGTGAAGATGTACGAGTACGGCCGGACGACGCAGGTCGAGGACGCCGCGGAGCGCGCCGCCGCCGAGTTCGTCGCCTACCTGCGCGACCTCGCCGCCGACCGCCGCCGCTCGCCCGGTGAGGACCTGCTCACCCACCTGGTGACCGTCCGCGACTCCGACGGCGACCGGCTCACCGAGGACGAGCTGGTCACCACCTGCATCCTGCTGCTCAACGCCGGGCACGAGGCGACGGTCAACGTGTCCGGCAACGGCCTGCTGGCGCTGCTGGAGCACCCCGGGGAGCTCGCCCGGCTGCGCGCGGACCCGGGCCTGCTGCCGACCGCGATCGAGGAGCTCATGCGCTTCGACTCGCCGCTGCAGCTGTTCGAGCGCACCGCGACCGCCGACGTCGAGATCGGCGGGGCCACCCTGCGGGCCGGCCAGAAGATCGCCGCCCTGCTCGGCAGCGCCAACCGGGACCCGGCCGTCTTCGCCGACCCGGACACGCTGGACGTCGGCCGCACCGACAACCCGCACATCACCTTCGGTGCGGGGGTGCACTTCTGCCTCGGTGCGCCGCTGGCCCGGGTGGAGCTGCAGGCGTCGTTCGGTGCGCTGCTGTCGCGCACGTCGCGGCTGGAGCTCGGCGGCCCCGCGCGGCGCCGTCCGGAGTTCGTCATCCGCGGCCTGCGGGAGCTGCCCGTCGTCCTGACCCCCTGAGCGCGCGGGACCGCCCCCGAGCACACCGCTCAGCGGCGACGGCGCGCCAGCGCCCCCTGGACCGCGGCCCGCAGGCCGGCCACCCGGCGGCGGACGCCGGCCAGCACGGCCTGCACCCCGATGGCCAGCGCGCTCGGCCCCGCCCCGACCTCAGGGGCGACCCCGGTGCGGGCGGTCTCGTCGACGGCGTCGGCGAACTGCTCGAACAACCGCTGGCTGACGTCGCCGGCCAGCGCCCGGCCGAACTGCGCGATCCGCCCGGAGAGGAAGACCGCCGCCTCGGCCACCAGCACCGTGCCCCCATCGGGTGCCGCGGTGGCCCGCAGGTCGATGTCGGCGGCCGTCCGGTTGCCGCCGGTGTCCGCTCCCTGCGCCAGCAGGCTCAGCCGGTGCCCGTCGGCGTCCCGCTCGACGATCTGCGCGAGGCCCTCGAACGCCAACCGCACGGGGCCCAGGGCGACCTTCGCCCGGCCGGCGTACCGGTCGCCGCCCAGGTCGGCGGTCATCTCCGCGCCGGGCAGGCAGCGCGCCAGCCGGTCGACGTCGTCCATCACCGCCCAGACGTCCCCAACCGGGCTGGTCAGCTCGCGCCGCACCTCGACGGTGATCGTCGGCGTCCCGGTCGGCCGGGTCAGCTCGGTCGGCGCCTGCTCCGCCACGTCGCCCTCGGGGCCGGCGTCGGGTGCCGCCGGCGCCTGCGCGGCCCCGCCGCGGCCCACCAGGGTGCGCGGCGCGCAGTTGAGCGGCGCCGGGATGCCGTCCGGGTGCGCCTCCGCGACGTCGGCCACCGCGGCGAGGATGCCGCGGTAGCCCGTGCAGCGGCAGATCACCCCGGACAGCTCCTCCGGGAGCGTCTCCGGGTCGAGCTCGCCCTCGCCGTGGGACAGCAGGTCGTAGGAACTCATCAGGAACCCGGGCGTGCAGAACCCGCACTGCAGCGCGTGGTGGTGGCTGAACGCCTGCTGCAGGGGGTGCTGCTCGTCCTGGGTGCCCAGCCCCTCGACGGTGACGACGTCGGTGCCCTCGGCCTGGACGGCGAAGACCAGGCAGGCCCGGGCGGCGTCGCCGTCGATCAGCACGGTGCACATGCCGCACACGCCGTGCTCGCAGCCGAGGTGCGTGCCGGACAGCCCCAGGTGTGCCCGCAGCGCGTCGGCCAGGTGCATCCGGGCGGGCACCGCGATGGTGACCGGCGTCCCGTTGACGGTGAAGGAGACGTCGACGAGCTCGTCGGCGGCGGCCTTCACCGGCCGCTGGGGTGCCCGGCGGGTGGTGCCGGACGTCGGGATGGTGGTCACGGTCGGCCTCCGGTGGATCGGGTGAGCGCCCGGGCGAGCTCGCGGGCGGCGAGGACGGCGAACAGCCGGCGGCGGTAGCCCTGCGAGCCGTGCGCGTCGCCGGAGGTGTCCACGACGTCCCGGGCGAGCTCCTCGGTGCCGGGGCGCAGGGCGGACTCGACGTCCGGCTCCCCCGCCGCCGCCCGGACGAGCTCGGCGACGTCCCGGGTCTGCGCGCGGTCGGAGACGCCGAACCCGCTGAGCACCGCCTCCTGCACCGCGCCGCCGGCCGAGCGGACCCGGGCGACGACGCCGGCCAGGGCGAAGTCGCCGTGCCGGCGGGCGATCTCGGCGAACCCGTACCCGTCGCCGGGGCCGGCCACCGGGAACTCCGCGGCGGTCAGGATCTCGTCGACGCCGACCGAGGTGGTCATCGCGCCCTGGAAGAACGCCTCGGCGGGGACCGTCCGTCGCCCGGCCGGGCCGGTGACCTCCAGCGTGGCGCCGAGGCAGGACGCGACGGCGGGGAGCTCCGCCCCGGGATCGGCGTGCGCCAGGCTGCCGCAGACGGTTCCCCGGCTGCGCAGCTCACGGTGGCCCACGAACGGCAGCGCGAGGCCGAGCAGGGGGACGTCGCGGGCAGCGGGGCTGCGCTCCAGCTGCCGCTGGCGGGCGGTGGCGCCGACCCGGAGGACGTCGCCGCGCCGGTCGATGGTGTCCAGCCCCGAGGCGCCGTTGATGTCGACCAGCGTCCCGGGACGCCCCAGGCGCATGGCCAGCACCGGCACCAGGGACTGGCCCCCGGCCAGCACCTTGCCGTCGCCGTCGGTGGCGGCGAGCTCTGCGACGGCGTCGTCCAGGGTGGCGGGGCGGACGTAGGCGAACGGGGCTGCCTTCATCGTGCTCAGCGCCCCGTGAAGGTCGGCTTGCGCTTCTCCCCGAAGGCCTTGACGCCCTCGGCGAAGTCCTGCGTCGCCCGCAGCATCGAGTACGCCTTCCGCTCCAGCTCGATGCCGGTGTACAGCGGCCCGTCGATGCCCCGGTCGAGGACCTCCTTGCCGGTGCGCAGGGCCGCCGGGCTGAAGCCGATCAGCTTGCCGACCAGCTTCTCGACGCCCTCGTCGAGCGCGGCCCGGTCCGGGTACAGCTCGGCGACCAGTCCCCAGTCCAGCGCCTGCTGCGCCTTGATCCGGGTGGCGGTGAGGATGTGGTACTTGGCCCGGGACAGGCCGATCAGCCGGGACAGCCGCTGGGTGCCGCCGCTGCCCGGGATCATGCCGAGGTTCATCTCCGGCAGCGCGAACTCGCTGCGCTCGGTGGCCAGCCGGATGTCGCAGGAGAGGGCCAGCTCCAGACCGACACCGAAGCAGTAGCCGTCCACGGCGACGACGACCGGCTTGGCGCTGCGGGCGGGCGCGGTGACGTCCTGCCCGAGGTCGGTCAGGTCGATCGGGTCGACCTCCATGAAGCCGGCGATGTCCCCGCCCGAGGTGAAGTGCTTGCCGTCCGAGCGGACGACCACGGCGCGCACGTTGCTGTCCCGGTCGATCTCGGCGAACCGCTCGGCCATCCTGGCCCGCATCTCCATCGTCACGATCGTGTACCCGCCGTGGGACAGGGTCAGGTAGGCCACCTGGCCGTCGTGTCCGTGGTCGAGCAGGACGTCTCCACCGGTGGTGGGCATACGGAGCTCCTTGGTCGGGTGTCGGGTCAGGCCGGACGGCGGACGCCGTCGAGCAGGTCGTGCAGGACGTTGCCGTGCACGGGCAGCGAGTCGATCCGGAGCCCGTGCGGGGCGAGCGCGTCGGAGACGGCGTTCGCCAGGGCGACCGGGAAGCTCATGGAGCTGCCCTCGCCGCAGCCCTTGGCGCCCAGCGCGGTCAGCGGGGAGGGCGAGACCACGTGGTCGGTGACCAGCGGGAAACCCGCCTCCGCCGTCGTCGGGCAGAGGTAGTCCAGGAAGGTGGCCGCGGTCGGCTGGCCGCCCGCGGAGTAGGTGAACTCCTCGTACATCGCCCCGCCGAGGGCCTGGGTGAGGGCGCCGTACACCTGCCCGTCGACGAAGGTCTGGTTCAGCACGGTGCCGGCGTCGTGGACGCTGGACACCTGCTCGATGCGGATCTCCAGGGTGTCCGGATCGATCCGGAGGGCCACCAGCTCCACCACGAAGCCGTAGCAGAGGCTGGAGTTGATCTTCTCGTCCTTGGTGGCGGTCCGCGCGCTCCGGGGCGTGAACGCCGCCTCCTCGTAGAGGCGGGCCGAGGTGCCCTCGGGCAGTGCCCCCGGGTCCCAGTGCACGACACCGGCCGCATGCCGGAACTGGGCCGACCGGCCGGGGTCGCTCTTCAGCCGCACCGTGCCCTCGGCCAGCTCCAGCTCGTCGGGGTCCACCCCGAGGAGCACGCTCCCGGCCGACCGGATGGTCCGGGCGATGCGGTCGCACCCCTCGATGACCGCACTGGTGACCAGGGGGGCGAACCGGGAGGAGTAGCTGCCGGTGGTGACCGTCCACGGTGTGGTCGCCGTGTCCATGTCGATGACGACCCGGACCTGCTCCTCGGGCACGCCGAGCCGCCGGGCCGCGAGCTGCCGGGCGGTGGAGGCGTGGCCCTGGCCCTGCGGGACGCTGCCCAGCATCACCGTCACGACGCCCTGGATGTCGACGCTGACCCGGACGTGCTCGGTGGAACCCGACTTGTCCCGCCCGGCCTTGCGCTGGTCCGGTGGGACGGCTAGACCGACGTAGCCGATGTTGGTGCCGGAGGGGTCCACCACCGCGGCGATGCCGATGCCGTACAGCTCGCCCCGGGCGCGGGCCTCGGCCTGCCGGCGGCGCAGCTCCGGCAGGTCGGCGTTCCGCACGGCCAGGTCCACCGCCTGCTGGTAGTCCCCCGAGTCGTACACCCCACCGGTCGGCGTCTCGTAGGGGAACGCGTCGGCCGGCACGAGGTTGCGGCACCGCAGGTCGACGACGTCCAGCCCGGTGCGGGCGGCGATGTCGTCCATCAGCCGCTCCAGGCCGAAGTAGAGCTGCTGGCCGCCGAAGCCGCGGATGAGCCCGGTGGGCATCGTGTTGGTGACGACGGCGCGGGCCCGGATCTGCACCGCCGGGATCCGGTACGCACCGGTGATGTTGCCGTAGCACCGGTAGAGGGTGCTGGGTTCCGGCGGGCGCATGTAGGCGCCCACGTTGTCGACCAGGTCGGTGCGCAGCGCCGTGACCGTGCCGTCGGCCCGGACCGCCGCCTCGAACCGCATCATCCGGTCGGCCCCGGACGAGCTGGCCAGCAGGTGCTCGACCCGGTCCTCCGACCAGCGCACCGGCGTCCGGGCGTGCTTGGAGGCCAGCGCCATGAGCACCACGTAGGGGTAGATGCCGGCCTTGATGCCGAAGCTGCCGCCGATGTCGGCCGGCACGTGCAGGCGCACCCGGGAGGTCGGGATGCCGAGCGCGCCGGACATGACGGGGACCATGGTGAAGGGGCCGTGGAAGTTGGCCCACGCCTCGATCGCCGGGCCCGCGGAGTCCTCCGTCCAGTTCGCGATGACCGAGTAGCACTCCATCGGCGCCCCGGAGTACCGCGGGAAGTCGTACTCGCCGACGACCACGTGGTCGGCCTCCGCGAAGGCCCGGTCGACCTCGCCGAAGGTGAACGTGCGGTCGGTGGCGACGTTCGACCCCTGGGCCTCGTGCAGCAGCGGGGCGTCCGCCGCCAGCGCCGGACGGATGCCGATCACCGGGTCGAGCAGCTCGTAGTCGACCTCGACCAGCTCGGCGGCGTCCTCGGCGACGTACCGGTCGGCGGCGACGACGACGGCCACCGGCTCACCCACGTACCGCACCTTGTCCGTGCCGGTGGGGTAGTACGGCATGTCGGTGCTGACCGACAGCGGGAACGGCCGCAACGCGGCCAGCACCTCCTCGGGGCCGATGACCGCGGTCACCCCGGGGTGCCGGCGGGCCCGGCCCAGGTCGACCCGCGTGATCCGGGCGTGCGGGTGCGGGCTGCGGACGACCGCGGCGGTGAGGGTGCCCGGCAGCGGGTCCAGGTCGTCCAGGAAGCCGCCCTGCCCGGTGAGGAGGGGCGCGTCCTCCACGCGGCTGGGCGTCCAGCGCGGCGCGGTGGGACCCCCGGTGTGCTCGCTCGGGGTGGCCGCGTCGCTCGGGGCGGCCTCCTCCGGGACGACGGTCGAGCCGGCGGTGGTCTGGTCAGGCACGGTTGCCTCCGAGTTCCAGCTCGGCCAGGGGTTCGTAGTCCCCGGCGGTCAGGGTGCGGCGCAGGGTCTTGCCGACCGCCGAGCGGGGGATGGCCGCGACGGCGATGGCCCGCTTGGGCCGTTTGAGGGACGGCAGCCCGCTGGCGCCGGGCAGGTGGCGCTCCAGCTCGCGGAGCGCCTCGGCCGGGGCGATGCCGTCGGCCGGCACGACGAAGGCGGTGACCGCGCTGCCCCAGCGCGGGTGCGGCAGGCCGACGACGCAGACGTCGGCGACGGCCGGGCAGCGCACCAGGGCGGCCTCGATCTCGTCCGGGTAGATGTTCTCCCCGCCGGAGTTGATCATGTCGTCGACGCGGCCGGCGACCCACAGGTCGCCCTCCTCGTCGGCGGTGGCGAGGTCGCCGGTGTAGTACCAGCCGTCCCGGATGGACTTGGCGTCGGCGTCCGGGCGCTTCCAGTAGCCGGTGAACGCCTCGGGGCTGTCCATCGACACGATGACCTGGCCCTGCTCGCCGGGCGCGACCACCGCGTCGGGGTGCGCGCCGACCTCCGGCTCGACCAGCCGGACCCGGGAGAAGATGCCGGCGCGCCCCGCGCAGCCGGGCTTGCGGGCGCCCTCCGGACCGATGGTGAAGGTGTAGATCTCGGTGCTGCCGTAGTGGTTGACCAGCGCCTGGGGCCGCAGCCGGTCGACCAGCTCCTCGGCCAGTGCCGGGGTCATCGCCGCGCCGGCGTAGGCCAGCCGGTCGAGGCCGGTTCCGGCGTCGAACCCGTCCTCGCGCAGCAGCGACCAGTAGATGGTCGGCACCAGGTACAGCGCGGTGACGCCCTCGTCGCGGATCAGCTGGACCGACTCGGCGGCGTCGAACCTCGCCTGGGGCACCCAGGTGCCACCGCAGACCACGCTGGCGAGCAGGCTGCGCAGGCCCATGGTGTGGAACATCGGCATCACCCCGAGCACCACCTCACCCTGGCGCAGCTGGGCCTGCACCAGGTGGGCGACGGCGGCGGTGTGCTCGGCGCGGTGCGACCGGGGCACCCCCTTCGGCCGGCCGGTGGTCCCCGAGGTGTAGAGCATCACGCTGGTGTCGCCCTCGGCGGGCCGGGAGCCCAGCGGGCCGTCGGGCAGGCCGTCGGTGCGCAGCTCGGCGACGTCCCGGTGCGGTACGCCGGCCCCGGCCCCGGCGCCCGCGGCGGTCGGCGCCGTCGACGGATCGGTGACCAGGAGCGCCGGCTCGGCGTCGCCGAGGCAGTAGGCGAACTCGTCGACCGACAGCCGGGTGGACAGCGGCACGGAGACCGCCCCGGCCTTCTGCACGGCCAGGTGGAGACTGGCCAGCGGCTCGCCGCCGGCCAGCGACAGGGCGACCCGGTCGCCCGGCCGCACCCCCAGGTCGGTGAGCGCGCGGGCCAGCTGGTTGGTGTGGGCGTCCCACTGGCGGTAGGTCATGGGCCGCGGTCCGCCGACGGCCCGTCGGTCGGGGTGTCGCTCCGCGGTCCATGCCATGGCGGTGGCCAGGTCCACTGGGTGCCTCCGGTCAGATCTACAATGATCTAAGTCAGACCATACATCTTGGATTGTTAGGATGACAACGTGAGCGAGCGGTTGTCCCCCACGTCCTACGTGGTGCTCGGCATGATCGGTCTGCGCGGCCCCTCGACGTCGTACGACCTCAAGCGGGCGATCAACCGCTCCATCGGCTACTTCTGGGTCTTCCCGCACGCCGGGTTGTACTCCGAGCCCCAGCGGCTGGAGGCGATGGGGCTGCTGTCGGCGTCCAGCGAGCGGGACGGACGGCGGCGGCGCACGTACTCGCTCACCGACGAGGGGCTGCGCGAGCTGCGCGCCTGGCTGGCCGCCCCCACCAACGAGCACTTCCAGCTCCGCGACGTCGCCGAGCTGAAGCTGTTCTTCAACGAGCTGGGCGACCCGGCCAACGTCGGCCAGCTGGCCCGCGAGCAGATCGCGCAGCACGAGCAGCGGATCCGTGTCTACGAGGACATGCAGAAGCGGTACGGCGCCGTCGACAGCGTGGCGCCGCGGATGATGACCCTCCGGCTGGGGCTGGAGATGGAGCACGCCGCCCTGCGGTTCTGGACGTCGCTGGCCCGGGACCTGGACGGCGTGGAGTCCCCGCCGTCCAGCTCAGCGGTGCACCCGCAGAGCTGACCGGCGCCCCGGGCGCGGGACCGGCTCACAGCGACAGGTGGATGTGCTTGAGCTCGGTGAACTGCTCCAGGCCCTCCAGCCCGCGGGTGCGACCCAGCCCCGACATCCGCATGCCACCGGAGGGCATCTCCGCGTAGGACCGGTTGTAGCCGTTGACCCACACCGTGCCCGCCTTGAGCTGCCGGGCGATCGCGAACGCCCGGCCGGTGTCCCCGGACCACACCGAGGCCGCCAGGCCGAACGGTGTCCCGTTGGACAGCGCCACCGCGTCGTCCTCCGAGGCGTAGGACTCCAGCATCAGCACCGGCCCGAAGATGTCCTCCTGGACCAGCGGCGAGGTCACCTCGACGTCGGTCACCAGCGCCGGGGTCAGGAAGTGCCCGGGCAGTCCGTCCGGGTGCACCTCCTCGCCACCGGTGACCAGCCGCGCGTCCCGGCGGGCCAGGTCGAGGTAGCCGGTCACCTTCTCGAGGGCGGCGGGGCCGATCAGCGGGCCCAGCGCCGCGGACCGGTCGCGCGGGTCCGCCGGGGCGAGCCGGGTCAGCCCGGCCGCGAGCAGCTCCTGCGCCCGGGACAGCTGGTCCTGGTGGACGAGCACCCGGGTGCAGGCCATGCACATCTGCCCGCTGGTGATCACCGACGCCCGGCCGGCCGCGGTGAGCGCGGCCTCCAGGTCGGCGTCGGGCAGCACCAGCATGGAGGCCTTGCCGCCCAGCTCCAGCAGCGGCCGGGTCATCGTCTCCGCCGCGTCGCGCAGCACGGCCTGGCCGGCCGCGGTGGAGCCGGTGATGGCCACCGCGGCCGTACCCGGGTGGCGGACCAGCGCCGAGCCGACGTCCGCACCGCCGGGGACGACCTGCAGCGCGTCGGCCGGGACACCCGCCCGGTGACCGAGTGCCACCACCCGGTTGGTCACGTGCACCGTCTGCGGGCTCGGCTTGACCACCGCGGTCACCCCCACCGCGAAGGCGGGCGCGAGGTCGCGCAGGAGCAGGAGCACCGGCCAGTTCCACGGGGTGATGAACACCGTCGGGCCGACCGGCTCCCGGACCAGGTGGGCCTCGGTCCCGTCGTGCAGGCTGCCCGCGCGCCCGAGCGGCAGGCGGGCCAGGCCCGAGTTGTACCGCAGCGCGTCGATGCTCCCGGCGATCTCGAGGGCGGCCTCGGCGGCCGGCTTGCCGGTCTCCCGGACCAGGTCGGCCGCCAGGGCGTCGGTCTCGGCGGCGATGAGGTCGGCCCAGGCGTGCAGCACGGCGGCCCGCCGCCGGTGGTCCCGGGGCCACGGGCCGGACATCCCCGCCGCCGCCGCGGCGACCGCCGTCTCGATCTGCGCGGCACCGGCGCTCTCGACGGCGGGCAGTTCCTCGAGGGTGGCCGGGGCGACCGGCCGGAGCCGCTCGGCCGTCGTCACACGAACACCCCGCCGCCGTCGACCACGACGGTCTGCCCGGTGACGAAGCCGGACGTCGGCCCGGCCAGCCACGTCACCGCGCCGACCAGGTCGTCGGGCACCATGGCGCGGGGGATGGCGCGGGCCTTCGCCGCGACCGCCAGGTACTCGCCCGTGTTGAGCTGGCGGCTGGCCTCGTCGTCGACCAGGCCGGGTGCGACGGCGTTGACCGTCGTCCCGTCGCCGCCGAGCTCCCGGGCGGCCGCGCGGGTGAGCCCCTCGACCGCCGCCTTGGACGCGACGTAGTGCGCGAACCCCGGGGCGCCGTTGCGGGACACCACCGAGGCGATGTTCACGATGCGTCCCTGCCCGCCGGCCGCCAGTGCCGGCGCCGCGGCCTTGATGACCTGCCAGGTGCCGACCACGTTGACCCGCAGCACGAGGTCCCAGTCGGCCTCGGTGAGCTCGACGAGCGGGCGCTTGCCGCCCAGCGTGCGGTAGACGGCGGCGTTGTTCACCACGCTGTGCAGGCCGCCGAACTCCTTGGTGGCGGTGTCCACCGCGCGCTGCACGGCGGCGCCGTCGGTGATGTCGCAGGGCACGAAGACCGCGCGGCCGGGGCCGGCGGCCGTGGCGTCGGCGGCCAGCCGGTGCCCGGCGTCCTCGACCGAGGGCAGGTCGGTGGCGACGACGTGCGCGCCGGCGCCGGTGAACGCGGTGAGGTAGGTCGCCCCGATGTCGCCGGTGACACCGGTGAGCAGGACGACGCGGTCGGTGAGTGGTGTGGTCATGGGCGGTGTCCTCTCGAAGGCGGCGTCAGCCGCGGGTCGGGGAGTCGGTGCCGGGGTGGGAGGACTCGACGTCGGTGTCGACCGGCGCCAGGCGGTCGAGGGCGCCGCGCGTCTCCGGGCTGGCGGCCACGGCCACCAGGAACACCACGACCGATCCGACGACGAAGATCGTCAGGCGGCTGGGGATGTCGGAGACGGCCGGGCTGAGCAGGGTCACGAAGGTGGGCAGCAGGCCGCCGAGCATGAACCCGGTGTTCCAGCTGATCGCCGTGCCCCGGGAGCGGATCGCGGTGGGGTACCGCTCGTTGAGGAAGATCATCACCGGGGCGTACGCCGCGTTGGCGAAGAACGCCAGCAGGCAGGACAGCAGCAGGATCTGCACGGTGCCCGACGGCTCCATGTTGGCCAGGACCAGCAGGACCGCCGGCAGGAGCACCACGTTCAGCGCGCCGATGAGCAGCATCGTCCTGCGCCGGCCGAGCCGTTCGCTCAGCTCCCCGGCCCCGGTGGCCGCGACCACGACGACGAGGCTCGCGACGAGCAGCACCCACCCCCGTGGTCCGGCCGGCATCTCCACCACCGAGCCGAGGTAGGTCGGCAGGAAGCCCGACGTCAGGTAGTACTGCGCTCCCGCGCCGGCCGCCACGGCGATGTTGAGGAAGGTGACGGCGCGGTACTTGCCGACGAACAGGTCCTTGAAGCGCATCTTCTCGGTGGGCGCCTTCACCCCGGACGCCTTGGCCTCCGCCTGGGCCTCCAGCCACATCGGCGACTCCTCGACCTTGCGGAGCACGAACAGGCTCAGCAGCGCGCCGATCAGGCCGGTGAAGAACATGACCCGCCAGCCCCAGCCGTTGAAGGAGTCGCCGGGGAAGATCCAGGTGATCACGATGAAGGCGATGCTGGCGAACGCGGCGCCGAGGCCCGCGCCACCGCCACCGATCAGGCCGCTCATCAGGCCGCGGTACCTCGCCGGGACGCTCTCGGTGCCCAGGGTGTGCGTCGTGGCGGTGACCCCGCCGACGAACAGACCCTGGACGATCCGGATGGCGATGAAGATGATCGGTGCGACCACCCCGATCGACGCGTAGCTGGGTACCAGGCCGAGCGCCGCGGTGGACAGCCCGACGCCGGCCAGAACGGTGACCATGATCTTCTTGCGGCCGATGCGGTCGGCCAGCTCACCGAAGAAGGCGGCACCGCCGGGGCGCATGATGATGCTCACCGCGAAGGACGCGAAGACGAGCGCCAGGCTCAGCGTCTCGCTCTCCGCGGGGAAGATCGCGGCGCCGACCGGCCCCGCGACGTAGAGCAGGATGAACAGGTCGAACAGGTCGAAGGCCCACCCCATCACCGACGCGAACGCGGCGGGGAGGGGCGACTTGGCGGGTGGCGGACTGGTCTGCTGCGACATGGGTGTCACCGGGTTCCGTGAGCGGCGGACGGTGGAGGGACGATCAGGGCTGGGCGAGGTCGGGTGGACGGCGGGGCGGGCGAGCCGGTCATCGGGGGACTCCTCGGCGCGGCTCCTGCCAGGTCCGGTCCCGCTCCCCCGTCCAGCGGCGCTCGTACTCGACGTCGAGCCCGAGCAGGTCCAGGGAGCGGTTGACGGTGTCGTCGACGATCTCGGCGACCGTCGTCGGCCGGGTGTAGAAGGCCGGCACCGGCGGCATGACCACGGCACCGGCCTCGGTGACCTGGGCCATCAGCCGCAGGTGGCCGGCGTGCAGCGGCGTCTCGCGGAGCAGCAGCACCAGCCGCCGGCGCTCCTTGAGCGTCACGTCGGCCGCGCGGACGACGAGGTCCTCGTCGTAGCTGTTCGCGATGCCGGACAGCGTCCGCACGCTGCACGGGGCGACGAGCATGCCGGCGACCCGGAACGACCCGCTGGAGATCGCCGCACCGAGGTCGTTGGGCGAGTGCACGACGCTCGCCCGGTCGCGGACGCTCTGCACCGAGAGGTCGGTCTCGTGGCTGAGCGTCGCGATGCCGGACCTGGTCATCACCAGGTGCGTCTCGATCCCGGCCTCGGCCAGCCGATCGAGCGCGCGGACGCCGTACACGGCCCCCGAGGCGCCGGTGATCGCGACGACCACACGGGTGGGCTCAGCCATGGAGCCCGGGCTCCAGCATGCCGAGCAGAGCGCCCAGCCGACCGGGGTCGCGGACGGCCGACCGCATCTCGGCGTACCGCTCACCGGCGGCCGCGGGCCCGACGGTGGCGTCGAGGGCCAGCTTGGCGGTGCTCCCGTCGGGGGCGGCGGAGGGGTCCAGCCCGCCCCCGCGCACCCGCGGCACGACCATGAGGTCCGTGTCGGCCTGGAACCGGGTGGCCACCGCCCAGCCGACCTGCTCGTCGTCGAAGACGTCGACGTCGTCGTCGACGACCACCACCAGCTTGACCGGGGCCAGCGCGGCGAACACCGCCATCGCCGCGTGGAACGCGGCCCCGGGGCCGGCCCGGCGCACCGAGACGACGGCGTGCATCCGGCAGGAGCCGGCCTCGGTCAACCGGACGGCGCGGGCGGGCACCCCCGCGCGCCCCAGGGCGGTCATCAGCCGGGCCTCCCGCGGCAGCCCGCCGACCCAGAAGTGCTCGCGCCCGCCGGACAGGATGGTCTGCACGATCGGCTGCGCGCGGCGGAACCGCCGGCTCAGCTCCAGCACCGGCGCCGGGCCACCCGGCCCGTAGGTGCGCGGGTACTCCCCGAAGGGGCCCTCCTCCGCCCGGCGGCCGGCCCGCAGGTGGCCGAGCAGGACGACCTCCGCGCGGGCGGGCACCGGCGTGGGGTGCCCGGGCAGGCGGACGACCTCCAGGGGGCGGGGGTGCAGTGCGCTCGCCACCCCGAGGTCGTCGATGCCGGCCTCCGCGGGGGCCTGCGATGCCAGCGTCAGCAGCGGGTCGACGCCGATGACCAGGGCCACCGGGAGGTCCTCCCCGCGGGACTCGTGCTCGTCGAAGACCTGGCGCAGCCGGCCGGGGAGCAGCAGGGCCCGCAGCTCGCGCGGGCCGGCGACCTGCAGCCGGTTGATCGACAGGTTGGTGAGGCCGCTGCGGGGGTCCTGGACGCAGAGCAGCGCCGAGGTGACGTACCGGCCGCCGTCGCGCTCGTGCTGGACCGGCAGCGGCAGGTCCGACAGCAGGTCCGGGCCGTCGTCCTCCACCTCGGCCACCGGGGCGTCGGCCGGCGCGACCTCGGTCAGCGGCGCGGGCGAGCCGATCGCCGCAGCCAGCCGGCGCACGACGTCCTGGTCGGCGCAGCGGATCGCCTGCGCGAAGTGCCGGCGCTGCGACACCGTGTTCCCCACCAGGGGGAAGGCCGCGCCGTCGACGTCCTCGAAGAGCACCGCCGAGACGCCGTCGCACCGGGTCAGGACGGCCGCGACCTCCTGGTCGCCGTCGATGGAGCCGCGGAGCCGGCGCAGGTCGCCCTGCTGGTCGAGCAGCGCCAGCCAGCCACGCAGGTCCGGGAGCTCCGGCCACGTCGTGATCGTCGTCACGCTCTCTCCTCAGGGAACCGTGGCGCACAATCGAACGTCCGTCCTGCACCGTCGGATTTGGACGATGTGAACGGTAGGGTGTGCCTCGGATCACGTCAAGAGGCGTCCCCTCGCGCAGCGGCCGAGAGCACGGGAGCTCAGCACGCCCCCTCGGGGCCGTCGTCCCGATAGCGTCCGGGAACCGGGGGCGGGACGGAGGCGAGCAGATGCAGCGCGTCATCGAGGGCACCCGGCCACGCGTGGTCGTCGTCGGCGGCGGGTTCGCCGGTTTCTCGGCGCTGCGCCACCTGCAGCGGCACCTGGCCCCCGACGTCGCCGACCTGGTGCTGGTCAACCCGACCGACTACCTGCTCTACAGCCCGCTGCTGCCGGAGGTCGCGACCGGGGTGGTCGAGGCGCGGCACATCGCCGTCTCGCTGCGCCGGGCACTGCCGCGGGTACGGCTGCTGCTCGGCCGCGTCACGGGTGTCGACCTGGCGGCCCGGACCGTCCAGGTGCAGCCGGTCGCCGGCGCCGGCGAGCCGGCGGGCCTGACCTGGGACCGGCTGGTCCTGGTCCCCGGATCGGTCACCCGGCAGGTGCCGGTGCCCGGCGTCCCCGAGCACGGCCGGGGGCTCAAGACGCTGGTGGAGGCAGTGTTCCTGCGCGACCACCTGCTCCAGCAGCTCGACCTCGCCGACGCCCAGCCGGACACGCCGGACGGGCGCGCCGAGCGCCGTGCCCTGCTCACCGTGGTCGCCGTCGGCGCCGGGTACACCGGCACCGAGGTGGTCGCGCAGACCCAGCGCTGGTTGCGCACCATCGAACGCCGCTGGGACCGCACCCGGGCCGGGGACGTCCGCTGGATCCTGGTCGACGCCGCCTCGGCGGTGCTGCCCGAGCTCGGGCCGGACCTGGGCAGGCGGGCGCTGGACCTGCTCCGCCGCCGCGGGGTGGACGTACGGCTGGGGACGGCGGTCGCCTCCGCCGACGAGACCGCCGTCCGGCTGACCGACGGGACCACGGTGGCCACCCGGACGCTCCTCTGGGGCGTCGGGGTGGTGGCCAGTCCGCTGATCGGTGAGCTCGGGCTACCGACCCGCCGGGGGCGGCTGGTCGTCGACGAGACCCTCGGCGTCCCCGGGCACCCGGACGTGTGGTCGGCCGGCGACGCGGCGGCCGTCCCGGACCTGGCCGCCCGCCGGGCCGGCGGCGAGCCGCCGGACACCCCGCCGACGGCACAGCACGCCCAGCGGCAGGGCACGGTGCTGGGCAGGAACGTCGCGGCCTCCCTGGGGGTCGGCTGCCCGCGGGCCTACCGGCACCGCGACCTCGGCCTGGTCGCCGACCTCGGCGGCTGGGACGCGGTCGCCAAGCCACTGGGGGTGCCGCTGACCGGGCCGCTGGCCAAGGTGGTCACCCGCGGGTACCACCTGTACGCGCTGCCGGCGATGGCCAACAGGGTCCGGGTGGCCACCGACTGGTTGTTCCAGACCGTCCTGCCGCCGGAGTCCACCCAGCTGTCCGTGGTGCGCCTGGAGGACGCCCGGCTGGCCGCCGCGCAGGGCGTCGCCCCGGCGCCCACGAGGTCCGGCGACGAGCCGGCGGTCAGTTCCGGGAGCTGACCCGGTTCCTCCTGCTGACACCGCCGTCCCGGGAGGAGCCCGTGCCACCGGGGTGGTGCCCGGTCACCCGCGGCTGCTCGGGGGGTGCAGCCACGGGTGACCGGAGCCTGCTACAGGCGCTGCGCCAGCCGGTGGTAGGCCGCGCTCCAGCGCAGCTCCTTGGCCAGGCTGCGCCGGGTGGTGTCGGCGTCGATCACCACGAGCTCGGTGTCGAACACCTCGGCGAGGTCGGTGAGCTCCTCGGTGCCGAGCTGGGTGGACAGCACCGTGTGGTGCGGGCCGCCCGCGGTCAGCCAGCCCTCGGTCGCCGTCTCGAAGTCCGGCCGCGGCTCCCAGACGGCCCGGGCGACGGGCAGGTTGGGCAGCGGCTCGGAGGGCTCGACGACGTCGATCTCGTTGGCGACCCAGCGGAACCGGTCACCGAGGTCCGACCAGCCGATGGTCACCCCGGCGCCGGGGGCGGCGTCGAACACCAGCCGGGCGGGGTCCTCACGGCCGCCGATGCCCAGCGGGTGGACCTCCAGGCGCGGCTTCTCCCCGGCGATCGTCGGGCACACCTCGAGCATGTGCGCCCCGAGGATCTTGGGGACGTCGGAGGCCAGGTCGTAGGTGTAGTCCTCCATGAAGGACGTCCCACCCGGCAGCCCGGCCGCGGCCGTCTTGAGCACCCGCAGCAGCGCCGAGGTCTTCCAGTCGCCCTCGCCGCCGAAGCCGTAGCCGTCGGCCATCAGCCGCTGGACGGCGAGACCCGGCAGCTGCCGCAGGCCCCCGAGGTCCTCGAAGTTCGTGGTGAACGCCCCGAAGCCGCCCTCGGTGAGGAACTGCCGCAGCGCCACCTCGATCCGCGCCTGGTAGCGGACGCTGGCGTGCCGGTCCCCGCCGGGGCGGAGGTCGTCGTCCATGTCGTACAGGTCGCCGTACTCGGCGACCACCGCGTCGACGTCGCCGTCGGGCACGGCGGTGACCACCTCGACCAGGTCGTTCACGCCCCAGGTGTTCACCGACATGCCGAAGCGGATCTCCGCCTCGACCTTGTCGCCCTCGGTCACCGCGACGTTGCGCATGTTGTCGCCGAAGCGGGCCAGCCGCAGGCCGCGGGCCTCCGCGGCGCCGGCCGCGGCGCGGGCCCACGAGCCCACCCGCCGGGCGACCCGCGGGTTGCTGACGTGGCCGGCGACGGTGGTGCGCGGGGTCCGCAACCGGGTCAGCATGAAGCCGTACTCGCGGTCGCCGTGGGCGGCCTGGTTCAGGTTCATGAAGTCCATGTCGATCGTCGCCCACGGCAGGGCGGCGTCGGCCTGGGTGTGCAGGTGCAGCAGCGGCTTGCGCAGCGCGTCCAGCCCGCTGATCCACATCTTCGCCGGGGAGAAGGTGTGCATCCAGGTGATGACGCCGAGGCATGCCGGGTCCTCGTTCGCCTCGCCCATGAGCCGGCGGATGGCGCCGGCGTCCTTGAGCACCGGCTTCCAGACGACCCGCACCGGGACGTCGGCCGAGTCGTCGAGCGCGGCGGCGACCCGCTGGGACTGCTCGGCGACCTGCTGGAGGGTCTCCTCGCCGTACAGCCCCTGGCTGCCGGTGAGGAACCAGATCTCGCTGCCTTCGAACGGCACCTGCACGTCCTTCCTCACTGTCCGTAGACGTTCTGGTAGCGCGCGTACAACGAGTCGATGTCCGCCTGCGCGATGGGGAGCGGTTCGCCGAGCTGGCGGGAGAAGTGCACGGTCCGGGCGACGTCCTCGGTCATCACCGCGGCCTTGACCGCGGCCTTCGCCGAGGGGCCGATGGTGAAGACGCCGTGGTTGCGCATCAGCACCGCCGGTGACCGGGAGCCGGTGAGCGTCTCCACGATCCCCCGGCCGATCGAGTCGTCGCCGATCAGCGCGAACGGGCCGACCGGGATCGACCCGCCGAACTCGTCGGCCATCGCGGTCAGGACGCAGGGGATCTCCTCCGCCCGCGCCGCCCAGGCGGTCGCGTACGGGCTGTGCGTGTGCACCTGGCCGTCGACCTGCGGCATGTGCCGGTAGACGTAGGCGTGCGCGTCGGTGTCGCTGGAGGGCCGCTTCACGCCGTCGACGGCGTTGCCGTCGAGGTCGCAGACGGTGACGCCCTCCCAGGTCAGCTCGTCGTACTCGACGCCGCTGCCCTTGATCACGAACAGGTCCTCGCCGGGGACCCGCTCGGAGACGTTGCCGGAGGTCCAGGTGACCAGCTGGTAGCGGGTCAGGTAGGAGTGCAGCGCGGCGACGTGCTCGCGCTGCTCGCGGTGGGTGCCGCCCTCGGTCAGGGTGCTGGTCATGCCGGCTGCTCCTCGGTGTCGGTGGTCTGCGGCCCGGCCGGACGGGAGCCGAGGCCCACGTGCTCCACGGCGGCCCGCTGGACCGGCAGTGCGGCGACGTACCGCTGCATGAACGCGTCGAAGCCCGCGACGTCGCCCGGGTCGGGCTCGACGGTCTGCAGGCTGGTGCCGGTGAAGACCGTGCTGTCCAGGTAGTCCGCCAGGGTCCCCTCCGGTGAGCGCCTGGTGGCGAAGGCGGCCAGGACGGCGATGCCCCACGCGCCCCCCTCCGCGGCGACGTCCCCGACGGAGACCGGGGTGTCGATCGCCGCGGCCAGGAAGCGCTGTGCCACGCCCTCGGTCTTGAACAGGCCGCCGTGCGCGAACATCCGGTCGAGCCGCACGCCCTCGGTCTTCTGCAGGACGTCCATGCCGATCCTGAGCGTGGCCAGGGACGAGAACAGGTGCGTCCGCATGAAGGTGCCGAGGTCCAGCCGGCTGTCCGGGGACCGCAGGAAGAGCGGCCGGCCCTCCTCGAGGTCGGTGATGGGCTCGCCGGAGAGGTAGTTGTAGGCGAGCATCCCGCCGCAGTCGCTCTTTCCACCCAGTGCGGCGGAGAAGAGGGTCTCGAAGACCTGCGCCGGGTCGACCTCGGCACCCAGCGCCCGGGCGAACTCGGTGAACAGCGCGGCCCACGCGTCGAGCTCACTGGCCCCGTTGTTGCAGTGCACCATGGCCACCGGGTCGCCGGCCGGTGTGGTGACCAGGTCCAGCTCGCGGTGCGCCTGGGAGAGCTCCTGCTCGAGCACGACCATGGCGAAGATGCTCGTCCCGGCGGAGACGTTGCCGGTGCGCGGGGCGACCGAGTTGGTGGCGACCATGCCCGTGCCCGCGTCACCCTCCGGGGGGCAGAGCGGGATCCCCGGGCGCAGCTGCCCGGTCGGGTCGAGCAGCCGCGCACCCGCCTCGGTGAGCGCGCCGGCCGGCCGCCCGGCGGGAGCGATGGCGGGCAGCAGGTCGACCAGGCTCAGCTCGACGCCGCCCTCGGCAGCCAGCTGGTCGAACCGGGTCAGCATCGCGGTGGAGTACCCGCCGGTGGCGGCGTCGATCGGGAACATGCCGCTGGCATCGCCGATGCCGAGGACCTTCTCGCCGGTGAGCTGCCAGTGCACGTAGCCGGCCAGGGTCGTCAGGTGGTCCAGCCGACCGACGTGCTCCTCGCGGTCCAGCACGGCCTGGTACAGGTGCGCGACGCTCCACCGGTGCGGGATGTTGACGCCGAACTCGGCGCTGAGCCGCTCGGCCGCTCGCCCCGTGTTCGTGTTGCGCCAGGTGCGGAACGGCGCGAGCAGCTCACCGTCGGCATCGAAGGCGAGGTAGCCGTGCATCATCGCCGACACGCCGAGCGCGCCGACTCCTGCCAGCTCGACCCCGTGACGCCGCCGGACGTCCTCCGCCAGGGCCGCGACGCTCTGCTGCGCCCCTGACCAGACGGCCTCCAGCGAGTACGTCCACAGCCGGTCGACGAGCTGGTTCTCCCAGTCGGAGCTGCCGACGGCGAGCGGCGCGTGGTCCGGGCCGATCAGCACTGCCTTGATCCGGGTGGACCCGAGCTCGATCCCGAGGGCCGTGCGGCCCGAGGCGATCACACTGCCGGCGTCCTTCGTCATGTCCGCAGCCCCTTCCGCGACCGCGGGACGCGGCACGAGGTGAGATGTTAGCGCTAACAGATCGCCCGTCAAGTGCCCGGGACCGGGCCGGTGGATTCCCGGACCACCAGCAGCGGCTGCACCGGCTCGGGTTCCCGGACCGCGCCCTTCAGCCGGCACAGCACGAGCTCGACCCCGCGGCGGCCGAGCTCGGCGAAGTCCTGGCGGACCGTGGTGAGCGGCGGCGTGTAGAAGGCGGCCTCGGGGACGTCGTCGAAGCCGACCACGCTGACCTGCCCGGGCACCGAGATGCCCTCGCCGTGCAGCGCGTTGAGCAGCCCGAGCGCCATCTGGTCGTTGGCCAGGAAGACCGCGGTGACGTCCTCGCCCCGCCGACGCGCCGCGGCGAACCGGCGGCCGACCGCGTGACCGGCCGCTGCCGTCCAGTCCCCCTCGATGGGCTCGGGAACCGACGCGCCGGCGCGGAGGAGCTCCCGGCGCCAGCCGCGGAGCCGACCGCGTGCCTCCAGCGAGTCGACCGGACCCGAGACGTGGTGCACCGTCCGGTGCCCGAGCTCGAGGAGGTGCCGGGTGGCCAGCTCGGCGCCGAGCTCCTGGTCGACCCACACGGTCGGGTGGTCCTCACCCCGGCCGACCTGGACGGCGATCAGCGGCACCGGCGCCACGAACCGCCGCAGCGCGTCGACGGCCTGCCCGTAGGTGGACAGCGCGACGACCGCGTCCACCGACTGCGCCACCAGCCGGTCGACCGCCTCCCGCATCGCGCTCGCGCTGTTCTCGTCGAGGATGGTGACCCCGAGGGAGTAGCCGGCCGAGCGCGCGGCCTGCTCCAGCCCCAGCAGGGTCTGCGCCGGGCCGTACTGGTTGATGTGCGTGGCGACCAGGCCGATCGTCCGCGACGACCCGGTGACCAGGGCGCGGGCGGCGGTGTTGGGCCGGTAGCCCAGCTCGGCGATCGCCCGCAGCACGCGCTCCCGGGTCGCCGCGGCGACGTTGGGGTGGGCGTTCACCACCCGCGAGACGGTCTGGAGCGACACCCCGGCGCGGGCCGCGACGTCCGACAGGCCCAGTGGCCGAGCCCCCTGGGTCAGCACGGTCTCCCCCTTCACAGGGGGCGGCCCCGATGCCGCCCCCTCCCCGCGGACGGCCCCGTTGCCGCCCCCCTCCGGTGGTCCCGCCCCAGCGGTCAGCGGGACGAGCCCGCGCGCCGCTTGTTGTAGACGTCGAAGGCGACGGCGAGCAGCAGCACGAGGCCCTTGACCACCGACTGGATGGACTGGTCGACGCCCATGAGCTGCATGCCGTTGCTCATGACGGCCATGATCAGGCCACCGACCATGGCGCCGACGACGGTGCCGACACCACCGGTGACGGCCGCGCCGCCGATGAAGGCGGCGGCGATGGCGTCCAGCTCGAACATGTTGCCGGCCGCGGGCTGGGCGCCGTTCGACCGGGAGGAGTAGATGATCCCGGCGAGGGCGGAGAGGAAGCCCATGTTGACGAAGATCCAGAAGTTGACGACCTTCACCTTGACGCCGGACAGCGTCGCCGCGGCCAGGTTGCCACCGATCGCGTACACCTGACGGCCGAAGACCGAGCGGGTGGTGATCACGCCGTAGGCGATGATCAGCACGGCCAGGATGATCAGCACGATCGGCAGGCCGCGGGCGTGCGCCAGCTGCCAGGCGAAGTACATGACCACCAGGCCGACCGCGACGATCCGGGCGACGAACAGCGGGAAGGACTCGACCGGCTGCTTGTAGGTGATCCTCGCGACCCGGGTCCGGAACTGGCTGAACGCGTACCCGGCCACCGCGATGCCGCCGATGAGCAGGGTGAACGCGTCGTAGCCCTGGCCGCCGATCAGGCCGTTGAGGAAGCCGCTGGCGACCTTCTGGTACTCGGCCGGGAAGGGCGAGAGCGAGATGTTGTCCAGCACCTGCAGGGTCAGCCCGCGGAACAGCAGCATGCCGGCCAGGGTCACGATGAACGCCGGGATGCCGACGTAGGCGACCCAGAACCCGTGCCATGCACCGACGGCCAGCCCGACGGCGATCGCGGCGAGCATGCCGACCCACCACGGTGCCCCGTTGCGGATGACCAGCACGGCGGAGACGGCGCCGGTCAGCGCCACCACCGAGCCGACCGACAGGTCGATGTGCCCGGCGATGATCACGATGACCATGCCGATGGCCAGGACCAGGATGTAGGAGTACTGCAGGACGATGTTCGTGATGTTGCCGGGGCTCAGCGAGGTGCCGCCGGTCAGGATCGCGAACAGCGCGATGATGGCGACGAACGCCACGTAGATGCCGCTGGTCCGCAGGTTGCGGCTGATCAGCGCCCGGATGTCGCTGGTGCCGCTGTGCAGCGCGGCGGAGGTCGCGGCCTCGCCCGTCGCGGCGGTGTCGGCGCCCGGGTCGGACTTGGGGGGCACGGTCCTGGTCATGCTGCGAGCTCCCTCTCCTTGGTCATGAGCGCCATGAGGCTCTCCTGCGTGGCCTCGCGCACCGGCTGCTGACCGGTGATCCGGCCCGCCGAGAGCGTGTAGATGCGGTCACAGATGCCGAGCAGCTCGGGCAGCTCGGACGAGATGACGACGACGGCCTTCCCGGCCGCCACCAGCCGGTTGATGATCGTGTAGATCTCGTACTTCGCGCCGACGTCGATACCGCGGGTGGGCTCGTCGAGGATCAGCACGTCGGGGTCGGTGAACAGCCACTTGGACAGCACGACCTTCTGCTGGTTGCCGCCCGACAGCTTGCCGACGATCGAGGACACGCTCGGCGCCTTGATGTTCATGCTGCGCCGGCTCTCCTCGGCGACCTTGGTCTCCTCGTTGGAGTTGACCCAGCCCCGCGTGGCCAGCTTGGACAGCGCGGCGGCCGACACGTTGCGCCGGATGTCCTCGATGAGGTTGAGGCCGTACTTCTTGCGGTCCTCGGTGGCGTAGGCGATGCCGTGGTCGATCGCCTCGGCGACGCTGCGGGCCTTGACCTCCCTGCCGTGGACGAAGATCCGGCCGCTGACGTCCCGGCCGTAGGACCGGCCGAAGATGCTCATCGCCAGCTCGGTCCGCCCGGCGCCCATGAGGCCGGCGATCCCGACGACCTCGCCCGCCCGTACGTCGAAGTTCGCGTGGTCGACGACCAGGCGGTCCTGGGTGGGGTGCTTGACCGTCCAGTCCTCGACCCGGAGGACCTCCTCGCCCGGGTGCGACTCGCGCTCGGGGTAGTAGGACTCCAGGTCACGGCCGACCATGCCGCGGATGATGCGGTCGGTGTCGACCGCGGGGTCCGCCATGTCCAGGGTCTCGACCGTCTGGCCGTCCCGGATGATCGTGGTGTGGTCGGCGATCGCGATGATCTCGTTCAGCTTGTGCGAGATGATGATCGAGGTGATGCCGCGCTCCCGCAGCTGCCGGATCAGGCCCAGCAGGTGCTCGGAGTCGGTGTCGTTGAGCGCCGCGGTCGGCTCGTCGAGGATGAGCAGCTTGACGTCCTTGGACAGCGCCTTGGCGATCTCCACCAGCTGCTGCTTGCCCACGCCGAGCTGACCGACCGGCGTCGTCGGGTTCTCGTGGAGACCGACCGACGCCAGCAGCTCGGCCGCGTCGGCGTTGGCCTTGTTCCAGTCGATCAGCCCGCCGCGGCCGCGGCGCTCGTTGCCCAGGAAGATGTTCTCCGCGATGGAGAGGTAGGGCACCAGGGCCAGCTCCTGGTGGATGATCACGATGCCGGCGTGCTCGCTGTCCCGGATGCCCGAGAACCTGCAGACCTGGCCGCCGTAGAGGATCTCGCCCTCGTAGCTGCCGGCCGGGTAGACGCCGGAGAGGACCTTCATCAGCGTCGACTTGCCGGCGCCGTTCTCGCCACAGATGGCGTGCACCTCGCCGCGGTGCACGGCCAGGCTGACCTCCGACAGCGCCTTGACGCCGGGGAAGGTCTTGGTGATGGAGCGCATCTCCAGGATGTGGTCGTCCATGGACACCGTCGTCCTCGTCATTCGCGGGATGGGTGGGAGAAGTGTGCTCCCCGCGGGACCGCGGGGCACGGGATCGCGGCGCTCCCATCGGACGGGACTGTCCGGGACCCACGAGGTGGTCCCGGTGGGGTCCGGCAGCGCACTGCCGGACCCCACCGGGACCGGGGAGAGCGAGGTCAGTCGGACTGGCCCTTGGCGACCTCGTCGGCCGTCCAGTAACCCGTGTCGATCAGCTCCGCCTGGATGTTGTCCTGGTAGACGGTGACGACGGGCAGCAGGTAGGACGGGACGACCTTGACACCGTTGTCGTAGGTCTCGGTGTCGTTGGCCTCAGGCTCGTTGCCCTCGAGGTACGCCGTGGCCGCGGTGACGGCCTGCTCGGCGAGCAGCCGGGTGTCCTTGAAGACGGTGCTGCTCTGGACACCGTCGGCGATCAGCTTGACCGAGGCGATCTCGGCGTCCTGACCGGTGACGATCGGCATGGGGTTCGGCTGGGCGTCGATCGTCGGGCCGTAGCCGGCGTTCTGCAGGGCGGTGATGATGCCGCGCGACAGACCGTCGTACGGCGAGAGGACGCCGTTGACCTTCGAGCCGTCGTTGTAGCTGGAGGTCAGCAGGTCCTCCATGCGCTTCTGCGCGGTCTCCTGCTGCCACCGCAGCGTGGCGGCCTGCTCGATGTCGGTCTGGCCCGACTTCACCACGAGGACGCCGCTGTCGATGTGGGGCTGGATGGTGTCCATCGCGCCCTGCCAGAAGAAGTGCGCGTTGTTGTCGTCCAGCGACCCGGCGAACAGCTCGACGTTGAACGGGCCGGTGGCGGTGCCCTGCGACCCGTCGGGGTTGAGGACCCCGAGGCCGGTCAGCAGCGCGGTGCCCTGCGCGACGCCGACCTTGTAGTTGTCGAAGCTGACGTAGAAGTCGACGTTCTCGGTGTCGCGGATGAGGCGGTCGTAGCTGATGACCGGGATGTTGGCGTCGGCCGCGGCCTGCAGCTGGCTGCTCAGCGCGGTGCCGTCGATGGCGGCGACGACGAGCAGGTCGGCGCCCTCGGTGATCATCTGGTCGATCTGCTGCGACTGGGTCGGGATGTCGTCGTTGGCGTACTGCAGGTCCACCTGGTAACCGGCGGCCTCCAGCTGCTCCTTGACGTTGTTGCCGTCGGCGATCCAGCGCTCCGACGTCTGGGTCGGCATGGCCACGCCGATGGTGAGGTCCTCGGGAGCGGCGTCCGCGGCGTCGGACCCACCGCTGCCCGCGCCGCCTCCGCCGCAGCCCACCAGCCCGACCGCCAGCGCCGCACCCAGGGCGGTCATCCTGAGCTTGCTGCTCACTGAACATCTCCTCCTCGAGACATCTGCCGCCCGATGGCGCAGGCCCGCGATCGATGCGGGCGGCACAGTGTGAACGTTAACAAGGTGATCGCGTCAACCCCCGCCGGGCAAGTTCACCGTCACGGTCCTGTAACGGCCCGTTCATCGCGGCGAACGGGGCCGGTCGCCGCCGCGCGGCGCTGCGGAGCGTGGCCGGCGGCTGCGCGGAGCGCAGTCCCGCGGACGCCGGCGCCTGCCGCGGGGGACCGGTGGATCGTGGCGCGGGTCACTGGCACGATGCCGCCATGCGCGGGCTGATGCAGGACGTCCCCCTGACGATCGACACCATCTTCCGGCACGCCGAGCACCACCACGGCGACGTCCCGATCGTCACCAACAGCCCCCGCGGGAAGACGCGCTCGACCTACGCCGAGTGGGCCGACCGCACCCGGCGGCTCGGCGGCGTCCTGGACGCCCTCGGGATCAGCGCGGACGGCCGGGTGGGCACGTTCGGCTGGAACAGCCAGCGCCACCTGGAGCTGTACTTCGCCGCGCCCTGCACGGGCCGCGTGCTGCACACGCTCAACGTGCGGCTCTTCCCGGAGCAGCTCACCTACATCGCAGACCACGCCGAGGACGAGGTCGTCTTCGTCGACCGCACGGTGCTGCCGCTGCTGTGGCCGCTGGTCGACACGATGAAGACCGTCCAGCACGTGGTGGTCATGGACGACGGCGGCGACGCGGAGGTGCCCGACGACCCCCGGGTCCTCGACTACGAGACGCTGCTGGCCGACGCCCAGCCGGTCGAGTTCGACGTCCGCGACGAGAACGCGGCCGCGTCGATGTGCTACACGAGCGGCACCACCGGCAACCCCAAGGGCGTCGTCTACTCGCACCGCTCGACGGTGCTGCACACCATGGCGGTGATCTCGCCCAACGGGTTCGGCATCGGGGTGGACGACGTCGCGATGCCCGTCGTCCCGATGTTCCACGCCAACGCCTGGGGGATCGCCCAGGCCGCCCCGGCCGCCGGCGCGGCCATGGTCTTCCCCGGCGCGATGATGCAGCCGCAGGCGCTGGCCGACCTCATCGTCGACGAGGAGGTCACCTTCACCGCCGGCGTGCCGACCATCTGGCAGGGCGTGCTGCCGCACCTGGCCGGCCGCGCCCACCGGCTGCGCAAGATCGGCTGCGGCGGCTCCGCCGTGCCGCCGGCGCTCTCGCAGGCCTACCAGGAACAGGTCGGGCTGCCCATCTACCAGGCATGGGGCATGACCGAGACGCACCCGGTCGCCTCCGGGGGCACGCTGGCCCGCCGGTACGCCGACGCGGACGAGGAGACCAAGACCGCGCAGCGCGCCCGGCAGGGGATCCCGCTGTTCGGCCTGGAGGCGCGGATCGTCGAGGCCGGCACGATCGACGAGCTGCCCTGGGACGACGTCGCCACCGGGGAGCTGCAGGTGCGCGGCCCCTGGTGCGCGAAGGACTACCACAACCCCGACGCCGGGGTGGAGCTCTCGACGTCCGACGGCTGGATGAAGACCGGCGACGTGGCCGCCCTCGACGCGTTCGGCAGCATCCGCATCGCCGACCGCACCAAGGACCTCATCAAGTCCGGCGGCGAGTGGATCTCCTCGGTCGACCTGGAGAACGCGATCATGAGCCACCCCGCGGTCGCCGAGGCCGCGGTGATCGCAGTCCCGCACCCGAAGTGGGCCGAGCGGCCGCTGGCCTGCGTCGTCCTCAAGGCCGGGGAGACCGCGACGGAGCAGGAGATCCTCGACCACATCGCCCCGCAGGTCGCCACGTGGTGGCTCCCGGACGCCGTGGAGTTCATCGACGAGGTCCCCAAGACCAGCGTCGGCAAGTTCTCGAAGAAGGACCTGCGCTCCCGCTTCGCGGAGTACCCCCCGAAGCAGTGAGTCGCGCGTCCGGGCTTCCTCGGGCTCAGGTACGCGTCCGGGCCTTCTCGGGCTCAAGTACGCGGACTTGAGCCCGAGAAAGCTCAGACGACGTAGGGCGGGTGGCCGTTCTCGCTCACGATGGCGCGCCCGGCCGCGTCCCACGCGCCCATGCCACCGCCCACGTTCACCGCGTCGTAGCCGTTCTGGTTCAGCCACGCCGCCACCCGGGCGGACCGGCCCCCGCCGCGGCACATGACGTACAGCGGGTCGGCCTCCGGGATCTCGTCGAGCCGGGACGGCACCTGGCCCATGGGGATGTGGGTGGCACCGTCGATGTGCCCCGCCGCCCACTCCTCGTCCTCGCGCACGTCCAGCACGACTGCGTCCTGCGGCACCTCGGCGGCGGGCACGCTGGGGACCTGTTGCGGCATCATCACGCGACCCATCGTGACACGCGCCGGAAAACCGGCACCGGCGCTGACAGGATGGGGCAGATGTCCGCCGCTCCGCTGCCGGTCCGGGAACCCGTCTGGCAGCTGTCCCGCTCGGCGATCGCCCTGTGGGTCACCCAGGGGGTGATCGGCACCGTCGTCTACGGGCTGCTCGCGGCGGCCTTCGTGCTGCTGGTGCCCACCGGGGACGGGTGGCTGCGGGCGGCGCACTGGGCGCTGCCGGCCGCGGTGGTCTGCTACGGCGTCGTGGCCGTCTTCGTGCGCCCGCGCCTGCGGTACCGGGTGCACCGCTGGGAGGTCACCGGGGAGGCGGTCTACACGCTGACCGGCTGGCTCACCCGCACCTGGACGCTCGTCCCGATCTCCCGGGTGCAGACCGTCGACGTCACCCGGGGCGTGGTGCAGCAGCTGTTCGGGCTGGCCACGGTGGCGGTGCTCACCGCGTCCTCCCAGGGCACCGTGCGCATCCCGCACCTGGAGGTCGACGTCGCCCGGCGGGTCGCCGACCACATCTCCCGGCGGGCCGAGCAGGTCCGCGACGAGGCGACGTGACCGAGCCCGGGGCGGCGGGTCGCCGCACCTCGCCGCGCGTGCTGCTGGTGCACACCGTCACCTTCCGGCAGGCACGGTCCCTGGTGCCCCTCGCGCTGGCCGTGTTCGCCGGGCGCGGGTTCGAGGGCGGGCCGGTCACCGTCGCCGTCCTCGTCGTCGCCGTGACCCTGCTGTCGCTGCTGTGGGCCGCCCTCACCTGGTGGCGGTTCAGCTACGACCCGGGGCCCACCGCGGTGGTCGTCACCCGCGGCCTGCTCTCCCGGTCGGTGCGCACGGTGCCGAACGACCGCATCCGCGGGGTGGAGATCGAGGCGCCGCTCCTGCACCGGCTCCTCGGCCTGGTCCGGGTCCGGATCGACGCGGCCGCCGGGTCGGTCACCGGCAAGGACGAGGAGCTGCTGGTCGACGGCGTGACCCGGGACGAGGGCGACCGGCTGCGGGCGCACCTGCTCGCCCGCCGGGCGGTGGTGCCCGCGGAGGCATCCGGCCGGCACGCCGCGGCGGAGCCCGAGGAGGAGGAGCTCCCCCGTTTCCGCAACCGCTGGCTGCTCTACTCGCCGCTGGTCGGCAGCTACCTGGTGGTGCCGCTCGCCGCGGTCGGCGCGCTGTTCCGGCTGGTCGACGAGCTGCCCGACCGGTACGTGCCGGAGCTCACCCCCGACCTCGCCCGCCAGGACGTGCTCGACGGCTGGCTGATCGCCGCGGTCGTCGCCGCCGGGTTGCTGCTGCTCGCGCTCGGGTCGATCGCGGGCAGCGCGGTGGTCAACTGGCGGTTCCGGCTGCTGCGCCGAGGCGGGTCCCTGGTCGCCGAGCGTGGACTGGTCACCCGGCGGCACACCGACCTGGAGGTCGACCGGATCCGCGGCTGCGCGGTCAGCGAGGGCCTGGGCATGCGGCTGGTCGGCGCGGCACGCTCGACGGCGCTGGTCACCGGCCTGGGGGACGCCGCCCGCCGCGGCCAGCTGCTGCCCCTGGGGCCACGGGACCGGGCCTGGCTGCTCAGTGACCTGCTCGTCCCCTCCCCCGGCCCGCTGCGCCCGCACCCGCCCGCCGCGCTGCGCCGCCGGCTGGCGCGGGCCCTCACCCCCGGCATCGTCGTCCTGCTCGCCGGGGCGGTGCTCAACGTGACGAGCGGCTGGTGGCCGCTGCTGCTCTCCGGGGCGGTGCTGACCCTACTCGGCTGGCCGGTCGGCCGGGCCCGGTACACCGCGCTCGGGCACGCCGCCGGCCCGCGGACCTTCGCGATGCGCTCCGGGTGGCTGGTGCGCGAGCACGTGGTGCTGCAGCGCCGCGCGGTCGTCGGGTGGCAGGTGCAGCAGAGCGCCGTGCAGCGGCGCGCCGGGCTGGCCACGGTGCTGGCCTGCGTCGGTGCCGGCCGCGGGGCCTACGCGGCGATCGACATGGCCGCCGACGAGGTCGCCGACTTCACCGAGGCGTCCTCCGGGCCCTGGGCGGCCACCCTCCGCGGCTGAGTGCCGCCAGGATGGCGCCGTGCCCATCGACGTCGAGGACCTCGCCCGCCTGCTGCCCGACCTGGACGACGCCCCCGGCCCGGAGCTCTCCGGCGGCAGCACGGCCGACGGGCTGCGCTTCACCGGGCTGGAGCTGACCGGGGACGCGACCGGCGCCCGCTTCCTGGAGTGCCGCCTGGAGGCCTGCTCGGTCGAGGACGTCGGCTTCGACCGCGCGCGGCTGGCCACCTGCCTGCTCACCGGCCTGCGGGCTCCCGTGTGGTCGCTGGTCGACGCCACGTTGCTGGACGTGGTGGTCACCGGTGGCCGGTTCGGCGCGCTCACCGCGCACGGCGCCGAGCTCACCCGCGTGCTGCTGCAGGACGTGGTGGTCGACTACCTGGACCTGCGCGGCGCCACGCTCGTCGACGTCGTCCTCGCCGGCTGCACCGTCCGGGAGCTGGACCTCGGCGGCGCCCACCTCCGGGACGTCCGGCTGGCCGGCTCCACGGTCGACGCGCTGGTGCTCGAGGGCAGCCGCTGCCGGTCGGTCGACCTGCGCGGCGCCGAGATCACCCGGCTCGACGGGGTCGCCGGCCTGCGGGGCTGCACGATCGACACCACCCAGCTGACCGGCTGGGCCGCCGGGATGGCCGCCGAGCTCGGCATCACCGTCGGCTGAGCCGGGTCAGCGGGGCAGCAGCGTCGCCAGCAGGCCGCCGGCGGCAGCGGGGTGGTCGGCGGCGAGCAGGCCGGCGGCGGCCAGCACGTACCGGACGTCGACGACGACCGGCGTCCCGCCCACCACGCCGCCGGCGCCGCCCCGGTCGGCGGCCACCCGGTCGACCACCGCGTCGACCGCGGCGGGGTCGCCGTGCCGGAACACCCCGCCGGAGAGGACGACGAGCCCCACCCCGCGCGCGCTCGCCCCGCCCGGGCCGTAGGCCGCCTCGGCACGCAGGTGCCGGCGCAGCGCCACGACGGCCGCCGCCTCGCCCAGCGCCAACGGGTCGTCCCCCGGCGCCGGCAGCCCCTCGGCCACCGCGGCGGCGCGCAGCGCGTCGGCGCTGGCGTGGACACCCAGGTCGCCCTCGACCGTCCGCCGCCGGGACGGGACGCCCACCGCGGCGAGCCGCAGGCCGGCCTGCTCGGCGTCGACCGCGGGCACGCAGTACACGTCGGTGGTCGCCCCGCCGACGTCCAGCACCACGACCCCGGGCACCTCCGCGGCGAGCCGCAGGTCCGCCAGGGCGGCCACCCCGTCGAGCACGGCGTCCGGGGTCACCGCCCGCACCCACTGCCGCAGCCGGGGGTCCGTGGAGAGCCGGTCGCCCCCGATGACATGGGTGAGGAAGACGTCGCGGATGGCCGCCCGGGCCGACTCCGGAGCGAGCCGGCCGATGTCGGGCAGCACGTTGTCGGCCGGGCTGACCGGGACCCCGCCCGCGCGGAGCACCGCTGCGACCTCGTCCCGGACGGCGACGTTGCCGGCGAGCACCACCGGGACGGAGCGTTCCCACTCAGCCAGGGCGGCGGCGTTGTGCCGGAGCACGCCGGCCTCGCCGCCGTCGGTGCCGCCGACGAGCAGGACGACGTCGGGCGCGGCCGCGCCGAGCGCCGCCAGTGCCGCGCCGTCCAGCCGGCCGGCGGCCACGTGCACCACCCGCGCGCCCGCCGACAGCGCCGCCCGGTGCCCGGCCTCGGCGCTGATCAGCTCCTCGTAGCCGACCACCGCCAGCCGCAGCCCGCCGCCGGCGCTGGAGCACGCCCGCACCTCGGCGTCCCAGCCGTCGGTGGCGGCCAGGACGCCGGCCACCACGTCGCCCGGCGTGGTCGGCGCCTGCCGGGTGGCGCGCAGCCGGCCGGTCGGCACCTCGACGAGGGCCGACTTGGTCCAGGTGGAGCCGATGTCGACGCAGGCCAGTTCCATGCTCACGTCCGCACGATCCCTGCGGTGCTCATGCCCGCACGATCCCGGCGCTGGCCGCGCCCTCGACCAGCTCGTCGAGGCCGAAGGCCTGCACCGGCCCGAGCGCGCCGGTGCCGCGGACCCCGCCGGCCGCGGCGCGCACGGCGGCCCAGGCCAGCAGGTCGGCGGTCATCGCGTACGGGTCCGGACCGGTCAGCTCGACCCGCGCGATCCGCTCCCCCGCCGGGTCGCGGACCTCGGCGACGACGGCGGTGCGCACCCGGCCCCGCTCCGACGGCGCCTCCGCCACCCGGCCGCCCACCCGGTCGGCCAGCCACGCCGCTCCTGCGCCGGCACCGGGCAGGCGGGCGAGCCAGGGGGTGGCCGGGGCCACCAGGGAGGCCAGCGGCGCGCCCGGGCCGAACCACGCCAGGTGCACCCCGACCTCGCGCAGCGACGGGGCCAGCCCGGGGAGGGTCAGGTGCTCCGAGCCGCCGACCGACAGGCCGCGCCGGCGCCGTCCGGCGGCCTCGAACGACCAGGTGTGCAGCCCGGCCGGCTCGGTCTCCAGCCGGCCGCCGGTGAAGGCGTGCCCGGGCTCGAGCAGCACCCCGAGCAGCGAGACCAGCGTGCCGCGCGAGAAGGCCTGCCCCCGGACGCCGTCCAGGGCGTACCCGACGTCGACCCGGTGCGCCCGCGGCCCGGCCTCGGTGAGCGCCAGCGCGGCCGCCAGCGTGCCGGGGACGTAGTCGTGCCCGAACGCGGTGAGCAGGGCCGCACCGGTGCGCTCCGCCCGCGGCCCGGCCTCGGCGAAGACCCGGCGCACGAACGGGGGCTCCCCGGTCGAGTCCAGGTACACCGCTCCCGCCTCGACCGCGGCCGTCAGCGCCGGGCCGCCGAGCCGCAGGAACGGGCCGACCGTGGTCACGAGCACGTCGCCCCGGCCCACCAGGGACCGGACGGACCCGCTGCCGGTGACGTCGGCCGCCGCCGTCTGCAGCGGCCCGCCGTCCCCGCCGAGCTCCGTGGCCAGTGCGGTCAGCCGGCCGGCGTCGCGCCCGGCCAGCACCGGGCGGGCGCCCCGGGCGGTGAGCGACCGGGCCACCCGGCCACCGGTGTGGCCGGTGGCGCCGAGCAGGACGATCCGCGGGGCCATGCGGGGAACCTAGGGGACGCTCCACCGGAGCAGGTGCAGGACCCGGTGGTCCGGGAGTCAGTCGTGCGCCACCGGGTAGGGCGGCGGTGATGTGTTCCACGCCGTGGCCGCCAGACCGGTCACGGCCCCGTGCCCTCACCCAGGCCGACCCGGCCGGCGAGCGCGGCGGCCTCCACGCGGGTCGACACCTTCAGCTGCCGCAGCAGGTTGGCGACCAGCCGCTTCACGGTGCGCTCCGAGACGTGCAGCGTCGTAGCGATGTCGACCGTGCTGGTGCCGGCCGCGACGAGGCGCCACAGCCGCCGGTCGTCCGCGCTGAGCCGGGCCGCGATCCCCTGGTCGGCGCTGGGGGCGGCGTCCTGCAGCAGCTGCCGGAGCAGCTGCTCCGGCAGCACCGACCAGCCGTCCAGGACGGCCAGCAGCGGGCGGACCAGGGTCTCCGGGGACGCCGTCTTGGGCAGGAACGCCGCGGCGCCGGCGCGCAGCGCCTCCAGGGCGGCGTCGGCCTCGGCGAGGCCGGACAGGGCCACGACCCGCGTCGTCGGCTCGGCCCGGCGGATGGCCGCGATCGCGCGGGTGCCGCCGGGCGGCGGCATGTGCAGGTCCACGACGGCGACGTCCGCGTGGTGCCGGCGCACGAGCGCGGCCCCCGCCGAGGCGTCCTCGGTGGTGCCCACCACGCGCACCCGCCCGCCGCTCTCCGGCGGCAGCAGGAGGGCCAGACCACGACTGAAGAGCGGGTGGTCGTCGATGACCACCACGTCCACCGGGGGACGGTGTCCAGAACCGGCGTCCGCTGCTCCCACGAAACCCCCACCGATCGGTCGCGGCCGGTGTCGCTGACCGGTCCTCCACCCCGGAGATGCCCGTGACGCTCGCCGCCGACACCCCCTCGTCCCCTCTCCCCGGCCTGCTCACCGATCTGGCGCGGGTGGTCCGCAGCCACCTGCCGCACCCCGCCCCCGAGGCGGTGCGCACCGAGGACGCGCTGGTCCGCGCGCTGTGCCACGACATGCGCAGCCCGCTGGTCGCCCTGGAGGCGCTGCTGGACCGGCTGGACGGCGAGGACGACCGGCGTCCGGAGGTGCTGCAGCTGGCCCGCGAGCAGGCCCAGCACCTCGCCTCGCTGCTGCGGACGGCGCACGCCACCGGCGGCGCCCCGGAGCGGCGGGGGCTGCGGCGGCTGGTCGACGTGGTCCAGGCGTCGATCGAGTCCTCCGGCCTGGCGCGGGAGCAGCTGACGGTGCGGCTGAGCGAGGAGGTGGCCGAGGTGACGGTGGCGGACGCGCGCGTGCAGCGGATCCTCACGAACCTGCTGGAGAACGCGCACCGGCACGGCCAGGGGGCGCCGGTCCGCCTGCGCGCCGACCGCCGCGCCGGCTGGGTGGAGCTCGCCCTGACGCAGGCCGGCGTGCCCGCCGAGCGGGTGCTCGGCCACCTCAGCTGCCCGACGCCGCCTGTGGACCTCACCGGGCTGGGGCTGTGGTCGGTCCAGCGCCAGACCCGCGAGCTCGGTGGGCGGCTGGCCTGGTCGGAGGGCCCCGACGGCGCCTTCACCCTCGTCGTCCGGCTCCCCGACCGCTGAAGGACCCCTCTGCCCCCATGCCTCCCGAGCTCGGCGGGGCCGCTCCCGCACCTCACGAGGTCGGCCCCAGCGGGCCAGGGAACGGCACGGGGGTGACAGCCCGGCGGGGGATCTCCCTGGTGTCGCCGCGGACCGCGGCGGCAGGCGACCGGCCGACAGAGGAGACGCCCGTGTTCACGCACACCCACGCCCTGCAGTACGAGGCCAAGCCCGACGGCCCCGACCCGGACTTCGCCCGGAAGATGCAGGAGGTCCTCGGCGGTCAGTGGGGGGAGATGACCGTCGCGACCCAGTACCTGCTGCAGGGCTGGAACTGCCGGCTGCCCGGCAAGTACAAGGACCTGCTCCTCTCGATCGGCACCGAGGAGCTCGCGCACGTCGAGATGATCGTGACGATGATCGACCGGCTGCTGGACCACATCCCGCTCAAGCCGGACGCCGCGGACCGCAGCAAGGAGGCCGCCGCCGGCTACGGCCAGCACAACCCGCAGCACGCGATCGCCAACGGTGCCGGCGCCAGCTACATGGACAGCATGGGCAACCCCTGGACCGGCGCGTACGTCACCGCCAGCGGCAACCTGATGGCCGACTTCTCCTACAACGCCACCGCCGAGATGCAGGGCCGGCTGCAGGTCGCCCGGCTGTGGAACATGACCGACGACCACGGCGTGAAGGACCTGCTGCGGTTCCTGCTCACCCGGGACCACTACCACCAGCAGCAGTGGCTGGCGGCCATGGAGCAGCTCAAGGAGGACGGGCTCGAGGGCCTGCCGGTCCCGGAGGCCTTCCCGCTGGAGGAGGAGCTGCCGGAGTTCGCCTACACCTTCATCGACGCCTCCGACGGCCCCGAGGCCGCCAACGGCCGCTGGGCCAACGGCCCCGCGCTGGACGGCACGGACAACGTGTTCCGGGCCGCGCCGATCGCGGCGACCGCCGACGCCCCGATCCTGCCCCCGGGCGACCCGCGGCTGTACGGATCGCCGCAGACCGAGGTCACCGGCCTCCTGCAGAAGGCCAAGGACGCCCTCAAGTAGGAGCCTCCCCCGCGCCGTCGCCGTGCCGGCGCCCTGGTCCGCCCCCGGGCGGACCTGGGACGCCGGCCCGGCGGGCGCACCGGCCCCTGGAGGACCGCCCCGTGCACCTGACCGTCCCCACCCCCCACCTGCCGGCCGTGCACCTGCCGGCCCTGCACCTGCCCGCCCGGCTGTCCGTGGCCGGGGCCCTGCTCGCGGTCGTCTACGCCGCCGCGATCGCCGTCGCGCTGTCCGCGCCCGGCCAGCACGCCGTCGCGGGCGGCGTCGTGCTGGCCGGACTGCTCAGCCGCTGGGCCGTCCGCCGTCGGCGCAGCGCCCCCGGTGCTCTGCCCGTGGCGGCGGCCGCCGCCGACGCGTGAAAGGACCTCGCTGCCCCCCACGGTTCGCACGAGTGGCGGGGGGCAGCCGGCCCGTCCAGAGGCTCACCCCGAGCGTGCGAGGGGTGCGGAGGACGGGGGCCCTTCTAGTGCTGGACCGCCTTCTCCGCGCCGATGCCGGTCAGCGACCGGACCTCGAGCTCGGCGTACTTGTCGACGTCCGGCTTCTCCTTGGACAGCTTGGTGCCCAGCCAGCCCAGGAAGAACGACAGCGGGATGGAGACCAGGCCCGGGTTGCGCAGCGGGAACAGTGCGAAGTCCACGTCCGGCAGCATCGACGTCTCCGTGCCGGAGACGACCGGCGAGAAGACGATCAGCGCCACGCAGACGATGAGCCCGCCGTAGATCGACCACAGCGCGCCCTGGGTGGTGAAGTTCTTCCAGAACAGCGTGTAGAGGATCGTCGGCAGGTTGGCCGAGGCCGCCACCGCGAAGGCCAGTGCGACGAGGAATGCGATGTTGATCCCCGCCCGCAGCGCCAGGATGCCGCCGACGATCGCCACCGCACCGATCACGATCGCGGTGGTCCGGGCGACCTTCACCTCCGCGTTGGGGTTGACCTGGCCCTTCTTGAGCACCGAGGCGTAGACGTCGTGCGCGAAGGAGGCCGACGCGGTGATGGTCAGGCCGGCGACCACGGCGAGGATCGTGGCGAACGCGACGCCGGCGATGATGCCCAGCAGCACGGTGCCACCGAGTTCGAAGGCGAGCAGCGGTGCCGCGGCGTTGACCCCGCCCGGGGCCCCGAGGATCGCCTCGGAACCCACCAGGGCGCCGGCGCCGTAGCCGATCACCAGGCTGAACAGGTAGAAGATGCCGATCAGCCAGATCGCCCAGACCACCGACTTACGGGCGTCCTTCGCCGTCGGCACGGTGTAGAAGCGCATCAGCACGTGCGGCAGGCCGGCGGTGCCCAGCACCAGCGCCAGCCCCAGGCTGATGAAGTCAAGCTTCGTCGTCCCGCTGAGGCCGTACTGGGCGCCCGGGTCGAGCACGGCCGGACCGACCCGGTCCACGGCCCCCCCGAGCAGGGCGGAGAGGCTGAAGCCGTACTTGCCCAGCACCCAGACGGTCATCACGAACGCGCCGGCGATCAGCAGCGTCGCCTTGATCATCTGCACGTAGGTGGTGCCGCGCATGCCGCCGACGAGCACGTAGAAGATCATCAGCGCGCCGACGACGGTGACGACCAGAGCCTCGGCGACCGGACCGCTCACACCCAGCAGCAGGGCGACCAGCCCACCGGCCCCGGCCATCTGGGCGAGCAGGTAGAAGAGCGAGACCGCCAGCGTCGAGATCGCCGCCGCGGTGCGGACCGGCCCCTGGCGCATCCGGAAGGCCAGGACGTCGGCCATGGTGAAGCGTGCGGTGTTCCGCATGAGCTCGGCGACGAGCAGCAGTGCCACGAGCCAGGCGACGAGGAAGCCGATGGAGTACAGGAACCCGTCGTAGCCGTAGAGGGCGATCGCGCCCGCGATGCCCAGGAACGAGGCGGCGGACAGGTAGTCGCCGGCGATGGCCAGACCGTTCTGCGTCCCGGTGATGTTCCGCCCGGCGGCGTAGTAGTCCGCGGCGCTCTTGTTCGTGCGGCTGGCCCGGAACGTGATGAACAGCGTGATGAGGACGAACACGCCGAAGATCGAGATGTTGATCGCCGGGTTGCCGATCGTCACGCTCTCGGCGGCGAGGACGTCAGCCACGGGGTGCCTCCTCGCCGGAGGAGGGCGCGGCGAACTCGTGGGCCTCGAGCCGGTTGCGCATCTCGTCCGCGATGGGGTCGGTGCTCTTGCCGGCGTGCCGGACGTAGAGCTGGGTGATCAGGAACGTGGTGACGAACTGCGCGAGGCCGAGCAGCAGCCCGACGTTGACGTTCCCGAACACCCGGGTGGACATGAAGTCCTGCGCGTAGGTCGACAGCAGCACGTAGAGCAGGTACCACACCAGGAAGGCCACGGTCATCGGGACGGCGAAGCTGCGGAACTTGCGGCGGAGCTCGGCGAACTCCGGGGAGTTCTGCGCCGCCCGGTACTCCTCCGGGGTGAGCAACCTGCGTTCGGTCGGTTCGGTCACGGGGCACCTCGCTGTGCGTCGCCTGAGGGTGATCGTCGTCACCATAGGGTCTGCACACCCACCAGGGGAGTTGGCGCGGTCGAACCCGTCCCGAACACCCTCCCGGGTGACGCGCGGAGTCCGCGCGGCCGGACGGCCGGTCACGGCGGGGCCCCGGGAGGCGCCGGGCACCGGTCCGGGTGGACGATTCCCCGGTGAGCTCGCGGGACCGGTTCGAGCGCGGCACCGACGGCCCCCGGGTCATCCTGGTCGGGGTCGACGGCTCGCCGACGTCGCTGCGCGCGGCGGCGTACGCGGCCGGGCTGGCCCGCCGGCAGGCGTCCCGGCTGGTGGCCGTGTACGTCGCCGAGCCGGCACCGCCGATGGCCGGGTGGGTGCCGGCCGCCCAGGCGGTCATCCGGGACGCCACTGCAGAGGTGGACGCCGAGCTACGCGCCGAGCTCGCCCACGCGGCGCAGCACCTGGGGGTGGACGCGGAGTACCGCACGGCCCGCGGCGACCCGGTCACCGAGATCGCCCGGGTCGCCGACGCGCTGCCGGCCGACGCCGTCCTCGTCGGGGCGTCGGAACAGGCCGGGCACCGGGTGGTCGGATCGGTCGCGGTGCGGCTGGTGCGGCTGGGCCGCTGGCCGGTGACGGTCGTCCCGTGACGCGTCCGTGGGCATCGCAGCGAGCGCCAGCGAGCGAGGAGCGGAGCGGACGCGGAACGGGTCCCGTGACGTCGTCCCGTGAGGAACGGCAGGTGCCCTTCGTGAGCCTCGACGCCCTGGCCGGCCGCACGTTCGACGCCGTGCGTCCGTCAGCGGCCTGGCCAGCGAGCGGGCCGCGCTGGACTCGGTGCTCGACGTGCGGCTGCTCGTGGTCACCGGCCTGCTCGGCATCGCGGTGGTGATCGCGCTGTTCGGTGTCGGCAACCGCCCGGCGGGCGGCGCGGACCCCGCCGGTGGCGGCGATCGCGGGCTGAGGAGTCCACCTCCGGATGCCCGGCGCCTGCCAGGGTGGGCGACATGATCGACCTGCTGCTGCGCAACGCCGTCCTGCCGCGGACCACCGCCTCTGGGGGCCCCGCGAGGGTGGACATAGCCGTCGACGGGGGCGTCCTCGTCGAGGCCACCGGCCAGGACGCCCGGGAGACGATCGACCTCGGCGGTCGGCTGGTGACGCCGCCACTCGTCGAGCCGCACATCCACCTCGACGCGGTGCTCACCGTCGGCCAGCCGCGGCCCAACGTCAGCGGCTCGCTGTTCGAGGGGATCGCCGTCTGGGCCGACCGGGTGCGCGAGCTCACGGTCGAGGACGTGCAGCAGCGGGTGCGGCAGGTGCTGCGCTGGCAGGTCGCCAACGGCGTGCAGGCCGTGCGCAGCCACGTCGACGTCTGCGATCCGCAGCTCACCGCGCTGCGGGCGCTGGTCGAGCTGCGCGAGGAGGTGCGCGACATGGTCGACCTGCAACTGGTCGCCTTCCCGCAGCAGGGCATCCTCGGCTTCCCCGACGGCCAGCAGCTGATGGAGCGGGCGGTCGACCTCGGAGCGGACGTGGTCGGCGGCATCCCGCACTACGAGCTCACCCGCGAGGACGGCGTGGAGTCGGTGCGCTGGCTGATGGCGCTGGCCGACGAGCGGGGGCTGATGGTCGACGTGCACTGCGACGAGACCGACGACGAGCACTCCCGGTTCGTCGAGGTCATGGCGGCCGAGACGATCCGCCGGGGAATGGCCGGCCGGGTCACCGCCTCGCACACGACCGCCATGCACTCCTACAACGCCGCCTACGCCCACCGCCTGATCGGCAACCTGGCCCGGTCCGGCATGCACTTCGTGACCAACCCGCTGGACAACGCGGTCCTGCAGGGCCGGTTCGACACCGGCCCGGTGCGCCGCGGCAACACCCGGGTGAAGCAGCTCCAGGAGGCCGGGATCACCGTGAGCATCGGCCACGACTCGGTGATGGACCCCTGGTACCCGCTCGGCTACGGCGACCCCCTCCAGTGCGCGTTCGTGCTGGCCCACCTGGCGCACCTGAGCGGCGACGAGGAGCTGCCCCGGCTGATCGACATGATCACCACCGACGCCGCCCGCACCCTGGGCCTCCCGGAGAACCGGCTCCGCCCGGGCGACCCCGCCGACCTGGTCGTCTTCGACGCGCCCACCGACGTCGACGCGCTGCGGCTGGTGGCACCGCGCACCCTGGTGCTGCGGGGCGGGCGGGTGGTCGCCCGCACCGAGCCGGCCCGGACGACCGTCACCTGGTCGGGTACTCCCGAGCCGGTCACCTTCCTCCGTTGAGTGCCCCCCGGCCGGCCACCCAGCCACCGTCCAGCCCGGCAGGGGATGCTGGAGGTGTGCCGATGATCCGCCGTACCGCCGTACTGACCGCTGCCGCCGCGCTCGCCGGAGGAGCCAGCTGGGTCGTCCGGGCCGCCTGGGGGCTGCCCACCGCGCTGGGCGCCAGCCAGCGGCGGCTGCGTCCCACCGTCACGGGCTCGCCGCAGTTCGCCGAGGGCCGCTTCCACAACGCGATGCCGACGCCCGCCCTCGAACCGGCGACCCCCCGCAGCGGGCTGCTGCGCCAGTGGCACGAGGACCGGCACAAGGGGCTGCCCGGCGCCCCGGTGCCGCTGGCCCGACCCGAGGTGCCCGAGCAGGCGGGCGCGCTGGCGGTCACCTGGTACGGGCACTCCAGCGCGCTGCTGGAGGTGGACGGGCGCCGGGTGCTGGTCGACCCGGTGTGGGCCGAACGGGTCTCGCCGTCCCCGCTGCTCGGCCCGACCCGGCTGCACCCGGTGCCGGTCAGCATCGCCGGCCTCCCCCCGGTCGACGCCGTGCTGATCAGCCACGACCACTACGACCACCTCGACCTGCCGACCGTCCGCGCGCTGGTGCGCACCCAGTCGGCGCCGTTCGTCGTCCCGCTGGGCATCGGCGTGCACCTGCGCGGCTGGGGCGTGCCGGAGGACCGGATCGTCGAGCTCGACTGGGACCAGTCGGCCACGGTCGCCGGGCTGACGCTGACCTGCACCGAGGCCCGGCACTTCTCCGGGCGGTTCTTCGCCCGGGACACCACGCTGTGGTCCTCCTGGGTGGTCGCCGGGCCCGAGCACCGGGTCTTCTTCGGCGGGGACACCGGCTACACCCCCGCCTTCGCCGGCATCGGCGCCCGGCTGGGCCCCTTCGACCTGACCCTGCAGCCGATCGGCGCCTACAACGACGCCTGGCACGCCATCCACATGGACCCCGAGGAGGCGGTGCGGGCGCACGGGGACCTCGGCGGGCAGGTCCTCGTCCCCATCCACTGGGCGACGTTCAACCTGGCCTTCCACCGCTGGGCCGAGCCGGTGGACCGGCTGGTCGCCGCGGCGCAGGCCCGGGACGTGACGGTCGTCGTCCCGCGGCCCGGGGAGCGCGTCGACGTCCTGGCCCCGCCGCCGCTCACCGACTGGTGGACCGCCGTCGGCTCGGCCGACGACGCACCGCGTGCCCCGCTGCCGGCGGAGGACGGGAACCGCCGGCCCGGCCCGGCCCGGCGGTTCAGCTCGCGGCGCTGACCAGCACGGCCGGGAGCTGGGTGAGGTCCTCGACCTCGTACCGCGGCTGGGGGCCGGCCGGGTCCACCCGGTGCCCGGGCCGGGCGACCCGGACCACCGCCAGCCCGGCCTCGAGCGCTCCCCGGGTGTCCCGGGCGGACGCCGGCACGTGCACGTCGACGCCCGCCTCCGCCGCCCGCCGGTAGATGTCCGGGTGCGGCTTGTAGGCGCGCAGCCGCTCGCTGGTGAGCACCGCGTCGTCGTCGACCAGGGCCGCGGCCCGGGTGCGGCGGAACAGCTCGTCGTCGACGTTGGACAGGATGCCCACCCGGTGGTCGCGGGCGACCTCGGTGAGCCCGGCCTCGACGTCGGGCCACAGCGGCCAGTCCGGCAGGGTTGCCAGCAGCGCGGCCGCGTCCCCGGCCGGGTCGGCCCGCAGCCCCCGCGCGGCGTAGGCCGCCGCCAGCGCCCGCCGGCTGTGCTCGGCGAAGGTCACCCACGGCTCCGCCGGGAGGTCCTTCTGCGAGCCCTTGTTGCGCGCGTCCCAGTCGTCGTAGAGGTCGCGGCCGGCGACGTCCCAGCCGTGTCCCGCCGCGATCCGGTCGAACGCCGCCGTCCCACCGGTGCGGGAGTCGATCAGGGCACTGAACAGGTCGAACGTCACCCACGCCATGCCGCCCATCCTGGCCTCCTCCGCGGCGGCCCGCGCCGCCGGAGGATTGATCACCTCGCGGAACGGGCATCCACGCGCCAACTGATCCAGCTCAGGGTCAACAGGAGGACGACCATGCCCAGCGACGGCCACCGGGTGACCGACACGATCCGCGCCAAGTTCAGCGGCAACCACGCCGCGGACGTCCCACCGGGCGGCGGTGGGTCCCATGCCGTTCCCGCCGGCTCCGCGGGGAGCACCCCGCCCAGCACCCGGGCCGACAGCGAGACGACCCAGGTGCTGCCCACCTCGGGCACCGGCGTCAACCGGCAGTCCACCCAGGAGCTGCGCCCGGACGCCGACCGGCCCCGGACCGTGGCACCCCCCGCCGCGGTGTCCCGGAAGGACGTGGTCGACGCGCAGCGGGCCCGCTACGGCGGCATCCACTGGGGCCCGGCGTTCTTCGGGTGGCTGTCGGCCAACGGGCTGGCGGTGCTGCTCGTCGCGCTGCTGTCCGCCGGGGGTGTCGCGGTCGGCCTGACCCAGGGGGTGAGCGTCGACGAGGCGGTCAGCTCGGCCGCCGGGATCGGGCTGGGCGGTGGCATCGCGCTGCTGGTGGTGCTGTTCCTCGCCTACCTGGCCGGCGGGTACGTCGCCGCGCGGATGTCCCGCTTCAGCGGGGCCAAGCAGGGCGTCGCCGTGTGGGTGATCGGCCTGCTGGTCGTGCTCCTGCTGGCGCTCGCCGGGCTGGTCTTCGGCTCGCAGTACAACGTGCTCGCCCAGCTGGACCTGCCGCGGATCCCGGTCAACGAGGGCACCGCGACGACCGCGGGCATCATCGCGCTGGTCGCCGTCCTGGCCGCCACGCTCGCGGGGGCCGTGCTCGGCGGCATCCTGGGCACCCGCTACCACAAGAAGGTCGACCGGGTCGGCTTCGACGCCGTCCACGCCGGGCGCTGACCTGCTCCGCTGGGCGGGGCGCGGACCGCGTCCCGCTCAGCGGAGCAGCTTGGACATCCGCCGGTCGGCCAGCGGCTTGCCGCCCGTCTGGCAGGTCGGGCAGTACTGCAGCGACGTGTCGGCGAAGGACACCTCGCGCACCGTGTCGCCGCAGACCGGGCAGGGCAGCCCGGTGCGGGCGTGCACCTGCAGGCCCGCGCGCTTCTCGCCCTTCATCGTCGCCGCCCGCTGACCGAGCTGGCGGTCCAGGGCGCCCAGCAGCGTCTCCCGCAGCGCCGCGTGCAGCCGGAGCAGCTCGTCGTCGGTGAGCTTGTCGGCCATCCGGAACGGCGACAGCCGGGCGGCGTGCAGGATCTCGTCGGAGTACGCGTTGCCGATCCCGGCGAGCACCGTCTGGTCGGTGAGCGTGCCCTTGAGCTGGCCGTGCCGGCCGGCCAGCAGCGCACCGAGCCGCTCGGCGTCCACGTCGAGCGCATCCGGCCCGAGCCGGGCGATGCCGGGCACCTCCGCCGGCGACCGGACGACGTACACCGCCAGGCCCTTGCGGGTCCCCTGCTCGGTGAGGTCGAAGCCGTTCCCGTCATCGAGGTGGGCGCGCAGCGCCAGCGGCCCCCGGCCCGGTTTGGGCGGCGCGGGCGGCAGGGCCTCCCGCCAGTGCAGCCAGCCGGCCCGGGCCAGGTGCACGACCAGGTGCAGCCCCGAGACGTCGAGGTCGAGGAACTTGCCGTGCCGGGCCGCCCCGGTGACCTCCAGCCCGGACAGCGCCGACAGCGGCGGGTCGAAGGTCTTGATCGCCTGGACGGCGGCCAGGTCCACGCGCGCGATCACACGGCCGACGGCGTTCTCCCGCAGGAACGCCGCCAGCGCCTCCACCTCGGGCAACTCGGGCACCCGCCCATGATCCACGCGGGCACAACCCCGCGCCGTCCCCCGGAAGTGGCCATGTTGGCCAACATGGCCGCCCGGGGTCAGGGGCGGACGGCGGCGGCCATCCGCTGCACGACGGTCTCCAGCACCGGGCGCGGGGTGGCCAGGGTGAGCCGCAGGTGCCCGGCGCCGGCCCGCCCGCACTCGAGCCCGTCCACCAGCGCCACGCCGGCCTCCCGCAGGAAGAACTCGCCCAGCGGCTCCTCGATCCCCAGCTCCCGGCAGTCCAGCCAGGCCAGGTAGGTGCCCTCCGGCGGCGTGTACCGGACCTGCGGCAGGTGCGCGGCCAGCAGGTCGGCGAGCAACCGGCGGTTGCCGTCGAGGTAGCCCAGGACGTCGTCCAGCCAGCCCGCGCCGTCGCGGAACGCCGCCGTGCTCGCGATCGCCCCGAGGGTCGAGCAGCCGAGCGCCGCGTGCTGGCCGACCTGCGCCCAGTGCGCGGCGTCGGCGTCGTTGGACAGCAGCAGCTGCGCGCACTTGAGCCCGGGCAGGTTCCAGGCCTTGGACGTCGAGGCGGCGGTGACCGTGTGCCCGGCCGTGACCGGGGAGAGGGAGGCGTAGGGCCGGTGGACCGAGCCCGGGTACACCAGCGGCGCGTGGATCTCGTCGGAGAACACCCGGACGCCGTGCCGCTCCACGACCTCGGCGAGGGCCAGCTGCTCGGCCTCGGTGAACACCCGGCCGACCGGGTTGTGCGGGTTGACGTGCACCAGCAGCCCACCGCCGGCCGCGGCGAAGGCCCGGTCCAGCGCCGGGAGGTCGTAGGTCAGCCGCCCGTCCGGGCCGGGGGCCAGCGGCACCTCGACGATCTCCCGGCCCAGCAGCCGCGGGACGACCAGGAAGGGCATGTACGCCGGGGTCGGCAGGACCACCGGCGTGCCGGCCGGGGTGAAGTGCTCGATCGCGGCCTGCAGGCCGGCGACGACGTCGGCCAGCGGCGCCACGCGCTCGGCGGGGACGGGCCAGCCGTACCGGTCGGCCTGCCACGCGGCGCAGGCCTCGGCGAGGGCCCGCGCCGTCGGGGCGGGCAGGTAACCGAAGGCGGCGGCGTCCACGGCCCGGTGCAGTGCCCGGGTGACCGCCGGCGCCGTCCCGAAGTCCATCTCGGCGACGAAGGCCCCGATGGCGTCGCCGTACCGCGTCCACTTCAGGCTGCCCGACGCGCGCAGCGCCTCCTCGGTGAGGTCGTCGAAGGAGCGGGCGAGGTCGCCGGTCACCGGGTGACCTCCGCTCCGGTCGACCGCAGCCGGGGTGGCGTCAGGTCGACCGGTGCCCCGGTCTGCGCGGCGGCAGCCCGCGGTTCGGCCCAGCGCAGCAGCCCGGCGACGTCCACCCCGTGCCGCCCGGCCGCGACCCCGGCGGTGCCGAGGGACCGCGCGGCCCGGCCGAGCAGCGTGCCGGCGCCGGCCGCGTTGCCCCGGGCGGCGTGGGTGAGCCCGACGGCGAGCTGCGCCAGCCCGCGCCAGAGGTCCCGCTCGTCGGCGGGCCCGGTCTTCCACGCGTCCTCGAGGACCTCGTGGGCGTGGAACGGGCGGCCGGCGTCCAGGAGCGCCTGCGCCTCGGCCAGCGTGGCCTCCGGCGTGCGGACGACGCCTTCCGGCGCGCGCGGCTCCCCCTCCGCGCCGCGGGGCAGCGGGCGGCCCAGCGCGTCCCGGGGCCGGGCGTTGCGGGCCCGCCCGGCGGTGTCCCGGTCGCGGTCGCCGGCGACCATGCTCATCCCAGGACGGTGGTCAGCCGCACGCGGACGCCGTCCTCGGTCGGGGTGATGTCGACGTGGTCGCACAGCTGCCGCGCCAGCCACAGGCCCATCCCGCCCAGCGACAGGTCGTCGCCGTGCGCCGGGCCGTAGCCGATGAACGGGTCCCGCAGCCCCGTGCCGCGGTCGGTGACGGTGCAGACCAGCCGCTTCTCGTCGGCCCACAGCCGCAGGTCGACCGGCGGCCGCCCGTGGCGCAGGGCGTTGGTCGTCATCTCGTCGACGGCCAGCAGGAAGTCCTCGAGCGCCGGCTCCGAGCCGGCCGGCAGGCTCGCGTCGGCCGCGCGGGCGGCCAGGGCGCGGCGCAGCCCGCGCAGGTCACGGACCGAGTCGGCGCGCACCAGCGGTTCGGTCTCCTCCAGCGGCTCCGGCGGCACCGGGAGCGTCGCGAGGTAGTGCTCGGGTTCGACGGCCGCCGGGTTCGGCGCGTCCTGGCCGTCGACGAGGAGCACCGGGTGGGTGGCGCGCGCGGCGTCCAGCAGCGGACCGGGCACCCGGCGGGCGTCGAACACGCACAGCACGACCAGGTCGCCCTCGCCGAGCTCGGCGGCCTCGGTGAGCGTGTGGTCGAGGACGGCGTCGTAGCGCTGCCACTCCCGCCAGGTGTCCTCACCGGACGCGGGCACCGGCTCGAGGACGACGCGCACCGCGGCCGCGCCCGACCCCCGGTGCCGCGCGCCCAGCCGGCGGACGGCGGTGATCGCGGCGGCCGGGCCGTTCCCGTAGACGTCGGACCAGTCGGGCCAGGAGATCTCGTCGTGGTCGGGGAACTCCTTCTGCAGCAGCGCCGCGGTCGGCTCCGTGCAGGCCACCACCACCGGCTGGCGCGCGTCCAGCCCGGCGCAGACGAAGGCGACCATCCCGTCGACCAGCTCGGCGTCCGAGGCGGCGAGGAGCCCGCGGTGCACCCCGGACCCGGCTGCCCCGTCCATGCCGCTGGTCTCCGTCCTGCCGTCGCGACGCCACCATCCAGGCAGCCGTGTCCCGTCGTTCCCCTACCCGCTCGAGCCCAGGTCAGTCCCCGGCCTCGAGTGCAGCCTGCGACCACCGGGCGCGCGCCGATCGCTGCGGAACGGCACCGCCCCATCCTGCCCGGTCACCCGGACGGCCACCTGTCGAGCGGACTCATCGGGATCGGGTCCCGGACACGGCTGCATCCACCGGCGGGGGTGCCGCGGAAGGAGGTGTGTCAGGCACGCCCCCACCGGAAGGACACCACCGTGACCAGGTCCCGTTCCCTCGCTCTCGCCGCCGGCGCCACCGGAGCGTTCGCCGTCGTCCTCGCTGCCGGCCCCGCGGCGGCGGCGGACACCGCCAGCGTCTCGGTGCTGCACGGTGTGCCGGGGGTGACCGTCGACGTCTACGCCAACGGCGAGGAGCTCCTGTCCGACTTCGCGCCGGGCACCCTCACCGACCCCGTGTCGCTGCCCGCGGGCAGCTACGACCTGGCCATCTACCCGGCCGGCTCCGACCCGGCGTCCACCCAGCCGGCCGCGTCGGCCACCGGCGTCCAGGTGCCCGCCGGGGCGAACGCCACGGTCGTCGCCCACCTCACCGAGGGCGGCACACCGACCCTCACCCCGTTCGTCAACGACGTCACCCCGGTGCCCGCCGGTCAGGCCCGGGTCACCGTCCGGCACGCCGCGGCCGCACCCGCGGTCGACGTCCGCGCCGGCGGGCAGGTGGTCGCGCCGGGGCTCACGAACCCGAACGAGGCGACGCTGACCGTCCCGGCCGGCACCATCTCGGCCGACGTGGTCCTGGCCGGCACCGAGACGGTGGCGATCGGCCCGGCCGACCTGCCGCTCGCCGAGGGCACGGCCACCGCCGTCTACGCCTGGGGCAGCTCCGAGGCCGGCTACCAGCTGGCGGTGCAGGAGCTCGGGAACGCGTCCTCCGCACCCGGTGGCGTCCCCGCCGGCTCGGCCGGCCTGGCCGACGACGCCGGCCTGCCGATGAGCGTGCTGGCGGTGTCCGCGCTCGGCCTGACCGGCGCCGCGGTGGCCGGCCGGCGGCTGGTCCTCGGCCGCCGCTGACGGCCGGCACCGGGGAGGAGGACGTCGTGCGGCGAGCCGTGGTGGGCCTGGTGGCCGGCCTCGCGGTGGCGGGCGGCGCGCCCGCGGCCTGGGCGGTGGCCCGTCCGCCGTCGTCGGCCGGGGTGCCCGTGACCCAGGCACTGGGGTCGCCGGTCGGCGACGTCCTCCTCCGCCCGGTCCTGGCTCCGCAGCCGCCCGCAGGCGTCCTCCCCCCGGTGACGGTCCGGGACGCCGCTCCGGCGGCCGTCCCGGACCCGGCGGCCGCACCGGTGGCGGTGAGCGTGCCGGGATCGGGCGTCACGGCAGCCGTCGACCCCGTCGGCGTCACCGGGGACGGGCTCATGGAGCTGCCCGCCGACGTCGATCGGGTCGGCTGGTACCGGTTCGGCCCGGTACCCGGTCAGCCGGGTTCCGCGGTGCTCGCCGGGCACGTGGACGGCGTCGAGCAGGGGCTGGGCCCGCTCGCCGCCCTGCGCTCGGTGGAACCCGGGCAGACCGTCGAGGTCACCGACGCCGCGGGGACCGTCACCCGGTGGCGGGTGGTGAGCCGCGAGCTGGTCGAGAAGCAGGCCCTGCCGCTGGCCGCGTTGTTCGCCCGGAACGGTGATCCGCGGCTGGTCCTGCTGACCTGTGGCGGACCGTTCCTCCCCGAGCTGGGCAGCTACCGGGACAACGTCGTCGTCGTGGCGGTCCCGGCGTGACGGCGACCCTCGGCCTGCCGAGCCGGACGGCGACCCCCTACGGTCAGGACGTGCGGTCGGCGCCGATTCCCGGGGAGTCCCTCGAGCCGGACGACGACTCCGTCGGCCGTCGGTTCCGCGCGGGCGACGAGCGGGCGCTCGCCGAGGCCTACGAGCGGTGGGCCGGGATCGTGCACGGCATGGCGGTGCGCGCGTTCGGCGCCGGCCCGGACGCCGAGGACGTCACGCAGCAGACCTTCATCTCCGCCTGGACCGGCCGGACCGGCTACCGCCCCGACGAGGGACCGCTGGCCGCCTGGCTGGTCGGCGTCTGCCGGCACAAGATCGCCGACGTGTGGGCCCGGCGGGAGCGGCAGCGCCGGTTGGCCGAGGCCGCCGTCGTCGACGCCCGGTCCCGGCCTGAGCGCGGGCCGGACGACGGCCTGGCCGCGCTCGTCGCCGACCGGCTGCTGCTGCTGCGCGAGCTGGACCGCCTCGGCCAGCCGCAGCGCGGCATCATCGAGCTGGCCTTCTTCGCCGACCTCACGCACAGCCAGATCGCCGAGCGCACCGGGCTGCCGCTGGGCACGGTGAAGAGCCACATCCGGCGCACCCTCGAGCGCCTGCGGACCCGGTTGGAGGTGGACGGTGCAGCACTGCAGTCCTGAGACGCTCGCGCTCGCCGCCCTCCGCGAGCCGCTGCCCGCCGAGGACGCCGAGCACCTGGCCGGGTGCGAGGAGTGCCGGCGGGAGGTCGCGTCCCTGCGGCGCAGCGTCGAGGTGCTCGCCGTGCCGGAGCTCGCTGCGCCGGGCGCCCCGGTGCCCCCGCCGCCGCACCTGTGGGCGGGGATCGCCGCCGCGACCGGGGTGTCCGCCGTCCCGCCGTCCCAGCCTCCCCCGCCGTCCGAGCCTCCCCTGGCGCCGGTGGTCCCGCTGCGCCGTCCGGCCCGCCGCTGGCTCGCGCTCGCCGCCGCGGTGGCGGCGGGCATCGCCGTCGGCGCCGGTGCGGTGGCGGTCACCCGGGACGACGGCCCGTCGGGCACGGTGGTCGCCACCGCCGGGCTCGACGCGCTGGCCGGGGAGGACGCCTCCGGCCGGGCCGAGGTCCGGGAGGCGGACGGGCACCGGCTGCTCCAGGTGGACCTCTCGGCGCCGTCCCTGGACGACGGCTACTACGAGGTGTGGCTGCTGCAGCCCGACGCGCAGCGGATGGTGCAGGTCGGTGCGGTGACCGCCGGGGACACCGTGCTGCCGTTGCCGCCCGGCGTCGACCTGACCGCCTATCCGGTCGTGGACGTCTCGGTGGAGCCGCTGGACGGCGACCCGACCCACTCCGGCGTCAGCGTCGCCCGCGGCTCCCTCTCCTGAGGGAGGACCCCGTCCCCCTCACCCCTCGCACGCTCGGGGCGGGCCTCTGGACGGGGCCGATCAGGTGAGCGGGGCCTGGAGGCGCGCGGAGACCCGCCGGTGGACGGCGAGCTGCTCCTCCAGCCCGGGGTGGGTCACGACGCCGTCCTCCACCACGAACCGCCCGCCGACGACGGTGTGCCGCGCGGCCACCGGGCCGCACCGCAGCCAGGCCTCGACCGGGTCGGACAGCGCCCCGGCGAACTGCACGCCCTCCAGCGACCAGACGGCGAGGTCGCCGCACGCGCCGACCGACAGCTGCCCGATCTCCCCGGTCCGGCCCAGGCAGGCCGCGCCGCCCCGGGTGGCGACCTCCAGCGCGTCGCGGGCCGACATCGCCGCCGCGCCCTGCCGCAGCTTGCCCTGCAGCATCGCGGTGCGCGCCTCCAGCCACAGCGACGCCGAGTCCGCCGACGACGACCCGTCGACCCCGAGCCCGACCGGCGCACCCGCGGCCCGCAGCTCGGCGACCGGGGCCAGGCCGCTGCCGAGGATCATGTTGGACGACGGGCAGTGCGCCGCCCCGACCCGTGCGGTCCCGAGCCGGGCGACCTCCTCGCGGGAGGGCCAGACCACGTGGGCCAGCCACACCCGGTCGGTCATCCAGCCGACGTCGGACAGGTAGTCGACCGGCCGCCGCCCGAAGGTCTCCAGGCAGAAGGCATCCTCGTCCTGGGTCTCGGCCAGGTGCGTGTGCAGCCGCACGTCGAGCGACTCGGCCAGCTCGGCGGTGCGGGCCATCAGCGCGGTGGACACGCTGAACGGCGAGCAGGGGGCCAGCGCGATCCGGGTCATCGCCGTGGGCGAGCGGTCGTGGTGCGCCTCCACCAGGCGCTGCGAGTCGGCCAGGATCGTGTCGTCGTCCTGCACGACGGAGTCCGGCGGCAGGCCGCCGTCCTTGACGGACAGGGACATCGACCCGCGGGAAGGGTGGAACCGCACTCCCAGCTCCCGGGCGGCCGCCACCTCCGCGGTGATCAGGTCGCCGCCGCCGGCCGGGTGCACGTACAGGTGGTCGGTGGACGTCGTGCACCCCGACAGCGCCAGCTCGGCCAGCCCGACGAACGCGCTGACGTGCGCGGCCTCCTCGTCCAGCCGCGCCCACAGCGGGTAGAGGGTGACCAGCCAGTCGAACAGCCCGCCGGTCAGCGCGGGCGCGTAGGCGCGGGTGAGGTTCTGGTACAGGTGGTGGTGGGTGTTGACCAGGCCCGGGGTGACCAGGCAGCCCCGGGCGTCCACCCGGCGGGCGGCCTCCGGCTCGGCGTCGGCGGGTCCGCCGAGTCCGCTGACCACGCCGTCGGTGACCGCCACCCACCCACCGGGGAGCTCGCGGCGGGCGTCGTCGACGGTGGCGATCAGCTCGGCGTCGTGGACGAGGAGGTCAGCGGTTCGCACGGAGGCATGATGCCCACCCCGCGGAACGGTCCGGCGGCAGGGCTCCGTCCACGGTCGGGCCCGCATCACCGCGCCACGGCCAGCGGCTCGTCGGCGGGGCCGTGACGGCGGCCAGCCGGGCGACCGCCTCGGGCAGCTCCGCGCCCCACGCGGTGGCCACCCATCCGCCGGGCAGCGGCAACCGCACGGCGTCGTCGGCGGTCCCGACCCCGGCCGGGGCGTCGCCGCCGAGCCGCAGCGTGGAGACGTACGCGCGCGGCGCGACCGGCGGCAGCCAGGCCGGCGCCCCGGGGCCGAGGCTGACCGCGGTGTGCAGCAGCGGGCGGCCGTCGCGCTCGACGCGGGCGGTGCCGGTCCAGCGGCCCGGCTGCTCCCCCGCCCGGCCGAGCAGCACCTGCTCGGTGGCGGTGAGCGCGCCGTCCGGCCCGAGCTGCACCAGCAGGTCGGCCTCGTGGGCGGCGCGCGCGGTGACCACGGTGGGCTCCGGAGCCACGTCCAACGTGCCGGCCACCTCCGCCCGCACCGCCTGGCGGGACGGCGGCGACGCGCCCCGCTGCGGCAGCACCACGGCCGCGGCCACCGTGTGGACGCTGAGCCGGGCACCCTCCTCGACCACGAGCCGGATCTCCGCGTCGTCCCCGCCCAGCGGGCCGAACGCGGTCGCGACGAGGTGCACGGAGGCGGCGCCGGTCCGGCGGACGGCGAGCTGCCCGCTGGCCCGCATCACCGGCAGCACCGTCCGACCGCCCGGACCGCGCCGGGCGACCACCTCGACGAGCGTCCTCACGGAGTGGTCTGCAGGGCCCTCGCGCGGACCTGCTCCCGCACCCACTCGGCCACCGGGGTGGCGGCCGGGTCCTCGCGCAGCGAGATCAGCAGCGTGGGCTTCCCCCCACGAACCGCGTCGGCGTCCCGCCGCATCACGCCGAGGTCGGCCCCGACGAGCGGCGCGAGGTCGGTCTTGTTGACCACGAGCAGGTCGGCGCCGGTGACGCCCGGTCCGCCCTTGCGCGGCACCTTGTCCCCGCCGGCGACGTCGACCACGAACACCTGCACGTCGACCAGCCCGTAGCTGAACGACGCGGTCAGGTTGTCGCCGCCGGACTCGACGAAGACCAGCTCCAGCTCGGGGTGGCGGGACTCCAGCAGCTCCACGGCGTCGAGGTTGGCGGTGATGTCGTCGCGGATCGCGGTGTGCGGGCAGCAGCCGGTCTGGACGGCCTCGATCCGGTCGTCGGGCAGGACGGCGTTGCGGCGGAGGAAGTCGGCGTCCTCGGTCGTGTAGATGTCGTTGGTGACGACGGCGAGGTCGAACTCGCCGCCCAGGGTGCGGCACAGCGCCGCGGCCAGCGCGGTCTTGCCGGAGCCGACCGGCCCGCCGAGCCCCACGCGCAGCGGCCCGCCGTGCCGGTGGCCCGGTGCGTACGGGTCGACGTAGTCGTCCAGGTCGTGGTCAGGCGGCATCTGGACTCCCGATGAGGGTCATGAGGCGAAGAACCGGTCCTTCCGTGCGGCGTGCACTTCGGCGAGCAGGTCGAGCAGGGGGTCGGCAGCCGCGGGCAGCGCCGCGGCCGACGTCGACGCGACCTCGTCCACCTCGGGCGCGAGGCGGGCGGTGACGGCGGCGACGGTGATCGGGTCCATCGCGAGCAGCCGCTGGGCTGCAGTCGCCGGCCCGCTGACCGCGAGGTAGGCGCCCGCGGCGGCGGCATCGGCGGGCCCGAGCCCGCCCGCCGCTGCCGCGACGCCCAGGGCGACGGGGTGGTGCGGGTGAGGAGGGAGCGCCGCCCAGGCGGGGTGCGGCCAGGCCCGGCCGCCCACCCGCACCAACCCGCGCCCCTGCTGCCGCGAGGCGGCTCGCAGCGCCGGGGAGGGGGTCCGGGCGTCCGCCTCCGCGTCCAGGCGGGACAGCGCTGCGGCCGGGTCTGCGTCCCCGGCAGCCCGGCAGGCGGCCGCGGCCAGGCCGGCCGCGACCGCCCCGGACGTCGCCAGCCGCCGGCGCAGGAACACCGCCAGGGACGCCGCGTCGGTGACCACCCCCGCGGCGATCGCCTGCTCCACGCCGCCGGAGTGGGTGTGCCCGCCGGCGGGCAGCCGGGAGTCGGCGAGGGTGAGCAGCGCGGCGAGTGCCATCAGAACAGGAAGTACCGCTGGGCCAACGGCAGCTCGCGCACCGGCTCGGGCTCCCAGACCTCGCCGTCCACGGAGACGGTGAAGGTGTCCGGGTCCACCCGGATCTCCGGCAGCGCGGCGTTCTCCGGCATGTCGGCCTTGCCCAGCCGGCTGGTGTCGGTGACCGCGGCCAGCCGGCGGTCCACCGCCAGCCGGTCGGCCAGCCCGGCCTCCAGCGCCGCCGGGGCGACGAAGTGCAGCGAGGTCCGGGCCGGCACCCGGCCGTACGCGCCGAACATCGGCCGGGGAAGCACCGGCTGCGGGGTGGGGATGGAGGCGTTGGCGTCACCCATCTGCGCCCACGCGATCATCCCGCCCTTGAGGACGACGTGCGGCCGGACGCCGAAGGTCTTCGGGTCCCAGAGCACGAGGTCGGCGAGCTTGCCCGGTTCCACCGAACCGACCTCGCCGTCGATGCCGTGGGCCACCGCCGGGCAGATCGTGTACTTGGCGACGTACCGGCGGGCGCGCAGGTTGTCGGCCCGACCGTCCCCCTCCAGCGACCCCCGCCGGCGCTTCATCACGTGCGCGGTCTGCCAGGTGCGCATCACCACCTCGCCGACCCGGCCCATCGCCTGCGCGTCGGAGCCGATCATCGAGATGGCGCCGAGGTCGTGCAGCAGGTCCTCCGCCGCGATCGTGGTCGGCCGGATGCGGCTCTCCGCGAACGCCAGGTCCTCCGGCACGCTGGAGTCCAGGTGGTGGCAGACCATGAGCATGTCGAGGTGCTCGTCGAGGGTGTTCACCGTGTGCGGCCGGGTCGGGTTCGTGCTGCTGGGGAGCACGTTGGGGTGCCCGGCGACGGTGATGATGTCCGGCGCGTGCCCGCCCCCGGCGCCCTCGGTGTGGTAGGCGTGGATGCTCCGCCCGGCGATCGCGGCGAGCGTGTCCTCCACGAACCCGGCCTCGTTGAGCGTGTCCGAGTGGAGCGCCACCGGGACGCCGTGGCGCCCGGCGACGGTGAGCGCCGCGTCGATCGCGGCGGGCGTCGACCCCCAGTCCTCGTGCAGCTTGAAGCCGCTGGCGCCGGCCCGCAACTGCTCCTCCAGGGAGTCCTGGCGGACCGTGTTGCCCTTGCCCAGCAGCGCGACGTTGACCGGCAACGGGTCCATCGCCTCGAGCATCCGGGCCAGGTACCAGTCGCCCGGGGTGATCGTGGTGGCCTTGGACCCCTCGGCCGGGCCGGTGCCGCCGCCGATGAGCGTGGTGACGCCGGAGCCCAGGGCGGTGGGGACGACCTGCGGGCAGATGAAGTGCACGTGGCAGTCGACGCCGCCGGCGGTGAGCACCTTGCCGTTGCCGGCCAGCACCTCGGTGCCCGGGCCGATGGCCAGGTCCGGGTGGACGCCGTCCATCGTGTCGGGGTTGCCGGCCTTGCCCAGGGCGACGATCCGCCCGTCGCGGATGCCGACGTCGGCCTTGACGACGCCCCAGTGGTCCAGGACCACCGCGCCGGTGATCACCAGGTCGGGGGCGCCCTCGGCCCGGGTGGCCCGCCCCTGCCCCATCGACTCGCGGATGACCTTCCCGCCGCCGAAGACCGCCTCCTCCCCGGCGAGCCCCGGACCCCCGCTGCGGTCCTCGGTCACCTCGATGAGCAGGTCGGTGTCGGCCAGCCGGACCCGGTCCCCGACGGTGGGGCCGTAGAGCTGGGCGTAGCGCTCGCGGGACAGCCTCACCACCGGCCCAGGCCCCCCTGCGCGCTGATCCCGGGCACGATCCGCGCGCCGGCCAGCGCCACGAGGGTCACGGTGCGGCGGATGCCCGGCTCGAACCGGACCGCGGTGCCGGCCGCGATGTCCAGCCGGTGGCCGTGCGCGGCCGCCCGGTCGAACACCAGGGCGCGGTTGGACTGCGCGAAGTGGAAGTGCGAGCCGACCTGGACCGGCCGGTCGCCGGTGTTGTGCACCGCGAGCTCGATCCGCGGCGCACCGGGGAGGGTCTCGATCTCGCCGTCGGCGGGGAGGACCTCACCGGGGATCACGGGATGGGGTGGTGGACGGTCACCAGCTTGGTCCCGTCCGGGAAGGTCGCCTCCACCTGCACCTCCTCGAGCAGCTCGGGGACGCCGTCCATGACGTCACCCCGGGTGAGGACCGTGCGACCGGACTGCATGAGGTCGGTGACCAGCCGGCCGTCGCGCGCGCCCTCGAGCACGTGGTCGGTGACGATCGCGGTTGCCTCGGGGAGGTTCAGCCGGAGGCCGCGGGCCTGACGACGGCGGGCGAGCTCGGCGGCGTAGCTGAGCATCAGCCGCTCCTGCTCGTGCGGGGACAGCAGCACCGGGACCCTCCTCGTCGACGACGGAGCCCGGACGCTAGCGGCCCGGTGTGACGGTCCTGTTGCGTCGATGACGACCTTGTTGCGAGACCGGTCACGACATATCGTGAGTGCATCGACGACTTCCGGAGGTGCGACATGGACCCCACCAGCCCGTGGTCGCGGCATCGCCGCCACCACCACGCCCCCCGCGCCGGCGGCGAGCCCGCAGCGCGCGGGCACCACCCGCACGAGCACGCCGGCGGTTTCGAGGGGCCGTTCGGCCGCGCCGGCGGCCCGTTCGGGCACCGCGGCGGGCCGTTCGGCCCCGGGCATCCCGGCGGCCGCGGCGGCGGGCACCGCGGACGGCCGGGCGGGCGGCCCGGCCGCGCCGGTCGCGGCGACGTCCGCACGGCACTGCTGCTCCTGCTCGCCGAGGAGCCGATGCACGGGTACCAGCTGATGCAGGCCGTGGCCGAGCGCACCGGGGGCGCGTGGAAGCTCAGCCCCGGGGCGGTCTACCCGACCATCGCCCAGCTGGAGGACGAGGGCCTGGTCCTGGTCACCGCCGAGGGCGGCCGGAAGCTCGTGGCGCTCACCGAGGCCGGCCGCGCGCACGTGGCCGGACTGGGGGACGTCGATCCGTTCACCGCGTTCGGCGGCGCCGGCGACCGGCCCGACCTGCGTGCGCTGATGGGCGAGCTGATGGGTGCGACCCACCAGCTCGGCCGCGTGGGCGACGCCGACCAGCTGGCCCAGGCTGCCCGGGTCCTCGGCGACGCCCGCCGGGCGCTCTACCTGATCCTGGCCGGACAGGCGCCGGACGGCGGCCCCGACGGCGCTCCGGAGACCCCGCAGGCCTGACCCGGTACCGGCCGGCCGGCTTCCCGCCGACCGGCCGGGTGAACACCCTTGCCGCACCGAGCCCGGTGGTTCTATGGTTCATTACATGAGTAATGAACCAGCGAGCCACCGGGCTCGTCCCGTTCGTGCCGGGGCGCCGTGAACGAGGACGCCGGCCCGATCTTCCGGCAGATCGCGACCCGTCTGGAGGACGCGATCGTCGACGGCTCCCTCGCCGAGGAGAGCCAGGCCCCCTCGTCCAACGAGCTGGCCGCCTTCCACCGCATCAACCCGGCCACCGCGGCCAAGGGCCTGAACCAGCTGGTCGCGGACGGGGTGCTCTACAAGAGACGAGGAGTGGGGATGTTCGTCGCCACCGGTGCTCGCGAGCAGCTGCTGAAGCGGCGCCGCAGCGAGTTCGCCGACCAGTACCTGACACCGCTGCTGGCGGAGGCCGACAAGGTCGGCATCACGGTCGCCGAGATCGGCCAGATGCTGCGCGAGCGGAGGGCAGGGGCATGAGCGCGGCAGCGACGCTGGACCGGGTGACGATGCGCTTCCGCGGGACCACCGCCCTCGCCGACGTCTCCGCCGTCCTGCAGGCCGACACGATCACCGGGCTGCTCGGCCGCAACGGCGCCGGGAAGACCACCCTGATGCAGCTGCTCACCGGGCACCGGGTGCCCACGTCCGGCCGGGTCGAGGTGCTCGGCGAGCGCCCGTACGAGAACGACCGCGTGCTCAGCCGGCTGTGCTTCATCAAGGAGGGGCAGCGCTACCCCGACCACTTCCGGGTCCGGGACGCCGTCGACGTGGCGGCCACGCTGTACCCGGACTGGGACCGGGACCTGGCCGAGCAGCTGCTCACCGATTTCGACCTGCCGGCCAAGCGGCCGATCAAGAAGCTGTCCCGGGGCATGACCTCTGCCGTCGGCGTCGTGATCGGCCTGGCCTCACGGGCTCCGGTGACCCTCTTCGACGAGCCGTACCTGGGGCTGGACGCCGTCGCGCGCCAGCTGTTCTACGACCGGCTGCTCGCCGACTACGCCGAGCACCCGCGCACCGTGGTGCTGTCGACCCACCTGATCGAGGAGATCAGCGACCTGCTCGAGCACGTGCTGCTCATCGACCGCGGTCGCGTGCTGCTCGACGCCGACGCCGAGTCGCTCCGGGCCACGGCACTCACCGTCTCCGGACCTGCCACGACCGTCGCGACGTTCGGTGCCGTGCACCGGGTGCTCCGCACCGAGTCGATGGCCGGGCAGGCCCGCGCCATCGTCCAGGTCGGGTCGGCGACCGACCGCCAGGTGGCCGGCGATCTGGGCCTGACCGTGGAGCCGACGTCCATCCAGCAGTTGGTGGTCGCGCTGAGCCGGGCCGCCGAGGCCGGTCCCACCCTGACCCCGAGCACCGACCTCGAGGAGGTCTCCCGATGAACCGTCTCCTCGCCGTCGCCCGCATGCACCTCGTGCACCCGCTGGTGATCCTCGGCGTCCCCTGGATGGTCGTGGGGATCAGCTTCGCCATCAACCTGCCCATCTGGGCGCTCGGCGACATCGCCGAGCAGGCGGGCGACAGCGGCTTCACCGGCGGGCTCGCGTCGCTCTACATCACCGTGCTGATCGTCTTCGTCCAGGCGGTCACCCAGATGTTCCCGTTCGCCATGGGGGTGAGCCTGAGCCGGCGGACGTTCTACGCCGGGACCGCCCTGGTCGCGCTGGTGCAGGCCCTCGGCTACGGCACCGCCCTGACCCTGCTGGACGCCGTGGAGAACGCGACCGGCGGATGGGGGGTCGGCCTGGCCTTCTGGGGTCCGGGGCCGATCGACGTGGGGAACCCCGCACTGCAGGTGGCCGTCTACGCGCTGCCGATGCTCGCCTGCGCGTTCCTCGGCATGTGCATCGGTTCGGTCTCCAAGCGCTGGGGGACGACGGGCCTCTGGACGCTCGGCATGTCGACGTTGCTGGTCGTGGGCGGCCTCGGCGTCCTGCTGACGTGGCAGCGGGCGTGGGGCAACCTGGGTCGGTGGCTGGTGGACCAGTCGGTCTACGAGTACACGATCCTGCTGCCCACCGTGGCCGCGGTCGTGCTCGCCGGGATGACGTGGACGGCCCTCCGGCGCAGCGTTCCCTGATCTCCGCCGCTCCACGATGGCCGGCTCCCCGCACGGGGGCCGGCCATCGGTCCGTTCCGGGCCCCGCGGTGCAGCCGGCACCGGTACGGCCTGTTGTGTCGCTGACGGAACGCCACCGGTGACGCCGCTCGCGACCGACCCCGGGCATGCCGAAACGGGGGCCAGAGCAGTGATGCTCTGACCCCCGTTCCGGGAATGGTTGTCCGGCGGTGTCCTACTCTCCCACCCCGTCCCCGGGGCAGTACCATCGGCGCTGAAAGGCTTAGCTTC